>NZ_JADQDD010000199.1 GCF_019263595.1 Pseudonocardia sp. KRD291 | reverse complement strand
GGAACCGGGGCCGGCAGTGACGACGAAGGTGCTCGGGCGGCACGGTGCGGTCGTCGAGCGCACGATCACAGGAGCCCGGGGGAACGCGCCCGTCGTCCGGGCGTCTTCGACTACGACACCCGCTCCCGGAGGAGGACCCGTGACGACGCTCGACGCGTGGTCCGCCGCCGTCCGCCGTACCCACGGAGGCGGTGTCGTCCTGCGACCGGCGGGGGAGGGCCGTGTGCCGGTGCACTGGGTCCGCACGGGGCCGGGCACGGCCGGGACCCCGCCGATCGTGCTGGTCCCGGGCGGACCGGGGATCGCGTCCGTGCTGCCCTACCGCGGCGTCCGCCGACGGGCCGCCGCACGCGGGCTGGACGTGGTGATGATGGAGCACCGCGGGGTCGGCCTGTCGCGCCGTGACGAGGGCGGGACCGACCTCGCGGTCGCCGACGTGACCGTGCAGGCCGCGGCCGACGACCTGGCCGCCGTGCTCGACGACGCCGGGATCGGACGGGCGGTCGTCCTCGGCTCGTCGTACGGCACCTACCTGGCCCAGACGTTCGGCGTCCGGCACCCGGAGCGGGTCGCGGGGATGGTGCTGGACTCGCCGATCCTGTCCGTCGCCGAGGACCTCCCGGCGGTCCGCGCGCACCTGCGCGGCCTGCTCTGGGACGGCACCGCACCGGACACCGCCCGGTGCGCAGAGCTGCTGCGCCGCCTCGTCGGCGACGGGATCGTGTCCGCCGACGAGACCGGCCGAGTCGTGCCGGTCCTCTACGAGTTCGGCGGCCCGCAGGTGCTGGAACGGCTGCTCTCGGCGCTGGCCGGAGGTCGCGGCCTGCGGACCTGGCGGTTGATCGCCGGACTGGGCGTCGAGGAGGTCGGGCCCGGCACGCCGCTGGTCTACGAGCCCGACCTGGTCCGCGGGATCGCGTTCGGCCAGCTCGGCTACGGGCTCCCACCGGACGGGTTGCCTCTGGACCCGCAGACGGCGTCCGCCGCCGCGGCCCGGCACGCCCCGGCGTACGCGGGGGAGCCGTTGCACCTGCCCGCGGAGATCACCCGCTTCCGGTGGCCCACCGCCGTCGTGTCCGGGGACCGGGACCTGCGGACGCCGCCGCCGGTCGCCGAGCGGGTCGCCGCGCTGATCCCGGACGCGGTCCTGGTGCCGATCCCGGGGATGGGCCACAGCGCACTCGACACGCACCCGGTCGCCGCGCTGACCATCGCCCACGTCCTCGCCCGCGGCCGCCACCGCGACCTGACCGCGCTCGCGCCGCGGATCGCCGCGCTCCCGCGTCGCGGGGCCTCGCGGCTGATCGGCCCGGTGCTCGCGGCGGCGCTGTCGCTGGACCTGATGCTGCCCGGCTGAGTTGTCGCCCTGCCGGAACCCGGGACTCCGCCCTGCCGGAACCCGGGACCTCGCTCTGCGGTGGCCGAGCCTCAGCGGAGGAACAGCACCGCGAGCACGACCAGGACCACGAGGACCAGGGCCACGCCGATCAGCGTGAACCCGACGCCGCGGCGGCGCTCCCCCGAGCGCCCCTGGTCGCTCTCGACGTCGGCCAGGGTGCTGTCCAGGGCCGTCGTGTGCTCGGCCCGGCCCCCGGGGTTCGACCGGGCCTGCGGTGCCTGCGCGACCGGCTCGCGGCGGTCCGCGCCCGGCCCGGTGTCCGGTGTCCGGCGCGTCACCGCCTCGGCGTCCGCACCGGCGTCCGGATCGGGCGTCCGGTGCGGGAGGGGTTTGACCCACGGCGGGTCCGAGCTCCCGGTCTCGTCCGGGTTCGGCAGCTCGAGTGTGTGCCCGCGGGGTGCGGTGTCCCCGGCACCGACCGACTCGCCGAGGGCGAGCGCCATCGCCGCGGCGTCGGGGTAGCGGCGGTTCGGGTCCTTGGCCAGCACCCGCAGGATCACCGCCTCCAGTGCCTCCGGGATGTCGGCGCGCAGCCGGCGCGGGCGCGGCGGGTCGGAGCGCATGTGTGCCAGCACGACGGCGAACGAGTCGTCGTCGGTGAACGGCGGGCGCCCGGTCAGGGCGGTGAACAGGCAGCATCCCAGCGCGTAGAGGTCGGCGCGTCCGTCCAGCTCACCGCCGTGTCCCTGCTCGGGGGCCAGGTACGAGGGGGTCCCGACGATGTAGCCGGTCCGGGTGCGCCCGGCGCCGGGCCCCATCCGGGCGATGCCGAAATCGGTGACGGTCACCGTCCCGTCGCGCCCGAGCATGATGTTGCCCGGGGTGACGTCGCGGTGCACGACGCCGGCCCGGTGCGCGGCCCCCAGCGCATCGCAGACGGCCTGCCCGACGGCGACGGCGTCGGCCGGGTCGAGCGGCCCGGCCCGGCGGAGGCGCTCGGCCAGCGACTCGCCGTCCACGTAGGCCATCACCACGAACAGGCCGTCGCGCGTGGTGCCGATGTCGTGCACGGTGACGACGCCGGGGTGCGTGATCGACGCGGCGGCGCGGGCCTCGTCGCGCAGTCGCTGCAGGTCCTCGTCGTCCCGGTCGCCGGTGGCCGGAAGGATCTTGACGGCGACGTCACGGCCGAGCTCGCGGTCGTGCGCGAGGTGGACCTGGGACATGCCGCCCTCGCCGAGCAGGCGGACGAGTTCGTAGCGCCCGGACAGCACGGTCGGGCCGTTCACCACCTCGGTGGTCTCCTCGCGGGGCGTGCCGTCGCTCACGGTGCCTGCATGCCCCGCTGCGTCCGCTCCGGGTGCCCGGCGCCGATCAGCTCGTCGAACAGGTAGCGGTAGTCGACCATCGCCTGGCGGAGCTGCTCGGTGTCCGCGTGGTCCTGGGTGTCGGCGACGGCCGTGCGGTGCGCGGCCCGGTAGTGCCCGACCAGGTCGGGGTGGTCGACCGAGACCATCTCCTCGCGCTCGGTGAAGTGCTCGACCGGGTAGCCGCGGTCCCGCATCACCTGCATCACCAGCAGGTCGGCGTCGCGCAGCCCGGTGCGCGGGGTCTCCACGAACGAGTTCTGGGCCTGGTCCCAAGCCGAGGAGAACCGTTCGCGCTCGTCGGCGTCGAGGTCGCGGACGTCGAGCTCGCGCCGGTGGTTCAGCCGTCGCTGCAGCACCGACTCGCCCTCCGAACGCCCACCGGACTGCTCGACGACGTGGTCGTACTCCGGGCCGAAGTGCCGGCGCAGCGCCGCGCTGCGGCGACGCCCCCGGACCCGCCCGGCGACGATCAGTCCGACCCCGATCGCGATCAGCACGACGGCCGCGACCACGACCCAGATCACCACATTCGTCGACACGACATCCCACCCCTCGTCCGTACTCCCCGGAAGCATCTCCTGTGCGACCGGTTGATGCCTGAGGGCGCGCCCGAGTACATCCCAACGGACGCGTGGCTTCCCGGGATCGACCATCTCATTGCGCCGACCAGCGGCTTCGTCGATGGACCGTTTGGCCGTGACTGCGCCGAAAGAGTGGCGAGCAGCTCGACGCCGGCCGGCAACTTGCCCGATTCGTCACCGCAATGGCCGAGCAACCCCGTGCACGAACCCGGCCCGCGTCTGAGAGCGTGGAACGGCCCCCAGCAGCACGACACAGGAGGACCCCCGTGAAGAACTTCGGTCGCGCGTTCGCGAAAGCCGCGGAGTCGCTCGTCGAGGCCCTGAGCATCCTCGGCGGATGGAACCGTGGGAAGCGTAGGGCCGCCCGGCGCTAGCGTGCGGTGTCCGCCCGTGTCGGGGCGGGTGGACATCGGTGTGTTCACGGTCCGCAGGCTCAGGCCGTTCGCCGGCCCAGACGCAGCTCGCTGACCCTCCGGCCGTCGAAGGTGGCCCGCGCGACGCAGGGTGTCTCGATCCCCGGCGCGCGTAGCGCCCAGGTCACGGTGTCACCGGAGACCTGCTTGTGTGCCAGGTCCGGACCGACGTCGCGGTCCAGCACGTCGTGCACGGCGTTGCGGAACGACCCCGGGAACGGGTCGTCCGCGACCAATGACGCGCCCGGTGCGCAGAGTTCCCGCACCGCCTCGACGTCGCCGTCGGCCCAGGCCCGTTCGAACGCCAGCGCCCCGAGGAACTTCTCGGCCTGCTCCTTGCCGGAGTCGGTCAGGCGCTGCAGGAACGCCGGGCTGCGGTCGGACTTCGACGCCGCCCCGAGTGCCCGCGGCAGGATCTCGCGCGGCAGCTCGATCACCCGGATCACCGTGCGTCCGATCTCCCCGCCGGGCTGCAGGCGGCCGTCGTCGATCAGGCGGTTGAGCGTCTCCACGAACGCCAGCTCCTGGTAGAGGGACAGGTTCCCGGACAGCTCCCCGCGCCGGTCGACGATCTCGGTCAGCGTGCGCGGCAGCCGGTCCACCGCGGACGGCGTGATCTGGACGACCCACAGCTCGTCCGGGAGCGCCGCCAGCAGGTCGCGCACCGGCGGGTTCTGGGAGAACAGCCCGTCCCAGAACGTGCCGCCCGCGGTCTCGACTGCGCGGAACAGGTTCGGGATCGCGGCCGAGGCGGCCACGACCTCCGCGGTGATCCGCTCGCGGTGGCTGGAGAACGCGCGGAAGTCGCCGGAGAGCACGTCCACGGCGCCGAGCACGAGCAGCGGGTCGACGCGGCCCGGGTCGGCGGTGATGGCGTCGAAGTCGACGTGCCGTTGCAGCAGCGACCGGAACTGCGCGGCCGCGACCTGAGGGACCAGGTACGGGCTGACACCCGGCAGCGCGTCGAGGTTCTGCAGGATCGACGCACCGACGACGGCGGTGTTGAGCAGAGCCTGGATCGGCCCGCTCGCGGCGTTGTCCGCCCAGAACGCGTCCAGGCGACGCGCGGCCGAGGCCCGGTCGCCGTCGCGCAGGGCCGTCCAGCCCAGCAGCGCGTTGATCGCGCCCCCGGACGTCCCGGACAGCCCGGTGACCCGGTGGCCGTCCAGCTCGGGGGCGGACAGCAGCCCACCCAGCACACCGGCGCCGAACGCCGAGTGGCTCCCGCCGCCCTGGCAGGCGATGACGATGTTCGGCCCGGCGGGCTCGGCGCTACTCACGACGCCTGTCTACCCTCCGTCGGTCGCACCATGGCTCCACAACGCGCCACAGCCCGGTCCCCAGCCGCACCATGGCTCCACAACGCGCCACAGCCCGGTCCCCAGCCGCACCATGGCTCCACAACGCGGCCCTGCCCGGCCCCCAGCCGCACCATGGCTCCACGACGCGCCACCGGCCGGGCCGTGGCCGCGACACGGCTCCACAACGCGGCCCTGCCCGGCCCGTGGCCGCGACATGGCTCCACAACGCGGCACCGGCCGGCCGGTGGCCGCGTCACGGCCCATGTCAACCCGCCGGTCCCGGTGCCGGTGCCGGACTGCGCGAGATCGGCGGCCCGGTACCGATCGGCGCCACGGGTGGCCCTCATCGGTACCCGGCCGCTGATCACCCGCCGGACACCACCCTCGCGCACGGGTCACATGTTGCGGCGGTACTGGCCTCCCACCTCGAAGAAGGCCGAGGTCAGCTGGCCCAGGGAGCAGACTCTCGCGGCCTTCATGAGCTCGTCGAAGACGTTGCCCTCGCCGGTGGCGACGTCCTGGAGGCGTCGCATGGCCTGCTCCGCCTCGGTCCGGTTGCGGGACTGGAAGTCCTGCAGGCGGTCGAGCTGGGAGCGCTTCTCGTCCTCGGTCGCCCGCATCAGCTCGATGGTCTGCGGCTCCTCGTCGTCGTGCGGCTTGACGAACGTGTTCACCCCGACGATCGGCAGCGTGCCGTCGTGCTTGCGGTGCTCGTAGAGCATCGACTCGTCCTGGATCTTGCCGCGCTGGTAGCCGGTCTCCATCGCGCCCAGGACCCCGCCGCGCTCGGCGATCGAGTCGAACTCCTTCAGGACCGCTTCCTCGACCAGGTCGGTGAGCTCGTCGATGACGTAGGAACCCTGGAGCGGGTTCTCGTTCATCGACAGGCCCCACTCCTTGGTGATGATCATCTGGATGGCCATCGCGCGGCGCACCGACTCCTCGGTCGGGGTCGTCACGGCCTCGTCGTAGGCGTTGGTGTGCAGCGAGTTGGCGTTGTCGTAGAGCGCGCACAACGCCTGCAGTGTGGTCCGGATGTCGTTGAAGTTCATCTCCTGCGCGTGCAGCGACCGGCCGGAGGTCTGCACGTGGTACTTGAGCTTCTGCGCCCGCTCGTTGGCGCCGTAGCGCTCGCGCATGGCCACCGCCCAGATCCGGCGGGCGACCCGGCCGATCACCGAGTACTCGGCGTCCATGCCGTTGGAGAAGAAGAACGACAGGTTCGGCGCGAACTCGTCGACGTCCATCCCGCGCGCCAGGTAGCTCTCGACGAACGTGAAGCCGTTCGCGAGGGTGAACGCCAGCTGCGAGATCGGGTTCGCCCCGGCCTCGGCGATGTGATAGCCGGAGATCGAGACGGAGTAGAAGTTGCGCACCTTGTGCGCGATGAACCACTCCTGGATGTCGGCCATCATCCGCAGCGAGAACTCGGTGGAGAAGATGCAGGTGTTCTGCCCCTGGTCCTCCTTGAGGATGTCGGCCTGCACCGTGCCCCGGACGTTGGCCAGGGCGTAGGCGGTCAGCTCCTCGTGCTCGGACGCGTCCGGCTCACGACCGTGCTCGTCGCGGAAGTCGTCCACCTGCTGGTCGATCGCGGTGTTGAGGAAGTAGGCCAGGATCGTCGGCGCCGGGCCGTTGATCGTCATCGACACCGAGGTCGTCGGCGAGCAGAGGTCGAACCCGTCGTAGAGGGCCTTGAGGTCGTCCAGCGTCGCGATCGAGACGCCGGAGGTGCCGACCTTGCCGTAGATGTCGGGACGGGTGTCCGGGTCGTGCCCGTAGAGCGTCACCGAGTCGAACGCCGTGGACAGGCGCTTGGCCTCGGAGTCGGCCGAGAGGTACTTGAACCGGCGGTTGGTGCGGAACGGGTCGCCCTCGCCGGCGAACATCCGGGCCGGGTCCTCACCCTCGCGCTTGAACGGGAACACCCCCGCGGTGAACGGGAAGTACCCGGGCAGGTTCTCCTTGCGCAGGAACCGGACGATCTCGGCGTCCTCGGTGTACTTCGGCAGCGACACCCGGCGCACCGGGTTCCCGGAGAGCGTCTCCTTGGTCAGCTTCGTGCGGATCTCCTTGTCCCGCACGCTGAAGACCAGCTCGTCGCCGGAGTAGTCCTCGACCGTCCTCGGCCACTGCTCGAGCATCTCCGCGGTCTCGCCGGGCAGCGCCTTCTCGGCCTCGGCCAGTGCCTCGTCGACGGCTGTGTGCCCGTCCGGGCCCACCAGCTCACGCGCGGTGCGCAGGTGCGCCCGGGTGCGGGCCGCATCGGCCGCGGAGTCGGTGTCGGAGTGGTAGGTGCGCAGTGTCTCGGCGATGTCGGCGAGGTAGCGCGCCCGCTCCGGCGGGATCACCGCGGCGTACTCGGTGGAGGTCTTGCGGTCGGTCCGGGCCAGCCGCCCCTCGCCGGTGACCAGGCCGTTCTCGCCGAGGACGTCACGCAGGTGGTGGTAGAGCGCGGTGACGCCGTCGTCGTTGAACGTCGCGGCCGAGGTGCCGTAGACCGGCATGTCCTCCCAGCTCGCGCCGAACTCCTCGCGGTTGCGCACGAGCTGGCGCCCGACGTCGCGCCGCGCGTCCTCGGCGCCGCGGCGCTCGAACTTGTTGATCGCGACGACGTCGGCGAAGTCCAGCATGTCGATCTTCTCGAGCTGCGACGCGGCGCCGAACTCCGGCGTCATCACGTACAGCGAGTTGTCGACGAACCCCACGATGCCGGCGTCGCCCTGCCCGATGCCGGGGGTCTCGACGATCACCAGGTCGAAGGCGGCCGCCTTGAGTACCGAGATCACGTCGCCGAGGCGTTCCGGCAGGCTCCCCTCGGTACCGCGGGTGGCCAGGCTGCGGAAGAACACGCTGTCATGGCCTCCCGCGCCGGCGGGCCCGCTGCCCCCCAGCGCGTTCATCCGGATCCGGTCGCCGAGCAGTGCCCCGCCGCCCTTGCGGCGGGTCGGGTCGACGGCCAGGACTGCGATCCGGAGCTTGTCCTCCTGGTCCAGGCGGAAGCGCCGGACCAGCTCGTCGGTCAGCGAGGACTTGCCCGAGCCGCCGGTTCCGGTGATGCCCAGGACCGGCACCGCCCGCTCGGCGGAGACGATCCGCTCGCGGACGTCGTCGGGTAGGGCGCCGGACTCGGCCTGGGTCAACGCGCGGGCGAGCGTGGCCGGCTCGCCGGAGAACACACCGTCGGCGAAGGCGGAGCTCGCGGAGCCGGCCGTCGACACCGACGACGGCGCCTGCGCGGACAGGTCCACGTCGCACTCCCGGATCATGATGTTGATCATTCCGGGGAGGCCGAGGTGCTGGCCGTCGGTCGGGGAGAAGATCCGGGCGACGCCACGGGAGTGCAGGAGGTCGATCTCCTCCTGCACGATCACGCCGCCACCGCCGCCGTAGACCTTGACGTGCCCGGCGCCGCGCTCGCGCAGCAGCTCGACCAGGTAGGAGAAGTACTCGACGTGCCCGCCCTGGTAGGAGCTGATGGCGATGCCCTGCGCGTCCTCCTGGATCGCGGCGGTCACCACCTCGTCGACCGAGCGGTTGTGCCCGAGGTGGATCACCTCGGCGCCCTGGCGCTGCAGGATCCGGCGCATGATGTTGATGGCCGCGTCGTGCCCGTCGAACAGGCTGGCCGCGGTCACGAACCGGACCGGGTTCCTCGGGACGTGGAGTCCCTGGTCCTGACCGGTACTGACAGCGTTCGAGTCCGCCATGACCCGCTCCTCCCGCCGGGCCTGGAGGGGACGCCCGACGGATTTAGTTTGACATCCTAGTATCGGACATACAAGTAACCTTGGATCGCATCACACCCTCGCCCTGAGCAGGGCGGGAGTCGATCTCGGGGCCGCCGGACCGGGCCGGGTCAGGCCGCGCGCACGTCCGGGCCCTCGTCGTCGGGCTCGTCGCCCGGCGCCGCGTCCGGCGTGCCCGCGGAGGCCGGCGTGACGTCGGCCGGCGGGTCGTCCGGTCCCTCGGCGACCGTGCGCGGGAGCGCTCCGATCGTGCGGCCTGCCCGGCGGAGCCTGCGCGCCCGCCACCGTTTCCCCAGTGCCCCGCCCACCAGTCCGATGAGGACCAGGAGCACGCCCGAGCCGACCATCGCCGGCACCGCGATCGCGGGAAACGCCGCCACCAGCGCGAACGCCGTGAACGGCCACCACAGCAGGGCACGGCCCACTCCACGTCGCGTCCAATCGCGATGAGGCGGCATGTCTTATCACTACCCCAGGTCCATGATCGACATGCGGGGACGCGCGGATCGCAGCGCAGACGTTAGGTTTCGTTCATGTCCGCGCCCGGCTCCGCGTCCGCCCACCTGACCGCCGAGAACGACCGGCTGGCGTCCGTACTGGCCGCCGCCGAACCGTCGACGCCGGTCCCGACCTGCCCCGGCTGGGACCTGCGCTCCGTGCTCAAGCACGTCGGGCGCGGGCACCGGTGGGCCGCGCAGATGGTCGCCGGCCGCGCGAGCGAGGTGCTCCCGCCGCGCGACGTCGTCGGCGGCCGCCCGCCGGAGGGCGGGGCCGACGCCGAGGCGGACTGGCTGCGCGGCGGGGTCCGCGAGCTGCTCGCGGCCGTGGAGTCGGTCGGCGCGGACACCCCGATCTGGACGTTCACCGGCCCGAAGCCGGCCGCCTGGTGGATCCGCCGCCGGCTGCACGAGGCCACGGTGCACCGCGCGGACGTGACGCTCGCGCTCGGCCGGGCGTTCGACCTGGCGCCGGACCTGGCCGCGGACGGCGTCTCCGAGTGGCTCGACCTGCTCACCGGCCGCCCCACGGCCGGGGACGGTCCGCTGGCCGCGGGCGCGACCCTGCACCTGCACGCCACCGACGAGGAGCTGGGCGCGGCCGGTGAGTGGCTGCTGCGCGGCGAGGCCGCCGACGGCGGTGTCGCCGTCGTCTGGGAGCACGGGCACGGCAAGGGGGACGCCGCCGTCCGCGGCACCGCGAGCGACCTCCTGCTCGGCGTGACCCGCCGGATCCCGTCCGACGATGCGCGCCTGCAGGTGCTCGGCGACGCCGCCGTCTGGACACGCTGGCTGGAGCGCACCGACTTCTGACCCCCGCGCACGACCCCGGCGGGTCTCCGGAATCACGATGCCGCCGAGCTCGCCCCTGGCGCGCGACGGCATCGGCGACGCATGCTGGGGCGGAAGTCGTTCGCGTCGCAAAGGAGCGTCCGTTGAGTCGTCAGAGTTCCCCCGACGTCGTCGTGGTCGGCGCGGGTTTCGCCGGTCTCTACCAGCTGCACCGCCTGCGCGGTCTGGGCCTGAGCGCCCGCGTCTTCGAGGCCGGCAGCGGCATCGGCGGCACCTGGTACTGGAACCGGTACCCGGGCGCCCGTTGCGACGTGGAGAGCCTCGAGTACTCCTACTCGTTCTCCCCGGAGCTCGAGCAGGAGTGGGAGTGGACCGAGCGCTACCCGGCCCAGCCGGAGATCCTGCGCTACGCCGAGCACGTCGCCGAGCGGTTCGACCTGCGCCGCGACATCGAGCTCGACACCCGCGTCACCTCCGCGGTGTGGGACGACGACACGTCGCGCTGGTCGGTCACCACCTCCCACGGCGAGACGGTCACGGCGCGGTACTGCGTGTTCGCGACCGGCTGCCTGTCCCGGCCCAAGGACCTGGAGATCCCCGGCCTGGACGCGTTCGCCGGCCCGGTGTACTCGACCGCGCGCTGGCCGCACGCCGGCGTCGACTTCACCGGGCGCCGGGTCGCGGTGATCGGTACCGGGTCGTCGGGTATCCAGTCGGTGCCGGTGATCGCCGAGCAGGCCGCCGAGCTGACCGTCTACCAGCGCACGGCGAACTACAGCCTGCCTGCACGCAACCGCCCGCTCGACGCGCGGACCCAGGACGAGCGCAAGGCGAACTACGCGGCGTACCGGGAGGCGGCCCGGCACTCCCCGGCCGGGTTGGTCGGTGACCTGCCCACCGAGTCCGCCCTGGACGCGAGCCCGGAGCAGCGCCGCGCGGCCTTCGACGACGCCTGGGCGCAGGGCAGTCTGGGCGCGATGCGGCGCACCTACGCCGACATCGGACTCGACATCCGGGCCAACGACATGGCCGCCGACTTCATCCGGGGCCGGATCCGGGACACGGTCACCGACCCCGCGACGGCCGAGGCGCTGGCCCCGTCGGACCACCCGTTCGGCACCAAGCGCCCCTGCCTGGACACCGGCTACTACGAGACGTTCAACTCCCCGCACGTGCACCTGGTGGACCTGAAGAAGACGCCGATCGAGCGGATCACCGAACGTGGGGTCGTCACCGCCGACGGCGAGGTCGAGGTCGACGACGTCGTGCTCGCCACCGGGTTCGACGCGATGACCGGCGCGCTGCTCTCGATCGACATCCGCGGCCGGGACGGGCAGGCGCTGGCCGACGCGTGGGCCGACGGCCCGGTCAGCTACCTCGGCCTGGGGGTGGCCGGATTCCCGAACCTGTTCACGATCACCGGTCCGGGCAGCCCGTCGGTGCTGTCGAACATGCTGGTCTCGATCGAGCAGCACGTCGACTGGATCTCCGAGTGCCTGGCCCGCCTCGAGCGCGACCGCGTCGCGACGATCGAGCCGACGCCGCAGGCGCAGAAGGACTGGGTCGCCCACGTGGCCGAGGTCGGCGAGGCGACCCTGTACCCGCTGGCGAAGTCCTGGTACCTGGGCGCGAACGTGCCGGGCAAGCCTCGGGTGTTCATGCCCTACATCGGCGGGGTCGGCGCATACCGCCAGATCTGTGACGAGGTCGCTGCCGACGACTACCGGGGCTTCACCCTGCAGTAGACCCCCGCCCCTCGCGTCGTGGAGCCGTAACGCG
>NZ_JADQDD010000198.1 GCF_019263595.1 Pseudonocardia sp. KRD291 | reverse complement strand
GGCCCCACGATCGCCGGCGCCGTCTGCGCCCGGGTCATCGTGACCAGGTGGTCCTCCATCGTCAGGTGCTCAGCGGTGGCGTAGCGCTCCCCGTTCGCCCGCCGGTAGATCGACCCGCCATCGACACGCTGCAACTCCGCCGGCACCGCGACCGGGTCCGGCGCCGACACCTGCACCACCCCGGTCGAGGCCAGCGCCTCCCGCGCCAGCGCCTCGAGCAACGCCGGCCGCGCCTCCGCCTCGACGCCGAGCTCGTGGGCGTCCCCGAGCCGGCGGTCCAGGGCGTGGGAGAGGTTCCCGATCGTCCACACCGAGTACTGCGCTTGCGCGTCGGCGACCGCGGCGGCCATGACCGCCTCCCGGTCCACCCCGGCCACCACCTCACCGGCCACCGCCGGGCGGCCACCGGCCACCGGGCCGGTACCCAGCTCCTGACCGGCCCGCTCCGCGGTCGCCGCATGCCCGGCCACCGGCGCGGGCCCGGTGGCCAGCTCGGCCGGGTCGTGGCCGGCCACGGCCACCTCGTCCACCAAGTCCACCAGGCGTTCCACCCGGGCGGCGCTCCAGGCGGCCACCCCGGCCGGACCGGACTCGGTGCCCTTCGGCGCCCGCGTGTCCAGGGTGGCCATGTCGGCCATCGCCTTCCGCGCGGCCGGCCCCGGCTCGTAGCCATTGCGGTCCACGTAGGCAGCCACCAGCTCGTCCACCCGGGCGGTCACCTGGCCGCGCCGGGTCGAGGCCTCGGCCATCAACTCCGGATCCACCCCGACGATCTCGCGCGCGACACCGTCCGCGCGCTCGGCGAACCGCGCCCCGGTCGCCTCCGTCGTGAGCTGCTCCAGCGCCCGCTCATACGCGGACGCGAACGCCTCCTTGTAGGCCCGAAACGACCGCCCATCCAGGGCGCCGATCTTCCCGTCCGCGGTCACCGTGCGGTTCAACAGGGCGCCGTGGGTGTGTAGCTGCGGCTCGTTCTCCCGGCTCGTGGAGTGCCGCCACAACGTCCACACGGTGCCCTGACCGGCCTCGTGCTTGCCCACCGACTCGTTGCCCGTGGTGGTCCGCCCGTGCCACCCGGTCCGGGTGTAGGCCACGTGCTGTTCGGCGTACGAGATCGCGATCTCCACCGCCTTGTCGTGCGCGCCCGCGACCGCCGCCGCCTGCTCGTCGGCACCCGCGGCCAGCAACGCCGCCCAGTACACCGACACGCTCTTCGGAGCGGAGAACGTGAAGTCGTAGTAGGCCACCCCCTTGCGGCCATCAGTGGCCGCGGCCGTCTCCAGCTCACGCAGCCGCTCCGGCGTGGGCTCGCCCGGCTCCTTCGCCACCAGCGCGGCCAGGCGCTGCTCCTCGGTCTTGTACGTCGGCGGCCGCCGGCCCAGGAACTCCGGCGCCTCCTCGCTCGACTCCGGCCGACGCAGCTGCCCGAAGACCGCCCGCACGTCGTCGACGTCGACTACCTCGCCGGAGCGGGCGTTGATGCCCATCGCCTCCAGCCCGGTCCCGAACCACCGGCCCTCCGGCTCCCCGTGCGACACCGCCGCCTCGAAGTACGCCGGCCCCTGACCGCCGAGCTCCTGCTCCATCCCGGCCGAGCGTTCCGCGGTCTGCTCGGCACCCTCGTCGAGGTCCACCGAGTGCTCGTGGTCGGTGCAGCCCGAGCCGCGCACCAAGTACTCCACCGCCCCGGCGGAGATCGCGGAGATGCGCAGCATGATCAACATCATACCGCACCGCCCCAAGATCACAAACACTGTGCATAGGTGTGTGCAGTTGTAGTGGCAGTATCTTTGGCGGTTCAGAAGTAGAGGTGTGAAGCGGTTGGCTGTGGAACGACGTCAAAGTGAGAGTTGTGGAGCGTCGCTAGAACTGCAGTGGGATGCGTCGTCGAAGTTGCAGTAGGCGTCGTCAGAATTGCAGTAGCTGGGGGAGATCGGTGACGCTGGCGTGGCTGGTGAAGTCGGAGGCGAACCGGGTCGCAGGGTTGGTGCCGTACAGCGGCCGTGCGGCCGGAGGTGCGTCGACCGAGGCGAGGGTCGAGCCACGACCGACGAGGTGCGCGAGGCTCTGTGGGCTGACCGATCGGGTGCCCGGGCGGGCCAGCAGCGCCTGCCACCCGGTGGGCTGATCTGTTGAGCGCGGAGATATTGACAGTGGGCGGCGGAGATAACGTCAGTGACCGCGCAGGCGAGATGCCAGTGGATAGCGACGCTATCTAGACGTGCCTGCGCTACGTTGCCGGCATGATCGATCGCATCGCGTGGGCGACCCTGGCCGTAGCCGACCAGGACGACATGCGCCGGTTCTTCGTCGACGTCCTCGGCTTCTCGGTCGTCACGGACGCCGAGATGTGGGACGGCGCCCGATGGCTCGAGGTCGCGCCGGCGGGCGCGCAGACAACCCTGGTGCTCAGCAAGGCCTCTGATTTCGACCGGGACCCGGACAGCCAGTACCCGATCGGGCTCCACGCCAGCGATCTACAGGCGCTGGCGGATGCGGCCAAGGCGCACGGCTGCGAGACGACCGAGCCTGTGACGGAGTCCTGGGGCAGCTACGTCCGGCTGACCGACCCCGAAGGACGCCAACTGCTTGTTCGGGGATGAGGCGCGCCTGTACCAGGCGGTGCGGGGCCTCGGACAGAGCACAGCTGGCGGTCGCGGAAATTGATGGCTCCAAGGTCGCTGACAAGCATCTCGCGCGCGGGATGACAGAATATCCGCGCTCAACACATCGCCGTGGTCCACAGCCCGGTGGCTACTGCTCGCCCGTACGGTTGTCGTCATGGATCTTCGGCGTCGCATCTCGGAACGCAACAGCGAGTTCCTGCTCTTCGCGGTAACCCCACCCCGGCGATCGACCTCGCCGGAGCGCGCCCAGGAAATCGCCGACGCCACGCTGGACCGGCTCCGCCCGCTGGCCCTCGATGGCCTCGTGCTCTACGACATCGACGACGAGAGCGACCGCAACGCCGAGGAACGGCCGTTCCCGTTCGTAGCGACGATGGACCCGGCCGACTACCTCACGCGGCACCTCACCGCCTGGACCGCGCCCACCGTTGTCTACCGCGCGGTGGGGAAGTACCCGGAGGCCGACCTGCGGCCGTGGCTAGACACCCAGGACCCCGACCGGGTGCTGTCGGTCTTCGTCGGAGCCTCCTCGCGAGAAAAGGAGGTCGCGATGTCGCTGAAGCAGGCCCACGAGCTGCGGGCGGAGGCGAGCCCGGAGCTCGCGGTCGGCGGCGTCGCCATCCCGGAACGGCACACCCGCCGCGACGACGAGCACCTGCGGCTGCTCGCGAAGCAGGACGCTGGCTGCTCGTTCTTCGTCACACAGGTCGTCTATGACGTGAACGCGGTGAAGAACCTTGTCTCCGACTACCGGTTCGAGTGCGCCGCCCGTGGCCTCGACCCGGCCCCGATCGTGTTCACCTTCACGGTCGCGGGCTCGATGAAGACCCTGGAGTTCCTGACCTGGCTCGGCGTCGACGTGCCCCGCTGGATCCAGAACGAACTGCAGCACTCCGACGACGTCCTGAGGACCTCCTACGACCAGTCCCTGTCCTCCGCCCTCGACCTCATCGCGTACTGCCGGCGGCTCGGCATCCCGTTCGGGCTCAACGTCGAGAGCGTGTCCAGTCGGCGTGCGGAGATCGAGCAGGCGGTGCAGCTCGCCGCGCGGCTGCGGCAGGAACTACACCGCCCGTCGGACTGACCGGTCAGCAGGCGTGGCCATAGCGGCACCACTGTCGCGTTGGTGGCGCCAACCCACTGTCTCTCACCCGTCACTCTCCAGCCCAGGTCGCAGTTGGGTCGTATCCCGCGCCAGGCCGCCAGCTCACAGGAGTGCTGATGACCGGCACCGGGGGATAACTGGCTACCTTCTCGGCCCGCTCGGCCACTACCTGAGCCACCCGGCTCCGCTCACTGCGGCCGGTCGGCTCCGACCTGGGTGAGCCGGTCGGGGCCGTAGCGGTGCTCGACGTCGGCCACGACGGTGTACAGCAGCTGCTCGAGGTGCCGGCGCTGGGCGGGGGCGAGAGCACGGAGCAGGTCGTCGTCGAGGTCGGCGATGCGCCCGACCAGACCCTCAACGAGGTCGTGGCCGGCGGGCAGCAACCGCACGGTCCGGTGTCGACTCCCCGCCGCGCGAGTCCGCTCGATGAGTCCCGCCTGCTCGGCGCGGGCCAGACGCTGCGAGATCGCCCCGGCGGTGACCATCGCCCGCCGCGCGATCTCCCCGGGGGAGAGTTCGTAGGGTTCACCGGCCCGCCGCAGCACCGAGAGCAGGTCCAAGGTCGCCTGATCAGCGCCCCCGTCGGCTACGACCCGGCGACGCTGGTCACCGAACAGCTTGGCCAGCTGCCACACCCGGGTCACCACCGACATGCCCTCGACCGACATGCCCGGACGCTCCCGCGCCCACGCCTCAGTGACCGCCTCCACCGCGCCCGACCCACGAGCCGCCGAGCCCCCACTCTCCCCGGCCGGACCCGGTCCACTATCGGCCCCCACACCCACCTCCCTTATTTTAGTGCTAAAATTTAGGCCTGAAGTCGTTGAGAGGAAGTGTATGCGCACCATCGTCGTCACCGGCGCCGCTACCGGAATCGGCCGCGCCGCTGCCACCGCCTTCCACACCCGGGGCGACTACGTCGTACTCACCGGGCGGCGCGCCGACGCCCTGACCAAGGCCGTCGACGGCCTCGACGAGCGGGCCGTCCCCGTCGCGTTCGACGCCTCCGACCCCGACCAGGTCACCGCCGCACTCTCCCAGCTCCCCGACCGGATCGACGTACTGGTCAACAACGCCGGAGGCAACACCGACTTCGACCACGACGACCCCACCGACCTGGCTGGTGTGGCCGCAGCGTGGCGAGCCAACCTCGAGGCCAACCTGCTCTCCGCGGTCCTGGTCACCACGGCACTTCGCGACCGGCTACAGCCCGGCGGGACCGTGGTCAACATCGGCTCCATCGCCGCCGACAAGGGCGCCGGCGCCTACGGAGCCGCCAAAGCCGGCCTCGCCTCCTGGACCGTGGACCTCGCCGCCCAGCTCAGCCCCACCGACATCACCGTCAACACCCTCGCACCCGGATATGTCGCCGACACCGAATTCTTCCGCGACAAACTCTCCGACGACACCCGCCAGACCCTCGTCGACAGCGCTCTCACCCGGCGCGCCAGCCATCCCGAGGACATCGCAGCCACCGTCGAGTTCCTCGCCTCACCCGGCGCCCGGCAGATCACCGGGCAGGTCCTCGCCGTCAACGGCGGCGAACGCACCAGCCGCTGATCGACGCAGCGCTCTCAGCGTCGGCGAAGCCACTGCCACGGGCCCAGATGACACATCACGCGGGGCGTCGCCTGAGCGCCTGGTCGAGGCGGCACGGTCGCCCCCGGCACAGAAGCCGATCACTGTCATTCGGCCGTCGTTCTACAACAGTCAATGATCAGCACGGTGGTCAGTTACAAGATCAATAGAGGCGAAGCGGTTGTGGAGCGACGCCAGAGTGGCACTGGCGAACGACAGATAAGTGGCACGCGGCGACAGGTAAGTGGCACTGGGATCGATCAGGGCCGAGGGGTCAATCGTTGGTGACGCTGGCTACCTGAGCGACGGTCGCACCGAACGGTGTGGCCGGATGGATGCCGTAGAGCGGTCGTGCGGCCGTGGGCGGGCTGATCCCGGCGAGGGTTGCGCCGCGGGCGACGCGGTGTGCGAGGCGTTGCGCGCTGAGGTAGAGGTGGCCGGGTGGGGCGAACATCGGTTGCCCCGGCGCGGGGTCGTCATGGGTTCCGATCGCGGCCCGAATTGGCGGACGGGCCCGCTCCGGGACGCGGTAGAGCCCGGCGAGCAGGGCGATCTGTTCGGCGCCGGCGTGGACGAGGTGATGGGCGAGGAAGCGTGGTTCGGCGTCGGTGGCCAGCGCGAGTGCCACCGCGGCGGCGGTGACCGGACAGACGAGCCGGCGCAGCCGCGTGACCGTGGCCGGTGCGAGCCGGGGCCCGAGAGCGGCCACCGTGGCCGGGCCCAGTTCGGGCAGGGTCAGGCGGCGGTGTTCGGCGGCGAAGCCGTCCTGCGCGGCGCGGAGCCGGGTCCGCAGCTCCGCGCCGGTGGCGGCGTCGACGGTCAGGCGCTGCAGCAGCGCGCCGACGTCGCAGCCCGGCCAGGCGTGCTGCGTGGTCGGGAGTTTCCACCCGAGCCGGTGTCCGTCGGGGCGCCAGATCCGGGCCTCGTGGCGTGCCGCAGCGAAGGCGGCGATGTACACCTCGCGCTCGGTCAACGTGCTCGACGCGATGCCCAGCGCGGCGAGCAGGGTGCCCACCGCGCCTACCCAACCGATGCGCGGATACGGCAGCGGGGCGGTGCTGTGGTGGTGCCAAACCAGCCAGAGCGCGACGTCGCAGTCCGCGGCGAGGTCGACCAGCCGGGCGAGGAGGACCGGAGGGAGCCGGTGCGCGCGCAGCACGACCAGATCGCTGACCTGCTCGGCGCGCAGCCACACCCGCAAAAGGCGTGGCCCGTGGCGGGTGCAGCGTTCCCGCGTAAGCGCCTGCGGGTCCTTGCCCAGTGCGCGGAGCAGGTCCTCGACCAGCGCCGGCCAGGTCGCGCCGGGCCGCGGATGACACACCACCCGCCCGGCAGCCAGATCCTGCAGATCTTGCAGCGCGCGCACGCAGGCGGTGTCGTCGCGTGGGTCGAGCACCCAGGACACCCGCGAGCGGTCGGCGGCGACGGAGTCGGTCGCGCTGGTGGCCGCGACGTCGGCCGGCGGTGCAACGGCCGCCGCCGCAGCGCTCATGCTGTCGCGCTGGTGGTGGTGACCTTGCCACCGCCCACGTCGACGCCGCCGCCGTGAACGGCGAAGGTGTTGTGCACGATCTCCTCGTCGATCCGGTCGCGCTCGGCCCGGGCGCACAGGTCGGCGGCGGTGTGGGTGAACGCGGCCCAGTGCCGCAGGTTCCCGTGTCCGACGTGGTCGTCGATCAGCGCCAGCAGTTCGCGGTCCGCGCCGTCGTAGATCGGGTGGAACGAGCCCATCAGCTCGCACACCTGCGGCCCGGTCAGCGGGTCCAGAGCGACCCGCCGGTAGACCCGCGAACGCAGCATCGGCTCGCGGGAGAGCACCGACCAGGCGTCATCGCCGCCGACCAGCAGCAGCGCGAACCGGGTCCGCCGGTCGTCGTGCAGATAGCGCAGGAACTCGATGCAGTCCTTGGTCAATCGCTGCGCCTCGTCGACTTTACCGACCGGCGATGCCCGGATTGTGCCTCTGACCTGCGTTGATGCGTAGCTTACATGTCCGTCACGTTGTCTGGCCCGGATCACGGTCGCCTGTTGGGGTGATCGTGCGGCGCGGCCCGGCCACCGGGGTGCGGTGGCCGGGCCGCGGGCTCGGACGAGGTGGGGTCTGTCAGGTCATCGCGGTTGGATCGACGAGCTTGGCCTCCAGGTCGGCGACCCGGCGGTCTTGAAAGCGCAGATTCGAGCGAGCGGCTTGCAGGCGCTCCTCGAGGGTGCGGTTGTCGGTGGTGAGCTGGCGGACGCGTTGCTTGAGGCTCGTGTTCTCCGTGGTGATCCGCTGGATGCCCTGCTCGGTCCACTCGGCTTCCAGGTCGCGGGTCTGGCCGAGGAGCTCGCCGATGCGGGTGCGCTGGTTGAGGATCTCTGCGTTGGCGGTCTTGAGGGCGTTCTCGGCGTTGAGCGCCCGCTCCCGCCAGGTGGTCTCGTGCTGGTCGTGCTGGTCGGCGAGCGCCTGGGCTCGCCGCTCGTCGGCGTCGGCGATGGCGGCGGCGACCACGGCCCGTGCGTGGGGGTTCGCGTAGAGGAACGTGCGTGAGACGCCGGCGCGGCGACTCACGGCCGCGACGCTGACCGGGGTCTTTTCCCGGCGCAGCCGGGAAAGCGCGGTCTGAACACGGTCGATGGCGGCCTGGGCGTTGCTGCGGCGGGAGGCCAGCGCGGCGGCCGTGCGGGATGCGGGAACGGTTCGAGTGTTCATGCGCAGGCTTCTCCGGAGTCCCCGGCGATGGCCTCGTCCTCGCATTCCACGGCCGCAGCGAGGTCGGTCGCACGGAAGGCGGTGGACCACACGCGCTGGAAGTAGTCCTGGGGCTTGCGCAGGTCCAGCTCGAGTGCCTGGTCGAGCAGGTCGAGCCCGGCCAGGGCCTTCTCCAGACCGTCGATGGCGCAGGCGGTGGGCTCGAAGTAGCGGTGCAGGTAGTCGGCGGTGGCATCGTCGGGGGCGCCCTCGGCCAGTTGCCGCCACTGTTCGCGTTTGCGCCGCCAGTAGAGGAGGTCCGCGCCGGACAGGACGAACTTGTCGCAGTTGTGGCAGTCCAGGTTCCAGGGGCAGGCGCCGCCGTCGACGACCGGTTGGAAGGTGCAGAACCCGCCCTCGGCAGGCGTGCTGCGGCGAGAGAGGTCGATCGCCAGTGCTTGGGCCTGCGTGGGGCTAAGCGGCGCGGTGTTGCCGGCGAGCAGTTCGCCAGGGTTGGCCGCGCCGGGCCCGGCGACCCAGACGTGCTGCAACACGTCCTCCAGGTCCGAATGCGACAAATGCACGTAATGTTCTGAACCGTCTCGGGTTCGTTGCCGGCTTCATGCTGGTGGCGGCTCCGGTTGGAGCGCCGCTGGTTGAGCGTAGTAGGCGGCTTCGAACTCCTCGGGTGGGACGTAACCAAGGAGGCTGTGCAGCCGCCTGTGGTTGTACCAGTCGACCCATTCCATGGTGGCGTACTCGATGTCGTCGACCGTCTTCGCCGGGTGCACCCGAAACGGACTGTTCATACCGATCACCTCGGTCTTGAACAGTCCAATGGTGGATTCGGCGAGCGCATTATCGTAGGCGTCGCCGACACTGCCGATCGACGCCGCGATACCCTCAATGCCGAGAGTCTCGGAGAATGCAATCGACGTATATTGAGACCCGGCATCGCTATGATGAATGAGGCCGTCGCCGATTCGCTTTCCTTCGTGGTCGCGTCGCCACAGCGCCATCTTCAGCGCCGTGGTCACCATGGCGGTGTTCTTCACCTGTGTGGCGTGCCAGCCGACGATCGCCCGAGAGAAGCAGTCGATCACGAACGCGACGTAGACGAACCCTGACCAGGTTCGGCAGTAGGTGAAGTCGGTGACCCACTTCCGGTTCGGAGTCGTCGCGGTGAAGTCTCGATCGAGCAGGTCAGGCGCGCGTCGGCCACCGTGGTCGGCAGGGATCGTGGTGCGGTGATGGCCCCCGCGGACCAGCCCGGCCAGACCCTCGTCGCGCATCAATCGATCGATCGTGCAGGCCGCCACACGGTGGCCCTGACGGCGTAGGTGTGCGGTCATCTTTCGTCGTCCGTACATGCCTTCTGGGGTGCCTGTCGTGGTGCGCAGCGCATCGGTCAGATAGGCGTCGGTGATCGTCCGAGCTGATGGTTGGGTGGTTTTCCAGTTGCGATACGTGCGTGGGGCGACCTGGACGCCTTGCTCGGTGAGCACGCGACAGATCGACTCGACCCGATATTGACATGCACGCATCTGATCGATGAAATCACAGATCAGCGGTGGCGAGGGTCGAGTTCCCTCGCGAAGAAAATCGAGGCGGCCTTGAGAATCTCGTTGGCCTCTTTCAGATCCCGGACTTCACGTTCAAGGTCCTTGATCCGTTGCCGCTCGACCGTGCTCGGCCCGGGCACCTGCTGGGCATCGATCTGTGCCTGCACCGTCCACTGGCGCAGCGACTCGGCACCCACGCCCACCTTCGGGCCGATCGCTTGGCACGCCGCGTACACCGACCGGTACTCGTCGAGGTGGTCGAGCACCATCTTCACGGCCCGGGAACGCTGCTCGGGCGGGTAGCGCTTGGACATGATCCACATCCTCCACAAGGAAGGAAGCGGCACCGAACCCGGGACGGTTCATTCGGCCATGCGGTCGCTGACCTGACCCAGATACTTGCGGATGTGGGTCAAGGTCGCGCCGGCGCGCAGCAGGTTGGTCGCCAGGGTGTGGCGAGCCTGGTGGGGCACCCACCGGCCGAGGTCGAGGGAGTCGACCCACGTATTGAATCGGTGGTGGAACCACTGATAGGTCAGCGACACGGTGCCGTCGTGGTTGCGGTGGGTGCTGGGAAACAGCGCCAATCGGGCGCGTTCGGCGTCGGTGGGCCGACGTCCGTGCTCGGCGGTGTAGCGGTCGAGGGTCTTGCGTTGGCGTTCGACGAGGACGTCGTAGAGGCGCTCGGGGATCCGGATCGCCACGTCGTAGTTGCCGACCTTGGTCTGGTCATGCCAGAGCATCGCCAACCCGCCGTAGCGGCCGATGCAGTCCCAGCGCAGCTTGAGGACCTCCCCGATGCGGCGGCCCGTGGTCACCGTCGTCTCCCACACATCGCGCAGCCCGCGGTCGGACGGGTCGTGGATCTCGGCGAGGTGGCGCAGGTTGTCCTCGTCGGCCAGGGTGCGCGCGACGTCGTCGGGGAAAGGGCGGCGCGCGGTGCGGCCCGTGGTGGCCCCCGCGGTAGGCATCGCGATGATGAACTCCCGGGCCAGCCCGATCCGCTCGGCCGCACCGGTGTCCAGCGCGTCGCGCAACATCTTGCGGGCGGCGTTGAACACCACTGACCGCGTGGTCGTGGTGACCATGCTCGCCGCCCCGCCGGGTCGTGTCATGGCCAGCGAGGGCAGCTCGTCGCGTTCGCGGTGGCGCTGGTCGGCGACGAACCGACGCATGTGCTCACCGCGCAACTCGTGCGGGTCGTGCCCGCCTGCTGGGGCGTCGACCTGTAGGAAGGCGCCCAGTTCGACGGCGGCCCGCCGGATGCCGTCGGGCACTCCGGCGGTGCGCGGGCATCGTGGCGATTGCAGCAGGTCGGCCAGGTAGTCCCAGGTCAGGTCCCGTAGCCAGGGCTGCGGGATGCCGCTCAAGTCGAAATGGCTGGCGCGCTGGTCGAACCGCACCCCGAAGTGCTCAGTCTCCAGGAACCCGGCCGCCTTGGCCTGGGCCGGGGTGAAGTAGACCAGCCGCAGCTCGTGCAAGATCTCCTTGGCGATGGCGCCGGTGAACTCGGCGCAGCCGCCCGCACCGAACTCGAAACCGATCAAGGAGTCCACTTCCAAGGCGGAGCAAGTGGCCACCAGCGAGCGGATCCAGCCCAGGTCCCAGCGGGTCGGCCGGGCGCGTTGGGTATGGATGAACAGGCCCCACTTGATCTCGGCCCGGACCAGCGGCCGCAGCCCCTGCAGGTTGATCTGGCCCGGCCACGGCCGCGCCGGCGCGATGGCGCACCAGCGCCGGAACACCTGCTCCTCGGCGTAGCTGACCGGAACCGGCTCAGCGAGTCGCTCGTAACGCTGCCACCAGTTCGTCGGCAGCCCGGCTCCGCCCGGGCTGCCTTCCCGACGGTAGCTGCGGTCGTGCCACGGACACAGCCCCAACGGGGAGTCGGCCAGGTTGAGGCAGGCCGCGACCAAGCAGGACCCGTAGCCGTCGCCGGGCGACTGCTCGCCGAGCCACTCGGTGAAATCCGCTGCCCGTCCCACGGTCCTCTTGCGGGCCGCCCACCGGTTGAGGTGCCACTGGCAGAGCCGTAGCTCGGTGCGCGCCGCGGGCCGGCGCGGGCAGATGCGGCAAATCAACTCCTCCACCCTGACGTGCCGCTCCAACGGTCCGGCGGCGGTCACGAACGCGGCCTTGCCGACCCCTCGAGCACGCTGCTGGGCCCATTGCTCGCCATGCTCGGCGCACAGATCCGATCCCCCGTGGCGGGTGCGCTCGCAGCGCTCGACCAGGCACCCCCAGCGGTAGATCGGGTGCTGCTGCGGGATCTCGACCACGTCG
>NZ_JADQDD010000197.1 GCF_019263595.1 Pseudonocardia sp. KRD291 | reverse complement strand
GACCCGCAGGTCCACCAGCGGTTGGCGGGTGCGCAGCTCCCACCACGCCCAGGCGGCCAGGGAGAGCACGCCGATCGCGAGCAGCGTCAGCGTCGTCGCGTCGCCCCAGCCCCACGAGCTGCCCTTCGACACCACCAGCAGCAGGCAGACCAGGGCGGTCGACAGCAGGACGGCGCCGAGCAGGTCGAAACGCCCGCCCGCCCGCTGCGCCGACTCCGGCACCGCCAGCAGCACCAGCCCGATGACGACGACGCCGAGCGCGGACGAGGCCCAGAACAGGACGTGCCAGTCGGAGGTCTGGGCGACCAGGGCCGAGAGCGGCAGACCCAGGGCACCGCCGACGCCGAGCGAGGCGCTCATCAGCGCGGTGGCCGAGCCGAGCCGCTCCGGTGGCAGCTGGTCGCGCATCAGGCTGATTCCCAGCG
Organism: Pseudonocardia sp. KRD291; assembly: GCF_019263595.1. Lineage (GTDB taxonomy): Bacteria > Actinomycetota > Actinomycetes > Mycobacteriales > Pseudonocardiaceae > Pseudonocardia. The sequence continues at coordinate 11,490 of NZ_JADQDD010000197.1, read as the reverse complement.
GCACCACCCCGGCGGCGAGGCCCTGCAGCGCCCGCCCGATCACCAGCGGCACCAGCGAGTAGCTGAAGGAGCCGATCACCGAGCCGATCACGAGGATCACCAGGCAGACCAGGAGCATCCGGCGCTTGCCGAACATGTCGGCGAGCCGCCCGACCACCGGGGTGGCGACCGCTCCGGCGAGCAGCGTGGCGGTGACGATCCAGGTCGTGTCGGCGGCCGAGGAGCCGAGCAGGCGCGGGAACTGCGGGAGCAGCGGGACGACGGTGGTCTGCTGCAGCGAGACCACGATCCCGGCCAGGGCCAGCACCGCCACGAAGGCGGGGGCCCGGGACCGTTCCGTGCCGGGATCGGTCACGGGCGCATCGGACGACATGGGGCACTCCCCGGAGGCGGGTCGGGTGGGGTATGTTCACTGTAAATCAACTGTTTGACTTAAGCGAACCAGGCCCCGGCGGACCGGCCGGGAGCAGGCAGGATGTCCCCATGCCGGCACGAGCGCGCACCGACCGCAGCACCGTCACCCGTGAACGGATCCTCGACGCCGCCGAGCAGCTCTTCGCCGAGCACGGCGTCTACGCGGTCTCCAACCGGGCCGTCGCCGAGGCGGCCGGGCAGGGCAACACCGCCGTCGTCGGCTACCACTTCGGCACCAAGACCGACCTCGTGCGCGCCATCGCCGCCCGGCACACCGAGCAGATCGAGCAGCGACGCGCCGAGATGGTCGAGGTCGTCGCGGGCAGCCGGGAGGTCCGCGACTGGATCGACTGCCTGGTGCGGCCCGGCGCGGAGCACCTCGCGCAGCTGGGCAACCCCACCTGGTGGGCCCGGTTCGGCGCGCAGGTCATGACCGACCCCGCCCTGCGCGAGATCATGAGCGACGACGCCCTGACCTCGCCTGCCCTGCGGCGCATCGTCGACGGCCTCAACGCGTGCCTGCCCACGCTGCCGGTCGAGGTCCGCCTCGAACGCGGCGACATCGGCCGCCACCTCATGGTCCAGATGCTGGCCGAGCGCGAACGCGCACTCGCCGAGGGTGTCCCCACACCGCGGTCGACCTGGTCGGACGCGGCCACCGGACTCGTCGACGCCCTGGTGGGCGTCTGGCTCGCCCCCGTCACTTCCCCGACCACCCCTACCGTCCCACCCACACCGAGCAGGAGACGAACATGACCGACCGCACCGGCCGCATCGGCGGCAAGGTGGCCCTGGTGACCGGCGCCGCCCGCGGCCAGGGACGCGCCGACGCCGTGCGGTTCGCCGCCGAGGGCGCCGACCTCGTACTCATCGACGTCTGCGGGCCGCTGCCCGGGGTCGACTACGACTCCGCCGTGCCGGGCGACCTCGAGGAGACCGTCGCCCTGGCCGAGAAGAACGGCGCCCGCGTGCGCACCGGGCAGGTCGACGTGCGCGACCTCGACGCGCTGCGCGGCGTCGTCGACGCCGCCGTCGCCGATCTGGGCCGGCTCGACGTCGTGGTGGCCAACGCAGGTATCTGCATCCCGCGCGCCTGGGACCAGGTGACGCCGCAGATCCTGCGCGACACCCTCGACGTCAACGTCACCGGCGTCTGGAACACCGTGATGGCCGGGGCCCCGCACCTCGTCGACGCGGGCGGCGGCTCGATCATCGTGATCAGCTCGGCGGCCGGGATGAAGGTCCAGCCGTTCATGGTCCCCTACACCACCAGCAAGTGGGCCGTCCGCGGTATGGCCAAGGCCTTCGCCGCCGAGCTCGCGAAGCACCACATCCGGGTCAACAGCGTGCACCCGACCGGGATGGCCACCCCGATGGGCACCGGGGACATGCAGGCCGCCCTCGGGACGGCGATGAGCACCGACCCGCGCCTGGGCGCGATGTTCGTCAACATGATGCCGGTCGAGATCACCCGGCCCGAGGACGTCGCCGAGACGGTGCTGTTCCTGGCCTCCGACGAGTCGCGGTACATGACCGCCCACGAGCTGGCCCCGGACGCCGGGGTCACCGAGTTCTAACAGTCTCACCCGTCCGGGGCGTCATTGCCCTGCGCCTCGTCATTCCTGCTCGGCCGCAGCCCGACCCTCCCGTGCGGGACCTGAGTGGCCGGACCAACGGCCAGATCGGACTGATGACGGGTGAGATGCGATGGGCACGGGCGCCACGAGTTGGACCGGGGTTTTCAGCCCACGCGGGAGTCCGCGTGGCAGATGAGATAGCGGCTGCCGGACGAATACCCATGGTCTGACCACCGGCACGCTGGTTGCGCTGTTTGCCGCTCGCTGCGACAGGCCGAGAACCTTGCCTGCCTTGACCAACGAGGAGCCGACCCAGTAGTCGGCAGCCGGTCCAGCGCGGTGACGATCAGCCCATCCGAGGGCCCGACGCAGTCCGGCCGCGGTGAGAATGGCGTCGGCCCCGAGCTCGCGGCGGGCGATCGGCCGGAGCACCTCGGGGTCCGGCTCCCTCAGGTGGAACTCCGGCCACGTCCGCTGGGCCATGTCCAGTGGATTCTGCTCCTTGACCCCGGCGACGAGCGGGTCGCCGTACACGCTGATCTGGACGTCCATCGAGGCCGCATATATCAGCGCGCTACTCAGCCTGTTTGACGAGACCCTGCTCGCCGAGCCGAGCAGAGACATGATGCGCAGCAGGAAATCCGGGTCATGTCGATGCCCGGCAGTGACGAGCCGATGCCCGGCACGCGCCCAGGCATTCACGATCGACGAGTCCTCGCAGTCGTCGGCGTGAAGGCATACCGTCGACGGCCCATCGGCAGCGGCCACCTGCTCGGCCAGCGCCGCTTGATCGCCGGTGATCCGGACCACTGATGATCCGTGGAACGGAAAATAGACGGGCCCGCCGTCACCTGACGGGGCCCAGCCTCGTTCACCCAGCATCATTTCCAGATAGCTGAATGGGCTGCCGATCTCGACCGACGGCCGGTCGGCGGAGGCGGGGTCCCAGCCACGTGCGTGGTGAGACCACACGAGGAGGTTGCGCCCACGGCGCGCGCCGACTCGCGGGAAATCCCCGAAATGCACGCCGAGCGGTGATACCAGCGTCCAACCGTGCTGCAGGAGCCCGGCGATGTGGCGCGGACGGGACAGGCCAGTGTAGGCCGCCAAGACGCTGGAATGACCGTAGTAGTGGTTCTGGATGTCCATTAGCGGAGGATGCTACACGGAGGCGCGACACGGCGAGATTCGGCTCAGCGCTGCCGAACTTTCGCCACGTCGCGACGGATAGCTGCAGGTCAAGAGGTTCTGGGTCGACTTTTCGATCAAGGAAGCTACACCCGAAAGGGTTGCCCACCACACTCGAAAAATGCCGTGCGCGTCCATTACTCACTGCTAGCGTGCGCCACCTGTCACTCAGGAAGGAACGAATCAATGACGCTTGACATCCTTCTTCCGTACTACGGCGACCCTAACCTGATGCGCGCAGCGGTCCGAAGCGTCCGCGCACAGGAGAACCCCGATTGGATCTTGACCGTCGTCGACGATGCCTACCCGGATCCGACTGTGAAGAAGTGGTTCGAGGAGATTCGTGATCCGCGTCTGCGGTACTCTCGCAACGAGTCCAACCTCGGAGCCAACGGGAACTACCGTCGATGCCTGTCGCTGGTCACCCAGGACTGGTTCACGATCATGGGCGCTGACGACATCATGGCGCCCGACTATGTCGATGTGATCATTTCCGCGGCGGCGGCAGCCCCACATGCGGGAATCGTGCAGCCAGGCGTGAACATCATCGACGAACACGGCAACCCGGCGACGCCTCTCGCCGACCGGATGAAGGCTTGGTACGCGCCCCGTGGCAGCGGTCGCCTTGTCCTCGACGGAGAATTGCTGGCGACCAGCCTGATGCGGGCGAACTGGACCTACTTCCCGTCGTTGGCATGGAGGACCGCCGCCCTTCCTGAACACGGCTTCCGTGCCGGATTCGACGTCGTCCAAGATCTCGCTCTGATCATGGACGTGATCACACGCGACTGGGCAATGGTGCTCGACGACCGCTCGTGTTTCGACTATCGGCGACACCTCGGCAGCGACTCTGCCGTGAAGGCGATGAATGGAACCCGGTTCGACGAGGAGCGCCGCTACTTCCTGATGATCGCCGGGGAGATGGACGCTCGCGGCTGGAGCCGGGCAGCCCGCACGGCTCGACGCCACATTTCGTCGCGCTTGAACGCAGCCACGTTGCTCCCGACGGCGATTCGAGCGGGGCGCGCCGCCGACCTGCGCAACCTCAGCCGCCATGTTCTCACCCGTTTCGCCTGATCGGTGACTCCTCTCGCGGAGCTTTCCGACAATGCGGAGATGGAGTTCTCCCCGTCATCCGTGGTCGGTTTGTACAGGTCGAGCCCCGTTCCGGGCTGCCCGCGCGGCGAGCAGCCCGACGCCGGCCAAGCCCAGATCAGCAGCCGTGACGAGTACCCGCGACAAGAGCGCGACCACGACCGCCGCGCCGACACCGACCGCAGGTGCGAGGACGACGACCAACGTCGCCTCCCGGGCTCCGGCGCCAGCCGGCAGAACGACTGCGGCAGTCCCGACCAACCAGGCCAGCACGTAAGCCCCGAGGGCAAGAGCCATGGTGCGCGCAGTGGGAGGTGCGCCGACCGATACGGCGAGGACGAACACCTGGACCCCGATCGCAAGCCAGGACAGCATCGTCCAGCTGGCGGCGACTGCACTGCCTCGGATCGAGAGGTGCCCGGACAGAGGATCCCGTTTGGCGAGACTCAGGACCACCGCGATCATCAAGTTCAGGACCTTCGGGTGCAGCACCATCAAGGGCAGCGGGGCGAGGAGCACCAGCGGCAACTCGAGCAGCGTCGCTGCTGCCAGCGCTGCCGCTGTAGACCCCGACACCGCGACTGCGAGCAGCATCGACGACACCGTCTCGCGTCGAGCGATGCCGTGGTCGCGGCCCAGCTCGGCCGCAGCCAGCAGGTTCCAGACACCGCCGGGCAGGTACTTGCCGACCTGCCCAACCAAGTACACACGGGCCGCGGGGGCACGGCCGAGCCGTGCTCCGAGGTCGGTGACGACCGAGTGCCAGGCGACGGCGGCAAGCACCAAGTTCACGATCGTGGCCATGCCCGCCAACCCGAGACCTGCACCGGATACCCGCGCGACAGCCGCGAGTACGGCCACCCGCTGATCGATCAGGGCGACAGCGGCCAGGGCGATGGCGGCGAACAGGAATGCAGCTCGCAGCCATGGCGACCGCAACACGGTCGATGCGGCTGTGGCGACTCGATGAAGTGGACGCACGGCTGGGTTGACACCTTCCCTGGTCCGTTCGGGGGAGCCGCACTCTATCGGGGGTGGGTCACAAAGTGATCGGGGCCTCTCCTAGCCTCTCCGAAGTGACGGCCGCCACAGCAACCAAGTTCGCTGCGCCTCTTGTAGTGGCCTGCGCATGGTTCGCATCGCAGGTCGCTACCGGCACAGCTGCATGGCCGGCTGTGCTGTGGATGGCGTTTGCCGTTACGGGGTGGATTTTGCCGGGTCTGGCAGTCGTGCGGGCGACGCGCCACGACCCAGCATCGACGGCGGACGACCTGGGCTGGGCCGTTGTGGCGGGTGCGCCGATTACCCTGGCCGGCTGGGCCGTGTGGCAATTGACCGGGCTGCCGCCCGTGTTGTGGTCCCCACTGGTCATAGCTGTCGTACTCGCGTTCCCCGCCGGGCGACGGCGGGCATTGGCGCTCCCGAACCGGCCATACCGGCAGCCGGGTGCTGGACCGATCTGGTGCGTGGCCGGCAGTCTGGTCGTCGCCATCGCGTGGATGACCAGCGAGTACCTGCGCTGGGTGCCGGCCGATCCTGGCCGAGGCCACTTGTACTACCAAGATCTGCTTTTCCAGTTGGCGCTGGTGGGTGAAGCCGGGCATTCGATCCCGCCGACCAACCCGACTGTCGCCGGGCAGTCACTGGACTACCACTGGTTCACCCACGCAATCACCGCGCATGCGGCCGCCGCATCCGGAGTTGATCCCGCATTGGCAACACTGCGGTTCGCGCCCACGGCGCTCGTGTTGGCGGCGGCCATAGTGGCAGCGACCGTCGCCCGATCGGTAACGGGACGGGCCTGGGCAGCTCCCCTGGCGACGTCGCTTCTCCTCGTCGTCGGAGAGTCGGGAGGAACGGCGTGGCGAGCGACAGTTCCCGTACTTCCTATGGTTCACCTGAACTGGTGGGCGAGCCTGACCCAAACCTTCGGTGATCTCGTGGTGGTCGGGCTGGTCGGGCTGGTCGTCGCACAACTACGGCCGTCGTCGACGTCCAGCACACCCGTCGCACTTCTCCTCCCGGTTGCCGTCCTGGCGTCCGGCGTCAAATCCACGATTCTTCCGGTCGTTGTGTGTGGCGTGCTTCTCGCCGCCTTCGCGGCAGTGCTGCAGCAGAGATGGCGGTCGGCGTTGAGAGCCGTCACGACAGCGGCAGGGCTCGGAGTCGTGCTTGCCGTCGCCACGGCAGTTCTTTATGGCGGAGGCAGCTACGGCACGGTAGTGGCGCCACTTGCCGGCGCTCGTGCCTTCGCCGCCGAACTGGTTCCTGGGCTCTCGGCCCGGATTCCCGGCGCCCCGCTCGCCACGAGTACCGCGCTTCCCCTCGCCGCAACACTTGCACTGACCGGCTTCTGGCTGGCGGTGAGTCTTACTCGCTGGGTCGGGCTTCTCGGCCTCGTCGTCTACCGACGTCGCGAACCTGCTACCTGGCTGTTCGTCGGCGTCTGCCTGTCCGGGGTGATCGCCACGCTACTGCTTCGGCATCCCGGTGCCAGTGAGGCGTATTTCCTTCGCACTGTCTTTCCTGTAGGGGCGGTCGGCTCGGCCGCCGGCCTCGCCCTGATGTTCGGCCGCGATCGCTGGCAGCCGGCTCCCCAAGCACGTACCGCCCTCATCGCGTTTGCGGCGGCCGCTGCGTTCGTGGCCATGATTACTCCGTGGTTAGCCGGTGAGATCTCCCCACTGGCTGAGTGGAACGCCAACCTGGGGCACCCGCCACTGCGTGCCGAGCTAGGCCAGAAATGGCAAGTGTGGTCCTGGGTGAGTCCGGTCGCGCTGGTGTGGTCGGCAGTCGCGACTGTGGCTGCCGCGGTCGGGGTGACTGCGGCGGTGCGAACCGGGCGCCGCGGCGCCGGGTCCGCCGTCGCTATCGCAGTCCTCGTGGGTGGTCTGCTCGGGACCGGGCTGCAGAGCACGTGGGGATGGACGACCGGGACCAGCGAGCCGACGCTCGCAGCCGAGCTCGCCGGTACCCCACCCTCCAGCCGGGCGGCGGTGACGGCGGACCAGGTCACTGCTGCGCGCTGGATCAGGGACAATTCGGCCCCCGAAGCCGTTGTGGCCACCAATCGGTGGTGCCAGGACGACTATCGCGACTCCGATGGCAAGGTCCGGGCCTGTGCCGCGACCGGGTTCTGGGTCCCTGCCTTCACTCAGCGCCGAACGATGGTCGCCGGCTGGGCGTACACCGCGCAGACCCTCGACTCCGGCTCACGATCCACGGTCGCGTACACACGACAGCCATTCTGGGATCAGCCACTACTCGATCTGGAAGAGAAGGCTTTCCGCGCTCCGGATCGGCCCACCATCGCGGCTCTACGAGACCGGGGCGTCACTTTCCTCCTCGCCGACCGACGTGCAGGCCGTGTCGACGATGCAGTCCTGGATTCACTCGCGACACGGGTGACGAGCACCGACGACGCGACGGTCTGGGCTCTGCGATGACCACACCCCACAGCTCCCCAGAAACAACCGCCCGAAGGGTTCTCATGATCACCGAAGAGCGCCCCATGCTCAGCGTTGTAGTCCCGATCTTCAACGAGGAGGACGTACTGCCTCTGTTCGCCGAGAGGCTCCGGCCAATCCTCGACAGCAGCGGACACTCCTACGAGGTGATAGCCGTCGATGATGGCAGTCACGACTCGACACCAATCCTGCTCAACCGACTTGCCCGATCCTGGCCGCAAGTGCGCGTACTCCGGCTACGCGCCAACGCAGGCCACCAGGCTGCTCTCTCCGCCGGGCTGACCCGCGCCACGGGTTCCTATGTCGTCTCCATCGATGCCGACTTGCAGGACCCGCCCGAGCTGATCCCCGACATGCTGACCGCTGCACGTCAGGAGGCGGCCGATGTCGTATACGCCGTGCGTGTGGACCGCAGCACCGACACAAGATTCAAACGCTCTACGGCCGGGGGCTTCTACCGGGTCATGGCCCGTATCAGTGACAACAGTGGACCCATCGGCGCCGCTGACTTTCGCCTGATGAGCCGGGCCACCGTCGACGCTGTGAATTCGCTCCCCGAACGTCATCGGGTACTTCGTCTCATCGTTCCGGCCCTCGGCTTTCCCAGCACGACGGTCACCTATCGACGGGCCGAACGCGCTGCCGGGCATACCAAGTATCCCCTCTCGGCCATGCTGCGGCTCACTCTCGACAGCATCACCGGCTTCTCAGTGATCCCCCTACGTCTGGCCACATGGTCCGGCCTGCTCAGTGGCGCCGTTGCGGCACTTCTGCTGCTCTACGCGGTAGGCAGCTTCGCGGTCGGGCGAACGGTATCGGGGTGGGCGTCCACCTTCGCGGTCGTAGCCGGAGTCGGAGCCGTGCAGCTACTCTGCCTGGGACTTCTCGGAGAGTACGTCGGACGCATGTACTCACAGATGCAGGGACGCCCCGCATACTTCGTTGCCTACGACTCCGCACACCCCGACGGACCGATGGACTGGGATCACGATCCAGCGATGCGGGCGAGCCCGGTGGGGTCGCCGAATACATGACAGATCCGTCCAATCAGCGAGGTGCTGTTCCCCCGACGCGCATGTCGATCCGTGATACACAGTCTGTCTCCGACTCTTCGGTCTTGCGACCGCCCCGGCGCTCTCATTTCCGGTAACTGTTGCGACGACTACCCATAACCTGGGGGTTGTCTTGGTCGCATCTGGGCCGGCTGCGGTAACGGGTGCTCTTACCGCCGTGAGTTGGATCGCTCGGACTGACGCTCGTTCCGAACGCGATCTGAACGACCTGGCCGCAGCGAACGACCGGGAGAACCGCCTCGGCCGATGACGAGGTTGGAACACCGCAATGGGATCGCCGATCTTCCTTGCTCGGTCAGCTGACCAGACCCGTCCGGAAGGCCAGCGCGACCGCCTGGACCCGGCCGCGCGACCCGGTCTTGGCCAGGACGTGCCCGATGTGGGTCTTCACCGTCGCCTCGGACAGGAACAGGTCGGAGGCGATCTCGGAGTTGGTCAGCCCCTTCCCCATCAGCACCAGGACCTCCCGCTCGCGGGGTGTGAGGTCGGCCAGGGCGGCGCTCGGAGGCGTCGTCGCGGAGCGCGCGTCGGAGCGTCCCGGGGGCGGCTCCGGGGTGCCCAGCAGCGGCGCGGTGGCGCGCAGCAGGCGCCGGGTGGAGACCGGGTCGATCACCGAGTCACCGCGGAACACGGTGCGCACCGCCTCGATCAGGGACTGCGGGGCGACGTCCTTGAGTAGGAAGCCGCTGGCCCCGGCCGCGATCGCGGTCGTCACCGACTCGTCGAGGTCGAACGTGGTGAGCACGACGACGCGGAGCCCGGGGTGTGCGGCGACCGCGCGCCGGGTGGCCTCGATGCCGTCCAGGCGCGGCATCCGGACGTCCATCAGGACGACGTCGACGGCGGTGTGCTCGAGCAACGCGAGGGCCTCCTCACCGTCGCCTGCCTGGGCGACGACGGAGATGTCGTCGGTCGAGTCGAGCACCATGGCGAAGCCGGCGCGGACCAGCTCCTGGTCGTCGACGAGCATCAGGCGAACCGGGTCGTTCTCTGTCATGGGTCCTCATTCACCAGGGGTCAGGGGCAGGCGCAGCCGCACGACGAAGCCGCCGTCCGGGTGCGGTCCGGTCTCGACCGAACCGCCGTGCAGCGCGGCGCGTTCGCGCATGCCGATCAGCCCGTGCCCGCCGAGCGGCGGGGTCGGGCGCGGTCCCCCGGCGCCCTCGTCGCGGACCCGGACGGTCAGCTCGTCCGGGGCCCAGTCGAGCACCACGTGCGTCACCGCGGCGACACCGGCGTGCTTGATGACGTTGGTCAGGGACTCCTGCACGACCCGGAACGCGGTCAGGCCGGCGCCGGACGGCAACGGGCGCGGGGTGCCGATGACCTCGATGTCGACCGGCAGCCCACCGGCGCGCACCTGCTCGACCAGCGTCGGGACGTCGTCGGTGCCCGGTTGCGGGCGCGAGGAGTCGTCGGCGTCGTCGACGGGGGCGGTGTCGCGCAGCATGCTGAGCAGCCCGCGGACGTCGCCGAGGGCCTCCCGGCCGGTCGTGGCGATGCCGGCCAGGACCTCCACCGCGCGCTGCGGGTCGCGGGTCGCCGCGTACTGGCCGCCGTCGGCCTGGGCGATGATGCCGGACAGCGAGTGCGCGACGACGTCGTGCACCTCCCGCGAGATCCGGGAGCGCTCGGCGAGCAGCTCCAGGCGCACCTCGCGGCGCCGCCCCTCCTCCAGCAGCCGGGTCTTCTCCCGCAGTTCCTCGACCACCCGACGCTGGGCCCGGCGCAGCGACCCGGCCAGCCACGTACAGATCCCGACGAGCGCGGCGACACCCACCATCAGGACCACCACGGCCCCGTACTGCTGCATGGCGCTGCCGGCCCGGATCACCGGGATGGCGCCGCCGAGGACCATCACGCCGAGGGTGAGCGGGCCGGCCCACCTCGGCCCGTAGGCCACCGCGGAGTACCCCATGACCAGCGCGGGCAGCTCCAGGCCCCGGATCCCGACGGCCGCCATGGCGATCACCGCCACGACGGCGGTGGCGGCCGCGGCGGGGATCGGGTACCGGCGGCGCAGCACGATCGGGGCGGCCGCCAGGATCGCGACGACGGTGCTCTCGTCCCACTGCGCGCGCGGGCTGTAGGCGCTGCGCGCGAACGCGACCCCGAGCAGGGCGACCACCACCGCGAGGACGCCGTCGACGATCATCGGGTGGCGCCGGCAGGCGTCGACGAACCGTTCCACCGGGGAGAGCCGGCGAACCCGGGCCGGGGCGCTCACCGACGTCCCCCGACACGTCCCGCGACGTCGTGGCGCGCGGCGTCCGAGCGCCGGGTCACGCGGCCGCCGGGGACCTCCACGACCGGAGATGATCCACCGCCACGCGCGGCCACGATCGATGACCCCCTGCCGGGCGGGCGTGGCAGGTCCGGGATGCGGCCCGGCGCCGTGAAGTCGACCGTTCTCATGACCATGACGATGCCGCCGGGACCACCGTCCCCGCGTCGGAGCACGGTCGGATTCTCTCTACGACCAGGGTAGGAGAACCTCGGTCCGGTTGCCCGCGGGCCGGGGCGCTCCCCCACCTCCTGCACTGATCGGCACCGGCCTCCACCGGAGGTCGTAAGCACACTGTGGACCTGCGCCCGATGTGATCGACAGGCCGGTTCGACATGCTCGACGCGTGACCTCGACCTCTCCCGCCCACCGGGCCCGGGCCCGCCTCCTCG
>NZ_JADQDD010000196.1 GCF_019263595.1 Pseudonocardia sp. KRD291 | reverse complement strand
CCTTGTCGTAGGTGCCCATCAGGTTCTCGTCGTTGAAGAACGCGTGTCCGGCCGGGTACTGGTGGAACTCCGGGCGGGTGCCGGACTCGGACTCGATGCGGGTCGCGAGGGCGTCCACGGCGTCCGGGTCGGCCATCGTGTCGTCGCGGCCGAAGTGGCCCTGGATCGGCGCGGTGAGGCCGGCGAAGCTCGGGTAGTCCTCCTTGAGGACCCCGTAGAACGGCACCGCGGCGCCGATCTTGTCGCCCTGCTGCGCGGCCAGTACGAGCACGAACCCGCCGCCCATGCAGAAGCCGACCGCGCCGACCGTCGAGGAGGTGACGGCGTCGTGGCCGAGCAGGAAGTCCACGGCGCCGCCCAGGTCGGTGGCGGCGCGGTTCACCGGGAGCTCGCCCATGAGGGTGCCGGCCTCGTCGGAGTCGTGGGTGGTGCGGCCGCCGTAGAGGTCGGGCGCCAGGGCGACGAAGCCCTGCGCGGCGAGGCGGTTCGTGACGTCGGCGATGTGGTCGGTGAGACCCCACCACTCCTGGATCACCACCACGCCGGGCCCGGACCCGGAGTCCGGGAGCTTCAGGTAACCGTGCGCGGTCCCGCCGTTGCTGGCGAACGTGACGTTCTGGATCGGGTTCTCGTCGCTGTGATCGGACATCGTCGGCGATCACACCACAGCGGCTCCGCACCCGCTCGACGGGCGCGGGTGTGACCGGCGAGACGTCCCTTTCGGACGAATAGCGTTAGCGTTACCAACGACCGGGGATTACCGTCTGAGCCCATGACCACCCTGGACGTGTCCGGTTCCCGCGCCGCGCACGACGCGGCGGTCGCCGAGCTCAGACGGGCCCGCGCCGCGTCCGGGCCGTCGGTGCAGCTGGGCAAGCGCACCTCGAACCTGTTCCGCTTCGGCGACCGGGACCGCCCGGCACCGGCCACGGTGCGCCTGGACACCTCCGCGCTCAACGGCGTGATCGGTGTCGACCGGATCGCCCGCACCGCCGAGGTCCAGGGCATGACCACCTACGAGACCCTGGTCGACGCGACGCTGGCGCACGGGCTGATGCCGCTGGTGGTCCCGCAGCTCAAGACGATCACCCTGGGCGGCGCGGTGACCGGGCTGGGCATCGAGTCGACGTCGTTCCGGCACGGGCTGCCGCACGAGTCGGTGCAGGAGATGGACGTCCTCACCCCGGAGGGCGAGCTGCTCACGGTGACGCCCGACGGCGAGCACGCGGACCTGTTCCACGCGTTCCCGAACTCCTACGGCACGCTCGGCTACGCGCTGCGCCTGGTGATCGAGCTGATGCCGGTCAAGCCCTACGTGAAGCTGACCCACCTCCGCTACCCGGACGCGCAGGCGGCGACCGAGGCGATCATCGAGCTCAGCGACCTGAGCCGGTCGGGGCACGAGCGGAGCGCAGGCGGAACGGGCATCGGCACGGTCGACTTCCTGGACGGGACGGTGTTCTCGCCGGGGGAGCAGTACCTGACCGTCGGCGAGTTCGTCGACGAGCCGATGCCGGGTGCGCGGGTCTCCGACTACACCGGCCAGGAGGTCTACTACCGGTCGCTGCAGCGCCGGCCGGTGGACCACCTGAAGGTCCGGGACTACATCTGGCGCTGGGACCCGGACTGGTTCTGGTGCTCGCGGGCGTTCGGTGTCCAGCAGCCGTTGGTGCGCCGTTTCTGGCCGCGTCACCTGCGCCGCTCGGACGTGTACCGCAGGCTGGTGGCACTGGACCAGCGTTACCAGGCCAGCAACCATGTCCGTCGTGCGTTCGGTGCGCCGGAGGAGGAGATGGTGATCCAGGACGTCGAGATCCCGGTCGCGCGGATCCCGGAGTTCCTGGAGGTGTTCCACCGCGACGTCCGGATCGCACCGGTCTGGCTCTGCCCGGTCCGGCTGCGCGGGCAGCGGACGTGGCCGCTGTACCCGATGGACCCCGACGAGCTCTACGTCAACGTCGGGTTCTGGTCGTCGGTCCCCGAGGTACCCGGGAAGCCGGACGCGCACAACCGGCTGGTGGAGGAGCTCGTCGCCGACCTCGGCGGGCACAAGTCGCTCTATTCGACGGTTCACTACGACGAGGACGAGTTCTGGGCGCGCTACAACGGCCCGGCGTACCGGGCGGTGAAGGACCGCTACGACCCGGCGGGCCGCGCGCAGGACCTGTTCAGCAAGGTGACCGGCCGCTGACGCAGCGGTTCGAGAGAAGCGGAGCGGAACGAGCATCCGCACCGAGCAGCGAGACATCCGTACGACGAGGGAGTGGGGGCAGAGGACGATGACAGGGTTGATCGAGCGGACACAGGTGACGTCGCCGCCGGTGGCCGACCTGCTGACCAGCGTGCTCGGACCGAACTCGCCGATCCGGGTGGAGGCCTTCGACGGCTCCACGACCGGGCCGCGGGACGCCGAGATCACGCTGCACGTCCGCACCCCGCGGGCACTGGCACGGCTGGCGTCCGCGCCCGGTTCGCTCGGGCTGGCGCGGGCCTACGTGACCGAGGACATCGACGTCGACGGCGATCTCTACGCCGCGCTGCGGGCGCTCTCGGAGGTCACGCTGCACTCCCTCCCGCGCCGCGAGCAGCTGCGCCTGGCCCGGCAGCTGCTGCCCTACTGGCGCGAGCACCACGTCCCGCCGCCGGAGCTGGAGGCGCGGCCGAAGGGCCTGCTGCACTCCCGCCGTCGCGACTCCCAGGCGATCTCGCACCACTACGACGTCTCGAACACGTTCTACGAGTACGTCCTCGGCCCGTCGATGACCTACACCTGCGCCGCCTACCCGGACGCGGACGCGACGCTCGAACAGGCCCAGGCCACGAAGTACGAGCTGGTCTCGGCCAAGCTCGCCCTCCAGCCGGGGATGCGCCTGCTCGACGTCGGGTGCGGCTGGGGCGGCATGGTCATGCACGCCGCGGCCGAGCACGGGGTGCGCGCGCTCGGCGTGACGCTGTCCCGCGAGCAGGCCGCGTGGGCGCAGGAGGCGATCGAGCGCCGCGGCCTGTCGCACCTGGCGGAAGTGCGCCACCAGGACTACCGGGACGTGCCGGACGGCGTCTACGACGCGGTCAGCTCGATCGGCCTGACCGAGCACATCGGCAAGGCCAACCTGGGCTCCTACTTCTCCTCGATGTACGCGAAGCTGCGGCCCGAGGGGCGGATGCTCAACCACTGCATCACCCAGCCGTTCCGGCCGACCAAGCGCCACACCGACCCGTTCATCAGCCGCTACGTCTTCCCGGACGGCGAGCTGGAGACGATCGGTTTGCTGGTCACCGCCATGAACGACGCCGGGTTCGAGATCCGGCACGCGGAGAACCTGCGCGAGCACTACGCGATGACGCTGCGCGACTGGGGCGCGAACCTGGAGCGCAACTGGGACGACGGCGTCGCCGAGGTCGGGGTCGGCCGGGCCCGGGTGTGGCGGCTCTACATGGCCGCGTGCCGCCTCGGGTTCGACCTGGACAACATCCAGCTGCACCAGGTGCTGGGCGTGAAGCTCGGGGAGAACGGCTCGTCGGCGTTCCCGCTGCGGGGCGAGCACGGCGCCTACTGACCGGTGTTCACCGGCGGGCTAGGCCTCGAAGCGTGACACCAGGACCGGGCTGCCGGCCTCGTCGGTGACGACGAAGCCGGTGGCCCGGTCCCGCAGCACCGACGAGTTGAGGTTGCACTCCATCTCGGCGCCCCCGGTGCCGACGAACTCGCCGGCCCCGACCGTGCGCCCGGCCGTGTCCAGGACGGCGGCACGGTAGGTCCGGCCCTGGTCGAACCCGCTGGCGGTGAGCTTGAGCTCCACACCCCAGGTGTGCGGGACGACGCCGGCCTCGGCGTCGATACCCGGGCGCAGCGCCTGGACGTCGACGCTCTCCAGCGGCCCGTCCGACGAGCCGGGCGCCAGGGCCGTCCCGAGCCCGACGCCGGCCAGCGCGATCACCGCGGCGGCCGCGGCCATGCGCAGTGTCGCCGCTCGTGGGGTCGCCGCCCGTGAGGTCGCCGCTCGTGGGGTCGCCCGCGGGTTCGCCGCGCGCGGGCGGCGGCGTAGCGGGCGGAGGACACCGTTCCCGTCCGGAGTGGTGTGCGGGTGCGGGACCGGGGTCGTCTCGATCGTCGGCGGGTCCAGGGGCGTGCGGGGTTGCCCGGCTCCGGCGCCGGCCCCGGGGTGGGCCGTCTGCTCCCGGGAGTCGGTGTCTCCGCCGTCCCGCTCGGCCCGGATGCGGCCGAGGATCGCCGCGAGACCGGGATCGGCCCCGTCGGGTCCGGGGTCGCCGGCCGCAGGGTCGTCGGCCGCGGGGTCGTCGGCCGCGGGGTCGCCGGCCGCGGGGTCGCCGGCCGCGGGGCCTGCGGCGAGGGCGTCGGGGTCGACGGCGGCCAGCGGGCGCACCAGCGGCAGCAGGTCGTCGGCCTCCGCCCGGCACTCCGGGCACTCCCTCAGGTGCGCGTCGACCTCGGCCCGCTCGTCGTCGTCGAGCTGGTCCAGGACGTAGGCGCCGAGCCGTTCGCGGAGCTCGCGGTGGCGCTCGTCCGGGATCGGGGTCTTCACAGCACTGCTCCCATGTCGTCCATGATCTGCCGCAGGTTCTTCAGGCCGTAGAACACCCGGCTGCGCAGCGTCCCGACGGCCACCGACTGTTCCGTCGCGACCTCGGCGTAGGGCCGCCCGCGCAGGTAGGTCTCGACGACGGCGCTGCGCTGTTCCGGGCCGAGCCGGCCCAGGGCGTCCTCGAGCAGCCACGTGGTGACCAGGTCGTCGCTGAACGCGTCCCCGGCGCGCCCGGCGTCGCGCCCCTCGGCGAGGTCGGCCAGGTCGCCCGGGTCGGTCGGCGACCGGTCGCCCGGGCGGCTGCGGGCCCGGCGGACGTGGTCGATCACCGCGTTGCGGGCGATCCCGAACAGCCACACCCGCATCGAGGCGATCGACGGGTCGTAGCGCTCGGCGTTGCGCCAGGCCCGGACGAACACCTCCTGCACGACGTCCCCGGCGGCGCCCTCGTCGCGCAGCGCCCGGGCGGCGAACCGGTGCAGCTCCGCGCCGTGGGCCCGGTAGGCGGCCTCCAGGTCGGACTCCCGGCGCAGGTCGACCGGCCCGTCGAGCACGGCCGGAGAACGCTTGTCCAACCCGGTCTCCCCCTTCGTCCCGACCCCTCCGGCATCGGAGCGCCCGGGCGCGTGA
Source organism: Pseudonocardia sp. KRD291 (assembly GCF_019263595.1). Lineage (GTDB taxonomy): Bacteria > Actinomycetota > Actinomycetes > Mycobacteriales > Pseudonocardiaceae > Pseudonocardia. The sequence goes on along the minus strand of NZ_JADQDD010000196.1, from coordinate 6,794 downwards.
ACGGTGCATCGCCGTGTCGTCGTCCCCAGGGTCCTGCCGTACAGGTGGAGCGCTGCGGTGACCATCCACTATGCCTACGTCGGGCGGGGCGGCGCCGTTCATTCCGGGGCCGGATTTCTCCGGTTCGCCAGATTCCCCGCCGGATGCCCGTCGGATGTCCGTCGGATGTCCGGTCAGACACGCAGGGCGGCGTGGGCGGCGGCGACGGCCCGACCGGCGTAGCCGCCGCCGAACAGCACCGTGTGCACCAGCAGCGGGAACAGCTGGTGCAGCGGGACCCGCGCCTCCCAGCCGTCGGCCATGGGTGAGGTCTGGTGATAGCCCCCGCGCAGGGCATCGAGGTGCGGGAGCCCGAACAGGTCGAGCATGGCCAGGTCGGTCTCGCGGTGCCCGCCGTGCGCGGCCGGGTCGATCAGCGCGGCACCGACGCCCGCAGTGCCGGTACCCGTTCCGCCTGCGCTCCTCCCGGGCCCCCACAGCACGTTGCCCGACCACAGGTCACCGTGCAGGCGCGCCGGTGGCTCGGGCGGCCCGGCCAGCTCCGGAAGCCGGGAGCAGACCTGCTCGAACACGCCGGTGTCGCCGAGGTCCCCGGCGTCGCGGGCGGCGCGGACGTAGGGCTCGACCCGCTCCGCGGCGTACCACTGCGGCCAGCTCGCCGCGTTCGCGCCGTTGCGCATCCGGGTGTGCCCGATCCACGCCTCCTCGGGCCCGCCGGGGGGTGCCGCGCCGAACCCGTCGGCGCCGGCGTCGTGCAGCACGGCGAGACGACGGCCCAGCTCCGCGGCGTGCTCCCGGGACGGACGGCCGGGTTCGACGAACGTCGTGACCAGCCACTCGTCGTCGGCGCCGAGGACCTCGGGCACCGGAGGGCCGCCCGGGACGGCGATCCAGGCCAGCCCGGCCGCCTCGGCCGGCACCGACCCGGGGTCGGACGCGCCGTTCTTGCACACCACGACGCGCCCGTCGTCGAGCTCGCAGCGGGCCGGGACGCCGCCGTGCTCGCGCCGCACCCGCGCGCCGGTGAGGCGCTCGACGACGGGGGCGAGAACAGTCACGCGTTCCGTTTCACGTACTCGACGAGGCCGGGCATCGCGGCGCGGACCATGTCCAGGACCTCGGTGAACCCGTCCGGGCCGCCGTAGTAGGGGTCCGGGACCTCGGCGTCGGCCCCGGCGTCCGGGGCGAACGAGCGGAGCAGGCGCACCCGCTCCGGCTCCGGCGCGCTGGACCGCAACGTCCGGCGGTGACCGTCGTCCAGGGCGATCAGCAGATCCGCCGAGAGCGCCTCGGAGTCGACCTGGCGCGCGGTGTGGGTGGTGTCGTAGCCGTTGTCGGCCAGGGTCTGCGCCGCGCGCTCGTCCATCGGGGACCCGACGTGCCAGTTACCGGTCCCGGCGCTGCTCACGCGCACGCGGTCGGAGAGCCCGATCGCCTCGATCTCGGCGGCCAGGACCTTCGCCGCGATGGGGGACCGGCAGATGTTGCCGCTGCAGACGAAGGAGACGTGCACGCCCGTACCGTATGCGCCCGGACGCCGACCGGTGGTCGAGGGCCGCCCCGAGGCCCGGTCGGGGCACCCCCGTCGACCGTGACGCGCGACCGCAGGGCCCGCGCCGTCGTCGCCGGTCGTAGGGTGGTCCGATGGCGTTGCATCCTCCGTCCGGCGGTACGGCAGGACCGCCCGGTCACGACCTGCACCACCACGGCGACGTCGACGCGGCCGAGGGGCTGGTCGACTTCGCGGTCAACGTGCAGGGCGACGGACCGCCGCACTGGCTGCGCGACCGCCTCGCAGCGACCCTGGACGGCCTCGGTCGCTACCCCGGTGCCGAGCACGACGCGCAGGCGCGCGCCGCGGCCGGCGCCCGGCACGGCCGCCCGCCGGAGCAGGTGCTGACGCTGGCCGGCAGCGCCGAGGGGTTCGCCCTGCTGCCGTCGCTGGCCCCGCGGCACGCCGTGGTCGTGCACCCGGGCTTCACCGAGCCCGAGGCCGCACTGGACGATGCCGGGATCGAGGTCACCCGGGTGCTCACCCACGCCCGGGACGGGCACGTGCTGGACCCGGCCGCCGTCCCGGCCGACGCCGACCTGGTCGTCATCGGGAACCCGACGAACCCCACCGGGGTGCTGCACCCGGCCGAGGTGATCCGCTCGCTGGCCCGGCCGGGGCGCGTGCTGCTGGTCGACGAGGCGTTCGCCGACGCCGTGCCCGGGGAGCCGGAGTCGGTCGCGGGGGACACCACGCTGGCCGGGCTGCTGGTGTTCCGCTCGCTGACCAAGACCTGGGCGCTGGCCGGGTTGCGCGCCGGGTACGCGCTCGGCGACCCGGTGTTGCTGCAGCGGCTCGCCGCGCCGCGGCCGCAGTGGCCGGTCTCCACCCTGGCGCTGGAGGCGATCGTGGCGTGCTGCGAGCCGGCCGCGCTGTCCGCGGCCGACCAGCGCGCCCGCGAGCTGGCCGGGCACCGGGTGGAGCAGACCGCGGCCCTCGACGCCCTCGAGGGTGTCGACGTGCTGCACGGGTCGGCGCCCTACCTGCTGCTGCACCTGCCCGACGGCAGCGGCGACATCGTCCGCGCCAGGCTGCGCGAGGAGGGCATCGCGGTACGCCGCTGCGACACGTTCCCCGGACTCGGCCCGGACCACCTGCGCGTCGCGGTCCGCCCGCCGCGCACCGCCCGCGTGCTCGTCGAGGCCCTCGACTCCGCGCTGCGCGACCTGGCCGTGCCGGCATGACCGCCGACGTGCTCCTTCCCGCGGAGGCGGAGTCATGACAGCTCGCCTGCGGGACGTCGTCGAGGTGCTGGAGGCGGCCTACCCGCCCGCGCTGGCCATGGACTGGGACGCCGTCGGGCTCGTCTGCGGCGACCCCGACGACAAGGTGTCGCGGGTGACCTTCGCCGTCGACCCGGTCGTCGAGACGGTCGCGGAGACCCTGGCCGGGGAGTCGCAGCTGCTCGTCACCCACCATCCGCTGCTGCTGCGCGGGGTGCACGGTGTCGGCGCCGACACGCCTAAGGGTGCGCTGCTGCACCGCATGGTCCGGGGCGGCGCGGGCCTGTTCACCGCGCACACCAACGCCGACTCGGCCGACCCCGGCATCTCCGACGCCCTGGCCGCGGCGCTGGGGGTGCGGGTGGACGGGCCGTTGCAGCCGTCGCCGGCGCCGGCGCTGGACAAGATCGTCACGTTCGTGCCGGTCGGGCCCGCGATCGGCGCCGTGCACGAGGCGCTGTCGGCGGCCGGGGCCGGGCAGGTCGGGGACTACAGCCACTGCTCGTTCGCCACCGCCGGGACCGGCCAGTTCCTGCCGCACGCCGGCGCCGACCCGGCCGTCGGCGAGGTCGGGAAGCTGAGCCGGGTCGCCGAGACCCGGATCGAGATGGTGCTCCCGCGCGGGCGCCGACGCGCCGTCGTCGACGCACTGCGGGCCGCGCACCCCTACGAGGAGCCCGCGTTCGACGTCCTGGAGATGGCCGACCTGCCCTCGGCGTGCGGCCTGGGCCGGGTCGGGGAGCTGGAGCGCCCGGAGTCGTTCGCGGCGTTCACCGAGCGGGTCGCGGCCGGGCTGCCGGGCACCGTGTGGGGCGTGCGCGGCGCGGGCGACCCGGACCGCGAGATCCGCCGGGTGGCGGTCTGCGGCGGGGCGGGCGACTCCGCGATGGACGCCGCGGTCGCGGCCGGGGTGGACGCCTACGTCACCGCGGACCTGCGCCACCACCCGGCGTCGGAGCACGTGCTGGCCGGGACCGGGCCGGGCTCGGCCACTCCGGCGTTGGTCGACGTCGCGCACTGGGCCTCGGAGTGGCCCTGGTGCGCACAGGCCGCGGATGTCGTCGCCGCGGCCCTCGGCGGTAGCGTCGAGGTCCGCGTCTCCCGGATCCGCACCGATCCGTGGACGACCGCCGCGCACCCGAGCACGGCCGCGGTAACCCCGCAGGACTGACGAGAACGAGGCAGGCCCCGATCATGAAGACGAAGGTGACGATCCTGTGAAGGCCGACGTCGCAGCGCAGACCCGGCTGCTGGAGCTGGCCGGGGTCGACGCCGAGATCGGGCGTCTGGAGCACCGCAGGCGCACGCTGCCCGAGCACGCCGAGCTCGCCGAGGCGGAGAAGGACGTGCAGGCCGCCAAGGACGCCGTGGTGCGCGCCGAGACCCAGGCCGGGGACCTCGACCGCGACATCCGGCGGATCGAGCGCGACGTCGAGGGCGTGCGCGCCCGCACCGAGAAGGACCAGGCGATGCTCGCCGGGTCCGGCGTCGGAGCGAAGCAGGCCACCGAGCTGCAGCACGAGCTCGACACCCTCGCCCGCCGCCAGGGCGTGCTGGAGGACGAGCAGCTCGAGATCATGGAGCAGCGCGAGGCGGTCGGGATGGACCTGCAGCACGCCCAGCGCACGCTGGCCGAGGCGGAGGGGGCCGTCGCCGCCGTCACCGAGCGCCGCGACACCGCCGTGGCCGACCTCGACGCCGCCCGGACCGGACGTGACCGGGCGCGCGCGGAGCTGGCGCCCACGGTGCCCGAGGACCTGATGGCCGACTACCAGCGCCGCCGCGAGGGCGGCAAGGTCGGCGCCGGGCTGTTGCGTGAGGCCCGCTGCGGGGCCTGCCGGCTCGAGCTGGACCGCACGTTCCTCTCGCAGGTCCGCGGCACGGCCCCCGACGAGGTCGTGCACTGCGAGGAGTGCGGCGCGATCCTGGTGCGGACCAAGGAGTCCGGCCTGTGAGCCGGAAGCTGGTCGTCGAGGCGGACGGCGGCTCGCGCGGCAACCCCGGGCCGGCCGGCTACGGCGCGGTGGTCCTCGACGCCGACGGCGAGACCGTGCTGGCCGAGGTGTTCGACGGGCTGGGCCGGGCCACGAACAACGTCGCCGAGTACAACGGGCTGATCGCCGGGCTGGCCGCGGCGCTCGAGCTGGGCGCGACCGAGGTGGACGTCCGGATGGACTCCAAGCTCGTCGTCGAGCAGATGTGCGGGCGCTGGAAGGTCAAGCACCCGGCGATGGTGCCGCTGGCGCAGCGTGCCCGGGACCTGGCCTCGGAGTTCGACCGGATCGACTACGAGTGGATCCCGCGGGCACGCAACTCGCGCGCGGACGCGCTGGCCAACAAGGCGATGGACGGCGGGTCGAGCCCGACGGTGGCCTCGGCCCCCCTCGGTGGCGCCACCGAGAGCAGCGACCCGACCGGGGCGACGACCGAGGCGCTCTCCCGCCGCGACGTCGTCACGGCGGTGGCCGGGCCCACGGTCGCGCCCGGAAGGTCCTCGACCGACGTCGCGGCGACGGCCTGGACCGGCCAGATCGGCGTGCCGACCCGGCTGATCCTGCTGCGCCACGGCCAGACCGAGCTCTCGGTGCACCGGCGCTACTCCGGGCACGGCGACCCCGAGCTGACCGAGCTGGGCCAGGCCCAGGCCGCCGCGGCCGCCCGCGCGCTGGCCGAGCGGTTCACCGCCGAGGACGTCGAGGTCGCGGCCATCCTGACCTCGCCGCTGCGCCGGGCCCGCCAGACCGCCGCGGCGCTGGCCGAGACGACCGCGGCCCCGCTGCAGGTTCGCGACCGGCTGATCGAGACCGACTTCGGCGGATGGGAGGGCCTCACGTTCGCCGAGGCCCGCGACCGTGACCCGGATCTGCATGCGCGCTGGCTCGGCTCGTCGGAGATGCCCCCGCCCGGCGGCGAGAGCTTCGCCTCGGTGGGGGAGCGGGTGAGCGCGGAGAAGGACGCGATCCTGGGCGAGTTCCCGGGCCGGACCGTCGTCCTGGTCAGCCACGTGACCCCGATCAAGCTGCTGCTGCGCGACGCGCTCGGCGCCGGACCGTCGGTGCTCTACCGCCTGCACCTGGACCTGGCCTCGGTGAACGTGGCCGAGTTCTACCCGGACGGCGGAGCATCGGTCCGGCTGGTCAACGACACGTCCTATCTCGCGGGTCTCTGAATCGATCTTGCGTTACCCGTCCGGGGTGGGTGTGACTCCGGACGGTGGACGGCCCTTGTCCGGTGATCCCCGTACGGGCGATGATTCTCGTGCACCGTCCGGAGGGTTCCGGTCACGGAGCGTTGAGGTCGGGTACATCCGGGCGTTCGCGGGGAGCGGTGGGACAACGATGTCGGTCGAGCACATCCATGACTACGGGTACGACATGGCGCACGAGATGAAGACCATCGCGAGGATGCCGCAGCAGCGCCGGGGCACCTCGCGCCCGGTCATCCAGGGCCTGGCGCCCCGGGACCAGGACCCGGACACCGACTTCAGCCACGACCAGGCCCACGAGCTCTGACCCCGCCCCTGCGCACACGAGCGGCGCGGCCGTCGGAACCTTTCCGACGACCGCGCCGCTCGTTCGTGCGGGGAGGGCTCAGCGCACCCCGGTCAGGGTGACTACCGCCCAGAGGGCGGTGGTGGCCGCGGCCAGGCCGAGCGGGACAGTCAGGGCGCCGAGCGCGACGAACGTCCCGAGCCGCGGCGGCTCCCCGCGGCCGCCGGCCACCCGTCGCCAGAGCAGGGTGGCCAGCGACCCGGTGTAGGTCAGGTTCGGGCCGATGTTCACCCCCAGCAGCACGGCCAGCACGATCGCCGGGTGCGCCGCCGTCCCGACGGCGCTGAGCAGCACCAACGTGGCGGGCAGGTTGTTCACCAGGTTCGCCAGCACGGCCGCGATCCCCGCCACGGCCAGCAACCCGGCCAACGAGGGCGTCGACGGCAGCAGCGAGGCCAGCCCGTCGGCGAGCCCGCGCGAGCTCACCGCCGCGACGACGACGCCGAGTGCCAGCACGAACAGGCAGAA
>NZ_JADQDD010000195.1 GCF_019263595.1 Pseudonocardia sp. KRD291 | reverse complement strand
GAGATCGCGATGACCAGACCCGGCCCGCCCTTGCTCCCCTTGTCGCTCCCACCACCAGCGCCGCCGATCCGCCTATCGGACAACATCGACTCCGCGTTTGGCCACGAGCAGACGGTCGTCGGGACGCGACACGGTGTTACGTTTCGGGCCGAGCGTCGATGGCTCAGGACGTCTACGTGGGTCGGCACATCCTCCGACGAGGACGTCGGTGCGACGTCGGGCAGGCCTATCGGAACAGCCGCGAGGACGACCAGGAAGGCAACGACGATACGGAAGGAAGGGTTTCCGCCCTACAAGCGGTACGTGATCTTGGAGCGGGCCACCCGGTCAGCTCGGTGAGCTGGGGGAAGTGCTCCTCCAATTGGATTCGAACCAACAACCGCCCGAACCAAGATCCACACTATCGGTCGGGAGTCGACGTTCGCCGTTGACCGCGCTGAGCTGCGGAGACACCAAGGGGCGTGGTCGGGCGGTCCTCGCTGGCGGGCGTCGTTCGCCGTTGATTTCTGGGGGTTTGCTGGGGCTCTACCCGCTGCCTGCACCTCGGGTCTGTGCGGCATCCCGTCGACCTGGCGCAGCCCGACCGCGCGACGTCCCGGGCGCAGCAAACATGCCAACCGCCGGCCAACTTGCCAAGCCTGCGCCCGGGTCGTCGTGTGGTAGCCCTCCGGGAGGTCGTCGGGATGCCGCACCCTCCAGCCCATCCCGGAGACCTGCCCGCCCGGCGAGGGCACGCTGTTGATCGTTGCCCCCAGCGCCCGTCGGCCAGCACCCAACGAAAACTCCGCGCAGTAGACGGCCCACCGTCGTCCGTGGGCCTCCACGCTCGCGCCGCTTGGTCGTCGCCCAGTTGACAACACTCGACGGTCACCCTCCGGCCCATCCCGAGCGCCGTCACCGCTGCCACCTACTGGTGCGCTTTCACTAAACAGCTAGCCCATTCGGGTGTGAGCTGGCTGGTCTGGTCGTCAAAACAGATGAACCGCCTACAGGCCGTGAAACGACCTCCGCGGCCGAGCGACAGAGTTAGCGTGACTACCTCACGCGAGCCGGACAACCGGCCCACACCACCCCAGCCCTACTACCAGTCGCCCCAGCAGCCGCCGCCTGCACCGAAGAACGGGCTCGGCACCACCGCCCTGGTTCTGGGCATCCTCGGCGCACTGTTCTCGCTCATTCCCTTCGTAGGAATCATCGCGTGGCCCTTGGTCATCCTCGGGCTGATCTTCGGCATCATCGGCTTCTTCCGCTCCCGATCAGGGAAGGCCACCAACGGCGGGGTCGCCATCGCCGGCACGATCCTGTCGCTGATCGGCCTGATCATCTGCGTGGTCTACGCCTCCGCATTCACCTCCGCGGTCGCGACACTTCCGGCGCCCCCGGCCTCCGCGCCAGCCGCCCCGGGCGCAGTCGCACCGGGCGCAGCGGACGCAACCGGCAACCCCGGCGACACCCTCGCCTCGGGCGACCTGCAGCTGACCGCCGGCCCGCTCACCGACGAGACCCCGCAGTTCAGCGGCCCCCTGAAGTGCACCGAAGTCAGCTACCGCAACACCGGTACGGCGCAGGCCCCCTACAACACGTTTGACTGGAAGATGCAGAACCCGCAGGGCGCAATCACCGAGGCCACCTTCGGCGGCGACAACACGCTGTCCTCCGGCCAGCTCGCCCCGGGCGGTACGACTTCCGGTCAGGTCTGCTTCGACGCGAAGGGCAACCAGGACGGGGCCTACGTCCTGACCTACAACGGGACCCTGTTCGGCAACACGGTGGCCTGGAACAACTAACGCCACACCGCCCACCCTCCTCGCGGACCGTGCCCGGGCCGAGGTAGTCACGCACCATCCCGGGCACGCACAAGAAGGGGTCCCTCTCGTCGAATCTGGCGAGGGGGACCCCCTTTATGACAGCGCTAGTCGGGCCGCGAGCCGGACGTACCGAATTTGGACGTTGCGAGCATCCTGCGGCGCCTCGTAGCCGGAGTGCCGATTCTTTGGTCGAGGCGGGTCGTCGTTGGGCGTCGCTGGTCGGGCTGGCCTGTACCGGATCTGTACCCGCGAACCAGCACACCGCCGTATCGGCGGAGTCGGCTCGTCGGCAGCCGGCGAGGAACTGATCGCTAGCCTGCCGCCGTGAGAGTGCGCCGCGCGACAGTTCCGGACGCTGAGGCCATCGCGAGGGTCCACGTTCGTTCGTGGCAGGTCGCATACCGCGGCCAGCTCCCCGACGGTCTCCTGGACTCCCTCGACCCCGCAGAGCGCATCCCGCGCTGGGGGGCGATCCTCGACGAGACCTCGTGGCCGGGCCAGGGCACGCTCGTTGTCGAGGACGACATCGCAACGGTTGTTGGCTTCGCCAACCTGTCGCCTACCCGGAACGCCGATCAAGATCCGGATGTGATCGGCGAGATCACCTCGTTTTACATCGATCCCACATCGTGGGGCCAGGGCGCGGGCCGCCGCCTGATGACCGCCGCACTTGCAGCGCTGGCGACGAGGTTCGGAAGCGGGACGCTGTGGGTGCTGGACACGAACTCCCGCGCACGGAGCTTCTACGAGTCCACCGGCTGGCGCCACGATGGCGCGGTCAAGGACGACCACGTGGCCGGCGTCCAGATCCACGACCTCCGATATATCCATGAGCTGCAGAGCGCACCTGACAAGGCGCACCGAGACTCAGACAGACGTTGAAGCGGAACGAATCCCGACGATCCGGGGACCTGCGACGTTCGCGAACGCACACGGCCTGAGCTGCTTGAACGTGGTCTGGCACCTGCCACCACCTATCGCGGTTGGTGGACCTGCTGACGAACAGCTGACGAACGCTCCTCAGGCGGGCCCGCCCACCTCGGACTGGTCTGCTCGCCCGGTGGGGCCGGTAGTCAGCTACGCGCCTTCACCCCTACCACCGTCACGCGGTCAGCGACACAGACGGCAGCGGTCGTCCCGCTCACCATTGCCACCCCGACCACCATGCCCACGAAAATGTACAGCGCTCCGACCACCCACAGACCGCTGTTGTCGTCACCGGCCGCAGGCCAGGACCAGGCTGCAGGGAACGCCAGAGTCATGATTGGAACCACGAAGATGCCGGATTTGTCACACACCCGGGGGTGCGCAGCGGTCCAGGATCCCGGATGTTGCTGAGACGTGGACGAACATGACCAACGCTTGAGGGATACACCCGCAGCCACTCGCAGTCGAACGACCTTGAAGCTGGGTCACCAATCTTGGTAGCGATTATACGATGGATCGATCCGCCATGGACGCTCGCGCATAACAGATGGCTTCAGCGCCGCTAGCTTGGTTCGTCTGGCCCAGGCAATAAAATAGTCGATCGGCCTAGACCATGGATGGCCCCCGACAGTCTGTCGAGCGCCCAACATGCTATACCAACGGATACGCTTTGCAGTATCCTTGTTCGGTCGAACCCTCCAGCGTCGTCCAGCATTATCTGTCACCAGGGCGTACTTAATTATTGCGCGAGCGGGACGTGGCGAATCAGGCTCGTAACCTGGCCCGGGGGAATGATCCTGAACTCCAAGCCCGATCCCCTCCCCATGATCCTCCTGCGAGTCAGGCGGAATGAGGCCAATACCGACGCCTACTTCCGAAGTTTTCTCGCCGCGCGCCACATGAAGCGTCTCCTCCGCTACAAGCTTCGACCATTCGGTGATGATCTCATAGCGAATATAGTGAACAGTTACAGGCAAATTGCTTGCATTCTTAATGTGCGAAGTTAAGAACACGCAGGGGAAGTGATGCTCGCGGCTCAATCGAGCGGATACCCAAATCCCTACCTGCTCTATCTGGGATCGCTCCTTGGCGGTCCGCTCTCGCTGAAAGATACGCAAGGCAAGCAGCAAAGAAATTCCGCCGAAGTACGCTGGAACGTTACCCCAGTCGACCATCCTGAGAAAATTGTGCAAGAGATACCACCAGGAACAACGAGTTTGCAGATGACTGGGTCGACGAGATTCGTGCGTTCATACACAACGTTGTGCAGCCCTACTGGCTCACCGTGGTCCGGTCCCTGGCCAGCAGTCGCCCAGTCCTCGGACCTGAAGCACTCGCGACCGGAGTACGTGTATGGGCTGCGCTCCCGGGCCGGCTTTACCGATGACGACCTCGCAGCAGCTGCCGCGGCCGTGACGAACCTGGACATCGGATCCGTCGCCACCGAGACATCCTGGCAGCACGACGGCGAGCCCGCTACCCAGCAAGTAGTTCGTGAAAACCCACTAGCTAACGCACAGAACGGCCCCGCGATGGCGAAACTTTCACCCCACACCGGCGGCTGGAACGCGCAGTTCAACGCGGCCCGGCCCGCCGCCCCGCTCCCCAACATGCCGCGGCTGCGGTTCGAGTGCCATCCCGTCGGCCTGGGCGCGGCCCCTACCGTGCGGTCGTTCGTGGGCGGCCCCCCGACGCACACCGGCGGCCGACGATCGGGAGCTGCTGCCCACGGGCGGCCGTGTGGTAACCCTTCGGGAGGTCGAGGGGGATGGCACGGCCCACCATCCCGGAGGTCTGCCCGCCCGGCGAGGGCGCGCATTTCGTCCCAAAAGGCGGACGCACGGGGGCAGCGCGTGATGGTTCTACGACGAGACCGCAGCCGACCTCGGTTCGTATCCACCTCGGAGACCGACTGCCCGGCGAGGGCGCTCCGGAACTTTTGGCCTGCACGCGCCCCAAGCGACTGCCTGGCGATATCGGAAGGAGCCCGAGAGCCCGCCATAGGACCCCATCGCCACGTTGCTCCATTTCCAGATTCGCGACACCGATCCAATAGATGCGCGAGGATCTAGCTGTCGCTCCCGAGCGGGCCGAGACAACGGGATACAATCGCTCCATGAGCGTCCCAAGAGGGCCTGTCGAGCAGTTCTCCAACAACCTTGGATTTACCGTAATAGCGGTTGTCGCAGACGTCTCCGCTGTAGTCGCAGTCATATACAACCCCGAACTGATCGAGGCGCTATCCCGCAACGTTCAGTGGCTAATTGGGATGATCGCCATCCTAATGCTTGCGGCAGTCGTGTTGTTCGATCTGTATATTAGGGAACGAATACGTTCCCGAGGGGATAAGCAGGCCCAAGACGAGCGCCATACGCGCGAGATTAATGATTTGCGTGCAGTTCACGAGGACGTCCAAGCGGAGTTGTCCCGGAAGCGTGCAGAGGCAGAGCAGGCTCTCGAAGAGGAGAGACGAAGAGCCAACCCGGCCGACCTCAGGAGATGGAGCAAGTTCTGGGAAGATTTCGGGCCGGAATCTACGCTGCTCAAGTGGTTGGATACTCATTTCGACCCGAACGGAGTGCTCGATAGTGTCACGCAATCGCTTGACATCGTGCTGGCCAGGTGGGAAAGAGAGAGGTTTAACTATTACGATCCCGATATGGCCGCGGCAGCGAATGAATTCGAAGTCGCGCTGAGAGAGCTGGACGATAGAACGACAGCCGACTGGTTCTATCAACCCGGACCAGAGGGGCGGGCAAGCAGCGGTCGCATGACAATCCCGCCTGAGTGGAACTACAAGCGAAAGGATGCGGCCGTTAAGGCGATCCAAGAAGCCCGCGAAGACGTCGTCGCGAAATACGCGCAGCTAGTTCGCGTTGCCGCCGAGAAAGGCATACTTGAAGGATAGTATTCATAGAGTCGCGCGATCTTAGAGGGGTTGGATTCTGGCTCGGCGTCGGATGGGGACGGCCGGAGGCCGCACGCCCCGTCCGACGCGGCGGCGGAGCCGCCGCCTTGATACTGAATGGAAGGTCTAGACACGGCGCAGCATCGCAGCGCACCGTCGCAGCGGGGCTGTCTGCCCACGAGAGCATGACCAGGGACTACCGTGCCGGTCGTGAACAGGGACGGCTGGCTGGCTGACACCCGGACCTCCTACGACACGGTCGCAGTCAGCTATGCCTATCAAGTGCGCGGCGCTCTCCCCGAGCACCAGTATCTTCGTACGGCCCTGGCGCTGTTCGCCGAGAGCGTGCGGGCCGTGGGCAATGGGCCGGTAGCGGACGTCGGCTGTGGGCCCGGAGAAGTCACCGCCCACCTCCACGAGCTCGGCGTCGACGCCTTCGGGATCGACCTGTCACCTGGGATGATCGACGTGGCGCGGCGTGATCACCCGGGCCTGCGCTTCGAGGTGGGCTCGATGACGGACCTGGACCTTCCCGCCGCGTCCCTGGCCGGCCTGCTGGCCTGGCAGTCCTTGATACACATCCCCGACGAAGAGGTGCCGACTGTGTTCGGGCACTTCCATCGAGCCTTGCGTCCAGGCAGACCGCTCCAGCTCCTGTTCCACGTCGGCAACGAGTCGGAGTGGAAGACACAGGGCTACGGCGGTCACCCGATGCGCGTGTACGTCCACCGGCGACAGCCGGAGCAGGTAGCAACCTGGCTGCGCGACGCCGGATTCGAGATCGACGCCCACATGCTGCTTGACCCGGGAGGGAAGGCTCCGCAAGCGATTCTCTTCGCACGCAGTAGCCCCAGCCACGCATAGGCACGTTTCACGGCCACCGGGAAGACCACCGCTATCAGAGCGGTCGAGCGGTCCGGTCAGCGTGCGACGAGCTGCACGCCGTCGTGGGCGCGCGAGGCAGCGTTGTCAGTGAGGGCGTCGTGCACACGGACGGCGTACGCGGGGTCCATGTGCCCGCTGACCTCGTCGGGGGTGAGCCAGTCGACCCGGCGGGATTCGTCTGAGGTCGTGGCCTCACCACCGGCGGGCCGGCAGCGGAACACAAGGGCGACGATGCCGCGAGACAGGTTCTTGTAGGCGCCGGTCAGTCGCTCGACCTCGACGTCGATGCCGGTCTCTTCGACGACTTCGCGGCGGACACCCTGTTCGAAGGTCTCCCCCAGCTCCAGCACACCGCCGGGCGGTTCCCAATGGGAGTTGTCGCGGCGCTGAATCACAAGAATTCGCCCGTCGTCGCGCACGACAATTCCGGCCACGCTGACAGAGTGCTTGGGCGAGTCGGTCATGTCCTGAGCCTTTCAGGGAGAGTGTACAACGGTAGGTTACCCTCTCGTCTGGACGACTGGAGGAGTGGCGTGCAGCTTGGGGAACTCGACCGACAGGATGGTCGGCCACCGTATCGGCAGATCGCGGATCACCTACGGGGCGCGATCGACCGGGGTGACCTGCGCGCGGGCGACCGGCTGCCTTCTGAGGCCGAGCTGACCGCCCACTACAGCGTCGCTCGGATGACGGCTCGCCAAGCAATCCAAGAGCTACGCACCGAGGGCCGGGTTGTGGCCGAGCACGGGCGCGGGGTGTTCGTGCGGATGCCGGCGCCGGTCCGTCGGTTGGCGTCCGACCGGTTCGCGCGCAAGCATCGTGAGGCCGGTCAGGCCGCGTTCCTGGCCGAAGCGGACAAGGCGGGAGTCCGTCCGACGGTGGATCAGATCGAGATCGATCGTGTCGCTCCCCCGGCGGACGTCCGGGAGCGCCTGCGGCTGGCTGAGGATGACCGTGTCGCGGTGCGGTCCCGCCGGTACCTCGCCGACGACCGGCCGATCGAGGTGGCGACCTCGTTCCTGCCGCTGGCCATCGCCGAGGGCACGGCGATCCTGGAGGCCGACACCGGGCCGGGCGGCATCTATGCACGGCTGGAGGAGTCCGGCCACGTCCTTGACCACTTCGTCGAAGAGGTCACCGCGCGGATGCCGACCGCGAGCGAGCGTCGTCGCCTGGATCTGGCCGATGGCGTGCCGGTGCTGGTCGTCGTGCGCACCGCCTACGACACCGCGGGCGTGCCGGTCGAGGTCTGCGACACCGTCAAGGCGGCTCCTGCCTACGTACTGGAGTACGACATTCCTGCCCGCTGAACTGCAGGAACGACCGATCTACGAACCTGCCGTTGCAACTCGTCTAGACGTGCTCTACTCTCGTAATTACTCCCCTAGACGTCCAGTCATGAGGGGTCGCGAGAGGAGACGACAGTGAGGGACCTTCCGGTGGTGCTCGACGGCTACAAGCTCACGGTGGTGGAGCCGCCCGCACTGAAGATGCGGCAGGACGCGAACGGCGCTGATGTGCCGGTGACCGATCGGGACGGGGTGGCGCAGTTCGTGGTGTCGCTGTTCGCGAAGCTCCAGGTTGTGGCGGGGCAGCGGGCTCCGAAGGGCGAGGAGATCAAGGTGACGCTGACCGCGGACCCGGGTGAGGGGTACCCGGAGGACACCCGGGTTCAGCTGCTCGACGTCAAGGTCAGCCCGTACTCGATCGACTCGCCCGACGGTCGGACGGTGTCGGGGATCGCGTTCAAGGCGATGGGCCTCAAGCACGCCACCCCGGCCCCGATGCCTGCCCGGCGCAGCAAGGACGGGGAGGGTGACCAGTGACTGCCGTCCCGGACCTGATGCCCTCGTCCACGGTGTGGGTCGGGATGCACGTCTACGACAACACGAGCCTCGGCACCAAGATCTACCCGGCTGATGATCGGGCGACGGTGGAGGCGACCGGTTCCGGCGGGTCGGTGACGTTGTTCCTCGGCCGCCCGGAGATCGCCCGCCTCCGTGGGGTGCTGGAGCAGGCAGAACACGACCTGACCGAACACCAGAACGCAATCGGGGTTCGCGCGACCAGCGACCCGGCCGCCTAAAAGCGGCCCAGCTTCTTCCGCCGGATCGTTCCCGGCAATTCCATTCAATTCCGCGGCGGGGACACGTGTGTCTCCGATCAGGGGTGATCGCAAGTGATGTGTGGCGAATGCAGCGGTAGCCGCGACTGCGATGCGTGTGACGGCTACGGCGACTCGGTCAACGGGATCGAGTGCAGCGCGTGCAGTGGCTCGGGCACCTGCCCGGGCTGCTTCGGAGAAGGCGAGATCAGCGGCCGGGACAACTCGGCACCGCTGGCGGGAACGGAGGCAGGGCGATGAGCACGACCACGATGAACCGGCCACGAGTCATCACGGGTGTGGGCCGGCTGGTGCGGCGGCTGGAGCATGAGCGGCGCCGCTGGTCCCGCACGGAATCCCCGGTGGTTCCGACCGAGCAGGCGTGGCGGGCCGGGGTCGCGGAGGGCCTGCGCCTGGCCCAGGTCGCCATCCGCAAGGGGGTGTAGGCGGTGGCGCTCAACCTCGGGCCACGGGACCGACTGAAGACGCTGCCGAAGGTCAACCGGCGCGCGCTGCGCAAGTACGGCGAGTTCCGGCGGGCCCTGCAGCTCGTCGGGGACGCCCTGGCCCAGGCCGAGAAGGTCGCCGCCAAGGCCACCGACAACGGCACCGGCAAGCGGTCCCGGACCGGGGGCAAGGGCGCAACGGCGAAGGCCGGCGGGCAGGGGCAGCACTGGTCGGTGGCCTCCCCGGAGGACATCTCGGCGGCGGCGAAGAAGTCCCAGGGATCGCTGCGCGTGATGGCCGACTCGGCCAAGAAGTGGGAGGCCGAGCTGGTCTCCCGTGAGTGGAGGAAATGACATGTCCAAGGCCGTCGACCGGACCGTGGAGGAGCTGGACGCGGCGATGCGCGAACTACGGCGCTCGCTGCACGGCATCCCGTACCGCACGGGTGGCTTCAAGAACACCCACGACAACCTCGCGCGCGATGTCGCCGCGCTCACAGTGCAGCTCGATTCGGCGCGTGGAGCGCTGCGCGAGCAGAAATGACCGCCCCTGGTGGTGGGCGCCCGTTGAACTGATTCTTGGCGGAAACAACAACGGGCGCCCCGCTACCGGACCCCAGAAACGCATCCGAAGGACTGGTAGCAATGAGCAAGCGTAGTAGCACCGCAACCCGCACCAACGGCGCAGCCCGCACCCACGCGGGACGCGCCACCCGGCCACCCGGCCGGGAGTTCCAGGGGCTGGCGTGGCTGGCCCGACACCCCGGCTTCGTCCTCGCCCCGTTCCTCGGCAGCGGTGTGCTTCTGACCCTCGGCCTGATCATCACCAGTGGTGTGGTCGCGGGTCTGGTCGTCGGGACGCTCGTGTGGAGCCGGGCGCACCCGGCCAGCTTCGATCGGTTCGCCGCGCCCCGGCTGCGGGCGTTCTGGCGGCGCTGGACGGTCTACCGGGGCCGTCGCTGGGCCCGGCTCATGGCCGACTGCGGCCTGACCCGCGAGCACCGCCACAGCGGCGAACAGCTCGTGCCCCGGGTCCTGCGGGTCCGCTCGTCGTCTCCCACGATCGACACGATCTACGTCCGCACGGTCCGCGGCCAAGACGTCGCGTTCTGGCAGGAGAAGGCCTCGATCCTGTGGGAGGCCATGATCGTGCACCGGGTCGCGATCACCCGGCACCGTCCCGGCGTCCTCGCGATCGTCATCGAGTGGGAACTCCCGTTCACCCGGGTCATCCCCGCACCC
This sequence comes from Pseudonocardia sp. KRD291, assembly GCF_019263595.1. Classification (GTDB taxonomy): domain Bacteria; phylum Actinomycetota; class Actinomycetes; order Mycobacteriales; family Pseudonocardiaceae; genus Pseudonocardia. The sequence goes on along the minus strand of NZ_JADQDD010000195.1, from coordinate 1,656 downwards.
GACATCCCGGAACATGTCGACGAGGTGGACCTTCGGGCGCTGGAGATCGGCGACAACGAACACCGCCAGCCCTTCACCGCCTCCGTCATCGACGGCCACCGCCTCGTGGCCGGGCGCACCGGCTCCGGGAAGGGCTCCGTCCTGTGGGGCACGCTGCGGTCCCTGGGTCCGTGCATCCGCGACGGCGTCGCCCGGGTCTGGATGGTCGACCTCAAGGGCGGGGTGGAGACCGAGCAGGGCGCTCCGCTGTTCCACCGCTACGCCACCAGCATGGGTGAGGCACTGAAGCTGCTCACCGAGTTCCGCGACTCGATGCGCGACCGCCAGGACTGGATGCGCGACAACAACATCCGTAAATGCACCCCGTCGGAGCAGACGCCGGTGGAGCTGCTGGTCATCGACGAGATGGCCATGCTCACCGCCTACGGCGACCGAACAGCAGTGCGCGAGGCCCTGCGGCTGCTCGCGGAGATCATGACCCAGGGCCGCGCGTCGCTGTTCTCGGTGCAGGGCTACCTACAGGAGCCCAGCAAGGACGTCCTCGACGTCCGGGAGCTGTTCACCCAGCGAATCTGCTTGGCTGTCACCGCCGCCAGCCACGTCGACATGGTGCTCGGCGAAGGCGCCCGCGAACGAGGAGCGCTGGCCGATGAGATCCCCGGCGATGACCGGCACGCCGGGATCGGGTTCGTCATCGACCACGGCTCCCGACTCCCGGTCCGGTTCCGGGCCGCGTACGTCACCGACGACGACATCACCGAACTCGTCGCACGCTGCGCACCCCGCAACGCCGACGTGATCGCCCTGGCCGGGGATCGGGGGGCCGCCTGATGGGCACGACGACCATGTGGGCCCTGCGCATGTGGGCCAAGCTCACCGTCCTACTCGTCCTGATCGTCGGCGGCTCCTGGCTGCACTTCGGCACCCACTCCGGCTGGTTCTGGATCATCACCGCCATCGCCGCCGTGACCGAGTGGTACCTCGTACGCCAACTCGCCCGTGAATGGTCCTGGGAGGCCCGCTCCACCTGGTGGTGGTCCGCATGACCAGCCCAACCGGATCGACCGTGCAAGGGGCGCTGTTCGGCGACCCGGCCATCATCGACACCAGCAACGAGGGCCAGACCGAGACGCAGGACCCGCGGGAGGTCGCTCGCATCGTCCAGGCGGCGCAGGAGCCGGGGTTCCTGGTGACCGAGCGGACCGGGCTGGTCCTGCGGGCGGATGCGGCCCGTCCGGGCTGTGCTGAAGCCGTCTCCCGCCACGACGGAGACACGGTCGGGCAGCTGCTCGACTCCGGTCACCTCCGCCTCGGCGGGACCCACCACGTCCACCACAACGGCGACGAGGGTCCGGCCCGCTCGGTGCTGGTCCCCAAGGCCACCCGCGACATGGTGACCCGCTGGGACCACCTCCGACCCCTCCCCCAACCGGCCGCACCGACGGACAAGCCAAGGAAGCGGGCGCCGTCCCGGTCGTCCGGGGTGATCGGTGTCGACGTCGTCGAACCCGGCAAAGCGCTGGTGATCCTCTCGGGCACCGGGGCAGGCGGGACTGTGCTGCGCGATAGCGGCCGGTACCGGGTCGAGAACGACCACGGCGCCCTCGTCGGCCACGCCTCCTCCTACCGGGCCGCAGCGAAGCTCCTGGCCCGCTA
>NZ_JADQDD010000194.1 GCF_019263595.1 Pseudonocardia sp. KRD291 | reverse complement strand
GGACCTCGCCGAGGCGGCGGCGCAGGGCGCGTTCCAGGCCGGCGATCGGGTAGAGATTCTGCGGGGCGCGGGAGTCCTTGTACTCGACGGAGGCGTAGCGCGGCAGCACCGCCTGGGACAGTGTCGCCATCGCGACCGCGTCCGGGGCCGGGAGGTCGGCGCCGGACTCGACCCGGACCACACCGGCCCACGGCGCACCCGGCGCGCACGGCAGCCGCAGGTACCAGGTGTAGCGCGACCAGGAGGTGCCGACCCGGAACACCGGGGTCCGCTCCCCCGCCCGCAGCCGCGACACGACGGCGCCCAGCGGCGCGGGCAGGTACTCGCTGCGGTGGCTCTTCACGAAACCCAGGGCCCGCGGCAGGTGCTGACGTCCCCGCAGCGGACCGTCGATCACCAGCAGGTCCGATCCGTCGGGATGGTCCTCCCGCGCGGTGCCCGCCGCGATCAGCTCGACCTCGGCCAGCTCGCGCTGCAGGGCCAGCGACAGCACCTGCATCGGGGCGGTGTCGGCCCGCTCGCCGGTCACGCTCGCGCGGTAGCGACCGGCCGTGGTGACGACGTCCTCGGCGTCGGCCCGGGTCGTCACGAGCGCGCGCCGGACCAGTGACGTCCGCAGCTGCGCGACCTCGCCGGCGCGGCAGCACACGACCCCGGCGGCGTAGGACGCGCACAGCGCCGGGGACGCGTCGCCGTCGGCCTCGTCGACCCAGATCTGAGCGTCCACCCGGCGGACGCCGTCGACGAACAGCACCGTGTCCGGCGCGACGGTCCCGGCCGTCGGCCCGACCGGGGCCCACCGCGTCTGCGGGACCTCCACGCCGACGTCGATCTCGGCGCTGGACGGGGCGGCGCCCGTGTCCGCACCGGAGCCGGGCTCGACGTCGAGGCTGGTCCCGTAGGCCGGGTCCCACGGGTCGACGGCGAACCTCACGCGCCCTCCCGGACGACGGTCGAGGTGCGCTGGTCGCGGCTCAGCGAGAACCGGACCGGGATCCGCTCGGCCAGCGCCGGCACGTGCGTGATCACCCCGACCATCCGGTCGCCGCGCACGGCCAGGTTCTCCAGCGCGCCCGCCACGATCTCCAGGTTGGCCTCGTCGAGCGTCCCGAAGCCCTCGTCGAGGAAGATCGACTCGAGCTTCGGGGCGCCCTGGGCGGCCAGCCCGGACAGCTGGGCCGACAGGGCGAGCGCGAGGGCCAGCGACGCCTGGAACGTCTCGCCGCCGGACAGGGTCTTGACCGGCCGGCGGGCGTCGGCGTCGGCGTGGTCGACGACCAGGAACTCGCCCTTGTCGTGGGTCAGCTCGAACTGCCCGCCGGACAGGTCGGCCAGGCTCGCCGAGGCGTCCACGACGAGAGCGTCCAGCGCGGAGGCGACCAGCCAGCGCGGGAAGTTGTTCGAGCGCAGCTGGTCGCCGAGCAGCTTCGCGACCTCGCGCGCCTCCTGCGCCTGCGCCCGCTCGGCCACCAGCGCGGCCGCGGCCTCGCGGCGCTCCACGACCCGCGCGTGCGCGGCGCGGGCCGCCTCCAGCGCCGTCGCGACGGCGGTGGGTGCGGTGCGGGCGGGCTCGGCGCCGGGCTCGATCCCGTGCGCCCGCAGGTCATCGACCAGCCCCCGCAGCACCGCGTCCCGGCTCCTACGGGCGACGTCGGTGGCGTCGTGGGCCTCGGCCAGCGACCGTTCCCGCACGGTCGTCTCGCGTGCCGCCCATGTCGTGAGCACCTTCGCGGCGGCGGCCGGCTCGTCGCCGTCCAGGGCCGGGGCCCCGAGCGCCACGAGGGGGTCGCGGACGGCGCGCAGCGCGTCCCAGGCCTGCGTGACCTCGCGCTCGCCGGCCCGCGCGTCCTGCTCCGCGGTGCGTAGCGCGGCGCGGGCGGCCCGCAGGGCGGCGTCGGCGGCGCGGGCGGCGTCCTGCAGCCCGTCGATCCGGGCGAGCTCGGCGGCGGCGTCGGCGTCGGCGGGTTCGCCGTCGAGCGAGCCGCGCAGCTCGGCGATGCGGCGCTGCGCCGCCGCGAGGGCCCCGGCCGTCTCCTGCTCGGCGCGGACGGCGGCGGTCTCGTCCCGCCGCCGCGCGGTCGCGGCCAGGTCGGCCTCGGCGAACGCATGCTCGGCCGTGTCCCGGTCGTGTTCGGCGGCGTCGGCCGCGGCCCGTGCCGGACCGGCGCCTGCCTCGCGGCGGGCCGCCTCCTGCTCCGCCCACGCGACGAGTGCGCGCCATCCGGCGGCGACGTCGTCGGTGTCCACGCCGGGTGCGCCGAGCGGGACCAGCGGGTCCCGGGCCGCGCCGAGCTGCGCCGCGGCGGCGGCCGTGTCGGTGCGCACGGACTCCACGGTGGCCGCGGCGGTGTCCCGCTGCCGGCGCGCGGTGCGGGCCGCGCCGGCGGCCTCGTCGACGGCGCCGGCGAGACGGTCGATCCCGGCCAGCGCGGACTCGACGCCGTCCGGGTCCGGGAGCCCGGCCAGCGCGGACTCCAGGCGTGCGACCGACCCGGCGGTGCGTTCGACGTCGGCGACGGCGGTGGCGCGCGCGGTGTCCGCCGCGGTCCTCGCCGCGCGGGCCCGTTCGTGGACTTCCTCGGCCGCGTCGACGGCGTGCCGGGCACCGTCGAGGTCGGTGCCGGGCAGCGGCGCCGGGAGCGTCGCGACCGTCCGGGCGCAGACCGGACAGTCCTCCCCCACGACCAGGGCGGGACGCAGCGCGGCGGCCCGGTCGGTGCGTTCGAGCAGGTCCTGCTCGGCCCGCGCCGCGTCGAGGTGCTCGCGGGCCTCGGCCAGACGCCCGCCGGCGGAGGCGACCTCCCGCTCGGCGGCGGTCAGCCGGGCGTCCGTGGCGTCGCGTTCGGTCCGGGCGGCGGCCAGGTCACGGTGGTCGCGGCGGGCCTGCTCCAGCGGCGCCCGGTCGGGTGCGGCCGCGGCGGCGTCGCGGGCCGCGCTCTCGGCGTCCTCGGCCGCGGTCGCCGTCCGCGCGGCGGCGTCGAGCGCGGCGGCGGCGTCGGAACGGCGGCGGTCCAGCTCGTCGAGACCCTCGGGAGCCGACGGCGTGCGCAGCGCGTCGATCTCCGCGGCGAGCCGGCGGAGGGTCTCGTTCGCGGCCGACAGTGATTCGGCCGCGGCGTCGCGCACGGTGCGGGCGTCGTCGACCGCCACCCGTGCGGCCTCCGCCGCGGTGCCCGCCTGCCCGGCCCCGGTGACGGCCTCGTCGTGGCGGGCGCGGATCCCGGGCAGGTCCGCGTCGAGGGCGGCCAGCTCGGCGTGCTCGCGCCGGACCCTCTCCAGGCGTCCGCGTCCGGGTTCCGCGGCGTCCCGGGCCTCGCGCGCGGCGAGGTCGTCGCGCTCGGCGGCGTCGGCGTGCTCGCGGGCCGCGGCGGCGGCGCGGGCGGAGGAGTGGCGGCGCAGGCCGAGGGCGGCGAGCCCCTCGGGCACCTCGAGCGCGGCCAGCAGGTCGCGCTCGCCGCGCACGCGCGCCACGGCCGTCTCGGCCGCGGCGAGGGCGGTGTCCGCGGCCGCCAGCTCCGGGCCGGACTTGTCGACCCGCCCGGCCAGATCCTGCAGTGCGCTCACCGTCGTGGTCGCCGCCCGCTCGGCGTCGTCGGTGGCGTCGGCGTAGCGCTCGAGCTGCTCGCCGAGCAGGTCCGCGCGCTGCTGAGCGATCTTGGAGTCCTCGTTGGCGCGGCGCATGATCTGCTCGTAGACGTCGAGCCCGAGGATGCGCTCCAGCTTCTTCTGACGGTCGTTCGGCGCGGCGTGCAGGAAGTCGGCGAAGTCGCCCTGCGGCAGCACCACGCAGGTGCAGAAGTCCTCGAAGGGCAGCCCGAGCAGGGCCTCCACCTGCTTGGAGACGTTCGCCGCGCCGTCCGCGACCGGCTCGGTCGCGTCGTCGGGCCCGCCGTCGCCCTGAGGATCGGTGAGCTTCTCCAGACGCGCACCCTTGACGGTGACGTTGCCGGTGGAGGCGGTGCGGCGTAGCTCGCGGGCCACGACGTAGCGGTCACCGGCGAGGTCGAACACGAGGCTGACGGTGCCGCGCCCGGCCGTCGGGGCCAGCGCCAGCCCGACCGTGCGCCGGTCGTCCCAGCGGGGCACCGAGCCGTAGAGCGCGAACGTCATCGCGTCGATCACGGTGGACTTGCCGGACCCGGTCGGGCCGACCAGCACGAAGTAGTCGGCATCGCGGAAGTCGACGACGGTCGGCTCGCGGAACGAGGCGAACCCGTCCATCCGCAGCAGCACCGGGCGCATCAGGCGCCCCCGGTCACGTCGTCGTGCAGCCGGGCGAAGAGGGTCTCCACCCGCGGGTCGGCGATACCGCGGCTGCGCAGGTACTCGGAGAACAGCTCCGAGGGGTGCCGCTCGGGCCCGGTCGCCGGGCGCGAGACCGTCACCGGGGCCGCGAACTCGGGGTCGATCCGCACCTCCAGCGCGTTCGGGAGCAGGCCGGTGACCTGCTCGCGCAGCCCGGCGCGGGCCGGCTCGCACACGAGCACCCGCAGGTAGTCCTCGCCGACCCCGTCGGCCAGTGCGGCCAGCTCGGCGACCGAGCCGCGTACGGTGCGCAGCCGCCGCCCTGCGGTGATCGGCACGTCGGTGACCTTCGCCGGGGTGCCGGGTCTCGCGTCGACGATGCACACGACGGGGGTGTTCTCCTGCTCGCCGAAGTCGACGGCCAGCGGCGCGCCGCTGTAGTGCACCGGGCACGGCGCGGGCATCTGCTGGCGGCGGTGCAGGTGCCCGAGTGCCACGTAGTGCGCCTCCACCGGGAAGATCGTCGCCGGCACCGCGTACTCGAAGATCGACTGCGCGGCCCGCTCGCCGCCGCCGAACGCCCCGTCCAGGACGGTCAGGTGGGCCATCACGAGGTTGACGGTGTCGTCGGCGAACCCGGCCGTCAGCGTGGCGAGGATGTCGCGCAGCTGCTGGTCGTAGCTGCTGGTGTTCTCCCCCGGCGTGCGGGTGACAAGGTCCGCGGCGCGCACCGCGTAGCGCTGCGACAGGAACGGCAGCACCGCGACCCGGGCCCGCTCCCCCGTCGACCGCGCCGTGATCTCGACCAGCCCACCCCTGTCGGCCGGGCGGGCGGAGCCGACCAGCGTGATCCCGGAGGCGTTCGCCAGGGGCCGGTAGGCATCCAGCGTCGGCCCGTGGTCGTGGTTGCCGGCGATCGCGACGACCGGTGTGCCGTCGCGGGCCAGGCCGAGCAGGGTGCGCATGACCAGCGTCTGCGCGGCCGCGGACGGGGCCGCGGTGTCGTAGAGGTCCCCGGCGACGAGGACGGCGTCCACCTCGTGCGCGCGGGCGACGGCGACGATCTCGCGCAGGACCTGTTCCTGCTCGTCGAGGCGGCTGCGGCCCTTCAGCGTCTTGCCGACGTGCCAGTCGGCGGTGTGCAGGAACCTCATCAGAACGGGGCGTCGTCGTCATCGGTCGCGGTGGGCAGGTGGGCGAACGGATCACGCCGCGCAGCACCGTTGCCGCTGCTGCCGTTCCCGGTGCTGGTGGGAGGTGCGGGCTCGTCGCCGGCCTCGGAGAGCCGCGTCGCCCAGGCCGGAAACGGGAACTCCACGGCCAGCGGCACCGGGATCTCCGGCTGCGAGACGAACATCGCGCCCGGCTTGGCCAGCACCGCCCGCGCCCGCTGCGACGGCGGGAGGAACCCGTACTCCGGGCGTCCGGCCTCGGCCGGGTCCAGCCGCCCCACGACCTTGATCGAGGAGTTGGACACGATCCGCCGCTCCACCTCGCTGGCCGTCTGCTGGGCGCCGATCAGGATGATGCCCAGCGAGCGGCCGCGCTCGGCGATGTCGAGCAGCACCTCCTTGATCGGGCTCGAGCCCTCCCGCGGCGCGTACTTGTTCAGCTCGTCGATCATCGTGAACAGCAGCCCGCCGGTCCCGGCGGTCTCCTTGCGGGCGGTCTCGGCGGCCAGCACCACGCCGACGACGAAGCGCTGTGCCCGCTCGGGGAGGTTGTGCAGGTCGACGACCGTGACCTGCTGGCCCTCGGTGCTCACCTTCCGGCCCGCCACCTCGGCCAGGTCGCCGCGCAGCAGAGTGCGCAGCGGCTTGAGGCTCGACCGCAGGCGGCGCAGGAACGCGTTGATCGTCCCGGTGCCGGTGACCGGGCCCGCCCAGTCGCGGCGCTCGTCCTCGTCGTTGAGCTTGTCCGAGACGAACTCGACGAGCTGTGCGTAGGTCCGGATCGTGCGCCCGCCGAGCTGCACCGCGCCCTGGTCGACCTCGACGGCGTCGCGCTTGAGCTGTGCGGCGACCTGGTGGATGACCATCGTGTACTGGTTGCGCTCGTCCTCGGCGTCGGCGAAGGCGTACGGGAGCAGCTCGCCGCGGCAGAACTCGGCCAGGGTCCACCAGAACGGGGTGACGCCGCTGGTCCGGCCGGTGACGTGCGGGCGCCCGGCCGGGTCGTCCGGCGTCGGCGGGGCGAAGAACCCGGCGGAGGCGAAGGGCTGCGCGGGCAGACCGAGGCGGCGGTAGCGCTCGCGCTGGGTCTCGTCGAGGCGGGTGTTGGCCCGGTCCAGGAACAGCAGATCCTCGCCCTTGACGCTGAACACCAGCGCCTTCGCGTTCACCGACCGCCGTCCGAGCGCGCCGCTGTGGAAGATCGAGTACAGCAGGAACAGCGCGAAGCTGGTCTTGGTCGCGACGCCGGAGATGCCGCTGATCGACACGTGGCCGCCGCGGGTGCCGTCGAGGAACTCCAGGTTCACCAGGATCGGCTCGCCGTCGCGCCCGAGCCCGACCGCGACCGTCGACTCCATCTGGTCGAAGTACAGCGCCGAGGACCGCTCGTCGCCGGTGGCCCGCCGGGCCGGGGAGCCGGGCGTCGGCGGCACGTAGCACTCCGGCTCGACCCGGGTCGTGGTGATCTCGGCGATCTCCTGCACCTGCGCGGGCAGCACCCCGTCCGCGATCAGGAACACGTCGGAGCCGTAGGTGGCGCCCTCGTGCCGCGCCCGGATCTCGGTGACCACCCCGGACGTCGTCACCTCCCCGACGCCCGGCACCGGGCGGCGGGTGACGACGACGTCGTCGAGCTGCAGGTACTGCCCCGGCGCGAGGCCGACGGAGAACAACAGCGGTGTGGAGTCCTCGGTCCCGGCGACGAGACCGACCGGATCCTGATCCGCCATGATCCTCCTCGCCGACGTGCTCCTGCCGATGGGCAGCACGGTAGTGCGCACCCCCGACACCGCCGCAGCGGGGCGTGGCGCCGCCGACCCGGGCCGCGAGGTCACCGAGGCGGGACTACTCAGGGGGCGAGCGAGCGGGTGAGCTCGTCGCGGGACTCCGGGGCGGCGATCGCGATCAGTCTCTGCGCGGCCTGGCCGGGGGTGGCGCCGCGCAGGTGCGCCGCGCCGTACTCGGTGACCACGACGTCGACGTCGGCGCGCGCGGTGGTCACGACGCCTCCGCGCAGTGCGGCGACGATCGTGGACTCGTCGCCGGAGCGGCTGCGCAGGGCGATGACCGACCGGGACCCGGTGCGGGCGGCCGCGCCGGAGAAGTCGGCCTGGCCGCCGATCCCGCCGATGTAGCGCCCGCGCCGTACCTCGGCGCCGACCTGCCCGGTGAGGTCGACCTCGACCGCCGAGTTGATCGAGACCAGGGTGCGCAGCTGGGAGAGGACCCGCGGGCTGTGGGTGTAGCCGGCCGGGCGGAACTCGACCGGCATCCGGTCCAGTCCCTGGTAGAGCGCGGTGCTTCCGATCACGGTCCCGGTGACGACGATCCCGGTGTCGATCTCCTTGCGCGAGCCGGTGAGCGCGCCGGTCTCGACCAGGCGCAGCACCGCATCGGTCGCCATCCCGGCGTGGAAGCCCAGGTCACGGTGCCCGGTGAGGCCGTCCAGGATGGCGGTGGGCAGCGGTCCGACGCCGATCTGCACGGTGTCGCCGTCGGCGACGAGCTCGCAGACGTGCCCGGCGATGGCCTGGTCGACGGCGTCCGGCTCGCGTTCGGGGGCGGGGACGAGCGGACGGTCGGTCTCGATCGTCGCCGCGAACCGCTCGACCGGGATCCCGGGCGTCCCCCGGGTGGCCGGCATCCGGTGGTTGATCTCCGCGATCAGCGTGCGGGTGTGCAGCAACGCGTCGGCGGTGTAGTCCGCGCCGATGCCGACCGTGCACAGGCCGTCCGGTCCGGGCGGCGAGACCTGCAGCAGGCCGACGTCACGGGGCAGCAGTCCCTCGGCGAACAGGCGCGGCAGGCCCGAGTAGTGCACCGGCACGACGTCGAGACGGCCCTCGACGGACAGTGCGCGCAGGTCGCCGAGCGCCCCGTAGGACGTCAGCGACAGCGCCTCGGGCAGCTCACGGGTGACACGGCGGTTCCAGGTGAGCCCGCAGAAGGCCCGGCACGGGCCGATCTCGGTCACCTGGTCGAGCAGCGCGTCCACCAGGGGCCCGGACTCGGCCGCGGCCTGGCCCCACCAGAGTCCGGACCCGGCCGGGACGTGCGGTGCGAGGTCGATCATCGGACTCCCGCCCGCGCGGTGTCCGGCCGGGGTGTGCGAGCGGAGCTCTCGTCCAGCGCCGGTGCACGGGAGCAGCTCTCGTTCACTGCTGGGGCCGGTGGGCGAGCCGGACGTCGTGGCGGGCGGCGCCGCCGTCGAGCCGGACGACGTCGGCGACCGGCGGGAACCCGGTGACGATCACGGTGTAGTCGCCGTCGGGCACCCCGGTGAACGCGTAGTCGCCCGCGGCGTCGGTGTCGGTCACCGCGACGGTGCGCCCGTCCGGGCCGAGCAGCGCCACCCGCGCGTCCGGGACCGGGCGGCCGTCGACGGTGCGGGCGGTGCCCTGCAGCGCCACCTCGGGGGCCAGCACGAGGTCGCGGCGCGCCGGCTCCGGCCCGGTGATCACGACGAGGTCGGACGCGGGCCGGAACCCGGTCGCGCCGGCCACCACCGTGTACGTGCCCGGGTCCAGGTCGTCGATCGCGTAGGCCCCGTTGGCCGGGGTGTGCCGGGTCGCGACGACCTCGCCCTGCTCGTCGCCGACGAACACGGTCGCCCCCGGCACCGGGCGGCGGTCGGTCCCGGTGACGACCCCGGACACCGAACCCGGAGCGGCACCGGCGAACACGACGTCGACCGGGGCGGGCGGGGTGCGGCCGTCGACGACGACGGTGGTGGTCTGCGGGGCGCACCCCGGCGCGGCGCCGATCACCAGGTAGGCCCCGGCGTCCGGGACCGGTGTGCGGAACGCGCCGTCGGGCCCGACGCGGCCCGCGGTGACCTGACGGCCCTGCTCGTCGAGCACCGTCACCGTCGCCTCGGACAGCGCACGGGCACCGGCGGCGCGCACCCGCACGTGCACGACCTGCGGCGACCCGGACGTCGGGTGCCCGCCGTTCGGGTGCCCGCCGTCCGGGTGCCCCTCGTGGGTGCTCATCGGTCCCCGTCCCGGTGCCCGGAGCGGGCGAACCACCAGCCGGCGTCGTCCTCGGTCCGCGCCAGGTCCTCGAGCTGGGCGGTCAGCGCGCGGGCGAGCACGCCGGTCATGTAGATGCTGTGCCGGTGACGGTCCGGGTCGGGCACGCCGCCGGTGTCCCCGTGCGCGCCGGTGTCCCGGCCGTTCTCCCGGCTGCTGTCGCTGTCGTCCACGCCGCTCCCCCTCCTGCTCGCCGCCATCGGCCGGTCACCGCACCGCGAGCGACGACGTGTCCAGACGGTCCGGGATCATGCCCGCCTGCGTCATCAGGTCCGCCACACGCTGCAGCCGTCGCGGCTGCAGCGTCGAGGGGTACTCGGGCAGGGTCAGGATGCCCGCCGTCGTCGCCGAGATCGGAGTGTAGGACGGCAGGCTGCTCGTCACCTGCTCGTCGTCGGCGGCCCGCTCGGAGGCCTGTGAGAGCGCACGCCGGAACGCGGCGATCGTGGCCGGGTACTGCGCGGCGAACCGGGCGGTCGTGAAGTACCCGTCGAGCGGGAACGCGTCGGTCGGCCCGCTGGTCGGGTCGACCAGCGGCAGCGCGCCGATGCTCTGCTCGGCCTGGGTGACGAACGGCTCGACGAGCCAGGCCGCGTCGACCCCGCCGGAGTCGAGTGCGGTCACCGACTGCGCGAACGGCATCGTCACGTACCTCACCGACGCGGGGTCGACGCCGCGGCTCGCCAGCACCCGGTTCAGGGTGAGCGTCTGGATGTTCGGGGCCGGGGTGTTCACCGCGACCGTGCGCCCGGCCAGCTGGCGGGGGTCGGTGATGCCCGAGCGCGGGCTCGTCACGACCTGGTCGAGGCCGGGTGAGGCGAGCGCGGCCTCGGCGACGACCCGGATGTCGGTCTCCTTGCGGGCCTGCGCCTCGAAGAACGTCACGTAGTTGCCGCCGGCGACGATGTCGACGCTGCCGTCGGCGAGCCCGGGCAGGCTCTGGTTAGACGAGGTCAGGGGCTTGATCGTGACGTCGAGGCCCTGCTGGGCGAACAGTCCCTGCTGCTGGGCCAGGTGCAGCGGTGCGACGTCGACGATCGGCAGCCCGGTGACCGTGATCGAGGTCTTCTCCGGGCGCTCGGGTGCCGCCGGCCCGGTCGAGCAGGCGCCCACCAGGAGCGCGACGCCGGCGAGCAGGGCCGGGACCCGCAGCGCGGACCGGGTCCGGGGGCTCACCGGGCGGCCCCGGCGTTCGGGACCGTGCTCGTGTCCGCCGCCGCGCGGGCGGACAGCGCGTGCTCGACGAGCGTCACCAGCGTGCGGGTGGCCGAGGTCCGGTCCCGGGCGTCGCAGCGCACGATCGGACGTCCGGCGCCGAGCGCGAGGGCCTCGCGGAGCTGGTCCTCGGTGTAGGGGAACTCGCCGTCGAAGCCGTTCACGCCGACCACGACCGGGATCCCGGCGCGTTCGAAGTAGTCGAGCACCGGGAACGAGTCGATCAGCCGTCGGGTGTCGACGAGGACCACCGCGCCGACCGCGCCGGTGACCAGCTGGTCCCACATGAACCAGAACCGGTACTGGCCGGGCGTGCCGAACAGGTAGAGCACCAGGTCGTCGTCGAGGTCGAGGCGCCCGAAGTCCATGGCGACGGTGGTGGTGCGCTTGTCCGGTAGCCCGGACAGGTCGTCGACGCCCTCGCTCGGCGCGGTCATCACCTCCTCGGTGGTGAGCGGGGTGATGTCCGACGACGAGCCGACGAACGTCGTCTTGCCGACCCCGAACGCGCCCGCGACCACGACCTTGAGCGGCGTGACCGGTCGGGCGCCGCGCCGCGGGGCGGCGGTCTCAGATCCGCTTGCGGAGTTCACGCAGGGCCCTCTCCAACTGGTCGGTGTCCTCGCCGTGTCCCGGTGAGGGGGGATGGACGTGCACGCGGCCGGCGTCGTCCAGGTCCTCCAGCAGGACCCGCACCACCCCGAGCGGCAGGTGCAGCCGCGCCGAGATCTCGGCGACCGAGGACCACGGCCGGCACAGGTCGACGATCGCCGACGCCTCCGGCCCGAGTGCCCCGCCGCCAGGCCGTCCCGGTGGCCCGGTCGTGTCCGGCGGGTGCCGGTCCGGGGGCGGGATGGCGTAGCCGAACCGGAACAGGTTCTCCGGGTCCCAGCGACCCTTGAGCTCCACCAGCCGGCGGTAGGTGTCCGGGTCCCAGGCCGTCGCGACCCGGTCGACGTCGGTGACCGAGCCGAGGAAGTTCAGCGCCGCACCGCCGGTGGAGTACGGGGCGAGCGCGTCCAGGAGCCGCTCGCCGCGGGCCGACACGGGGCCGCCTGCGCCACCGGGGCCGCCGGACTCCGCGGGCGGCGGGTCGAGCACGAACAGGCTGTAGGCCGCGTCCCGGCCGCCGACGCAGTTGGGTACCTGCGGGCCGCGGGCCAGCGCTCCCCCGAGCTGGCGCAGCTCGACCGAGAGCAGCGGGTCGCCGGCGTCGCCGGAGGTCGCGGCGAGCAGCGCGTCGACGGCGTCGGCGGGCACCGCGGACAGCAGCGTCCCGCCCTTCCAGACCGGGACCGGCTCCGTCGGGTCGTCGTGGATCGTGCCGACGGCGGTGAACGGCAGCGCGGCGACGGTGTCCACGGCCGGGCTCAGC
>NZ_JADQDD010000193.1 GCF_019263595.1 Pseudonocardia sp. KRD291 | reverse complement strand
CTCGGTGTTGATGCGCGGCTCCGCAGGCTGCGCGCTCGGTGTTGATGCGCGGCTCCGCAGGCTACGCGCTCAGCCCCAGCCCAGCTCGTGCAGGCGCTCCTCGGCGATCCCGAAGTGGTGCGCGATCTCGTGCACCACCGTGATCGCGACCTCGTCGACGACGTGCTCCTCGTCCTCGCACATCTCGAGCACGGCGTCGCGGTAGATCGTGATCCGGTCCGGGAGCTCGCCGCCGTAGTCGCTGCTGCGCTCGGTCAGCGCGACGCCCTCGTAGAGCCCGAGCAGCTCGGGGTCCTCGGGGTGGCGGGGCTCGATCAGCACCACGACGTTGTCCATCCGCGCCGTCAGACCCTCCGGGACCTGGTCCAGGGCGTCCGAGACCAGCTCCTCGAAACGCGCCGGCGTCATCGGCACACTCATGGCGTGCGCACGTGTCAGGGCGCCAGTCCGGGCAGGCCGGGCGGGATGTTCGGCAGGCCCGGCGCCGGCGTCGCCGGTGCGACCGGGCCACCCGAGGCGCCCCCGTCACCCGGCGGTGCGGCACCCGAGGTCGGGGCGGTACCGACCGTCGGCGGGGTTCCCGAGGTGGCGGACCCGTCCGGCGCACCCGGCGCCGGCGTCGCGGACCCGGCAGGCGGTGCGGGCTGGCCGCTGACGCTGAGCTTGCCCTTCACCGAGCCGGTGATCGCGGCGAACCCGCTGCCGTCGGGCAGCAGCGTGGCGAGGTTGCAGTTGACCTTGCGGCTGCCGGCCTTCCAGGACGGCTCGGAGAGGTTGTCCCAGTAGACGGTGAGCTTGTTCTGGGCGATCGCCGCCTTGTTGCTGCCGGCGAACGTGTCCGCGGCCTTCTGGCAGGCCGGCTGCAGGAAGCCGTCCTGGTCCTCGACCGAGGGCATGTCCTCCTTGAACTGCGTGCCAAGGTCGACGACGCCGACCGACTCCACGGCGTGCGGCTTCGCGCAGTCCACCGGGTCGCCGACGGTGCGGCCGTCGATGCCCAGGCAGGTCCCGGCGGGCACCACGGCGGACTGGTCCTGCGCCGCGACCTTGCCGCTGATCGGGGTCATCGTCCCGGACCGCGACGCGGACTGCAGGCCGCACCGCATGCCCCGGTCGCCGCCGTCCCAGCGCGCCTGCGACGGCTTGAGCGCACCGACCCGGAACTTGCCGTCCGGGTCGAACTTGTTCTTGAGGTAGCCGTTGACCACAGGGGTGCAGCGCTCGGCGACGAGCTTCTGCCAGCCCTGGTCGCTCGGGAACGCGGGCTGGTCGAGCAGCTTGACGTTGCCGGCCTGCTCGAACAGGTGCGGTCGCGCGCAGTCGACGGCCGCGGTGTCCACGGCGTCCGGGCGGCTCCAGTTCAGGCAGACCCCCGCGGTGTCCGGCGGCGGCGGCATCGGCGGCGGTTCGTCGGCGGCCGGGGCCGCGCCGGGCCCGCCCGCCCCGGAGGACGCGAACGACCCGAGGACCGGGACCTGCGCGCCGAGGAAGGAGTCCAGCGACGCCACGGCCAGCATCAGGAACGCGCCAACCAGGATCCCCACGCCGATCCGACGTGCGGTGGAGGTGGTGGCGTCCCGGCCCCGCCGCCCCGGACGGACGGGGGTGCGCCGGTCTGCACGGGCCAGCCCGGCGGGCGCGCCGGTCGCCGGGTCCGGCACGACGGCGGTGCGGCCGTAGCGGCCGTCGTACCCGTCGTAGGCGCCGACGACCGCGGTCGACCCGGGATCACCGGGGCCGGCCGGAGAGGCGTGGCGGCGACGGGGGGGAGCGGCGCCATGTGGGGAGACGGGGTCCATGACGACGTCCATGATGCCGTGCGTTCCACAGCGGATTCACCCGGGCGTGCCTGTGGCGCGGCGGTCGGTCGGCCGCGTGCTGCGAACGACGGCCGCCGTGGCCGAGACGTTGTGAAATGGATACCGTTGGTCGGAGGAATGAGCCCAGGTGACGGGTTCGGGAGCCGGTACGGTGCGTATGGGGGTGAGCCATGACCGACGACGGACGACACGCGGCGGGCGACGGGTCCGGGGGGCCCGGGCAGCCCGGCGGCCCGGACGACGGCGCGACGGACGAGACGCCGACGACACCCGGGCGGATGCGGCGCCAGGACGAGAACACCGCGCCGCGCGAGCCCACGCTGGCCGAGCGCCGCGCGCGCGAGCAGAAGATCCGCTCCGACCGCGAGGCGGTGCGCCTCAAGGAGGCGCGCAGCAAGAAGAACAAGAAGCTGCTGATCGGCGGTGGCGCGACCGTCGGCGTGGTCGCGCTGATCGCGGCCGTCTACGCGGCCTCGTCGAGCGGCGAGGAGGTCGAGGCGCGCTGCACCGACGCGAACAACGTCGTCGTCGACGACGCCAACTGCCAGCAGGCGGCCGGCAACGGCAACGTCAACAACGGCGGCGGCGGGTTCGCGTTCGTCCCGATCTTCCTCGGCGGCGGCGGGCGGCAGTACCACTACAACTACGGCGGCTCCGGTGGCCTCGGCCAGGTCGCGACCGGCGGGAACGTCTCGGCCCCGCCGCGGGGCGCGACCGTGAAGAGCGGCACCTCGGGCAGCACGATCTCCCGCGGCGGCCTCGGCGTGAACAGCGGTGGCAGCAAGGCCGGCAGCGGTTCCAGCGGTTCCAGCAGCGGGAGCTGACGACACCACCATGCGGCGCGAGAAGGGCACCCCCCGTCCGGGGTGGGAGAAGACGGTCGCCGACCAGGGCCTGGTGTTCGGGATCCCCGGCCGGGACGCGGCGGGGCGCAACAGCCGTCCGTACTGGGACGAGTCCGTGCACTACGTGTTCGAGATGGACGAGGTCCTGTCCCTGGAGGCGGACGTCGAGGTGCTGCACTCGATGTGCCTGGACGCCGTCGACCACGTCGTGACGACCGAGCGCTACGCCGACTTCGGCCTGCCGGAGTGGTGCTGGGAGGCCGTCGGGGCCTCCTGGAAACGGCACGACCCGCACGTCTACGGACGGTTCGACCTGCGCTACGACGGGTCCGGGCCGGCCAAGATGCTCGAGTACAACGCGGACACCCCGACCTCGCTGCTCGAGGCGTCGATCCTGCAGTGGAACTGGCTGCAGGACGTCCACGGCGACGACGACCAGTGGAACTCGCTGCACGAGAAGCTGGTCGAGCGCTGGAGCGGGATCAAGGCGTCGCTGCCCAGCGCCGAGGTGCACTTCACCTGGTCCGGTGCGGACTCCTCCGGTGAGGACCACATCACGGTCGGCTACCTGCAGGAGACCGCCGCCGAGGCCGGCCTGGACACCATCGGCCTGGCGATCGAGGACGTCGGCTGGGACTCGGCGCTGGACCGGTTCGTCGACCTCGAGGAGGCCCCGATCGCGGGGGCCTTCAAGCTCTATCCCTGGGAGTGGATCCTCGGCGACGAGTTCGGCAAGCACGTGTCGCGCAGCCTGCCGGACACGCTCTGGCTGGAGCCGCTGTGGAAGACGCTGCTGTCGAACAAGGCGCTGCTGGCGGTGCTCTGGGAGATGTACCCGGGGCACCCGAACCTGCTGCCCGCCTACCTGCGTGACCCCGGGATGCTCACCGAGTACGTCAAGAAGCCGCTGCTCGGGCGCGAGGGCGCGAACATCACGGTCGTCTCGCCGGGCAGCGAGGTCGCGACCGGCGGGGTGTACGGCGAGGAGGGCTTCGTCTACCAGCTCTTCGCCCCGCTGCCCGAGTTCGACGGCTTCCGCCCGGCCCTGGGCGCCTGGGTCGTCGGCGACACCGCCGCCGGCCTCGGTATCCGGGAGACGGCCGGCCTGATCACCGACGACGGCGCCGCGTTCGTCCCGCACCGCATCCCCGAGTAGGTCGCACCCGCTCCACCCCCGGTACCCGCACACCCGTTTCGAACCGGACGAATCCCCACGATCCGCCCGGACCGCTCCCCTTATCTCGGAGGTTCCCCGTGACGACCACGGTGCTGGCGCAGGACGCGATCTACTGGAGCTTCGTCGGCCGCGGTGTCGGCGCGATCCTGCTCTACGCCGTGATCGGCGTGCTGCTGATGCTGCTCGGCTTCTGGGCGATCGACCTGACCACGCCGGGCAAGCTCCCGCAGATGGTCCGCGCCGGCCTGCCGAACGCGGTGACGATCACCGCGGCCGGGATGCTGTCGATGGCGTTCATCATCGTGGTCGCGATCTACTCCTCGTCCGGCTCGCTGCTCGAGGGCATCCTGTCGTCGCTGATCTTCGGCCTGGTCGGGATCATCGCCCAGGTCGCCGCCGTGCGGCTGCTGGAGTGGGTGACCCGGATCGACATCGGCGAGGTCATCCAGTCCGAGGAGCGCCGCGCCGCCGCGAACGTCGTGGCCGCCGCGCACGTGGCGCTGGGCCTGATCGTCGCCGTCGCCGTCCTGTAGCCGCGCCGGTGACAGCCCCGTGAGACCGGACGTCGCGGTCGAGCGGGACGTGACAGGGGCCGGCGGGCGTCGGAGTCCCTGTCATGTTCATCTCGACGGTTGCCCGACGCCCCGAAGGTCCGGGGCGGGGAGGTCACGAACCGAGGACCTGGCCGGCCACGTCCTTGTCCAGCGCCACGCGGGTCAGCGCAGCGGCGAGCTCGGCCAGCCGGTCGCCCTCGACGAGCTCGGCCAGCTCATTCCCGTCCCGGGGCAGGCCCACGCGCTCCGCGCCGTCGAGCGCCTTGCCGTCGAGGGCCGGGCGCAGCTCGGGCCACACGGCCTGGGCCTCGCGGGCGAAGATGTCCGCGCCGACCGGCCCGAGCCGGGGGAACGCGGTGAGCAGCTCCCGGATCTTCTTCGGGTCGCCGCCGGCCTCCTCGCGCAGCCGACGCAGGTCGCCGCGGTACCGGTCGAGCAACAGCTCGGCGGCCTCGCCCAGCGCGGTCGCGGTCTGCTCGTCGTAGCGGCGGTAGTGCGCGCGCCCGAGCGCGTCCACCCGGTCCTGCCAGGAGGCGTCGCGCATCTTCTCCGGGGTGCCCATCCCGGAGGAGACGAGCTCGTGCGCGGCGTCGACGGCGAGCTCGGCCTTGATCCGCGTGGAGAGCAGCGTGGCCAGCACGAGCAGCCGGTAGAGCGGGGCGGGCTTGTCCTCGAGCGTGATCCCGGCCTCGGCGGCGTAGGTCTGCCCGGCCGTGTCCAGCAGGGCGGAGACGGTGCGGTCGTCGGCACTCATGACCGGCGACTACCCGCCCGGCAGCGTGGTCAGTCCCCGCGGTTCCAGCTGCCTGTCCCGCAACGCCGATCACGGATCGGGCGCGCCTCAACCGAGTGCGGTGATGGCGTCCACCCGGGCCTGGGGCGGGGGCATGGCCTCGATCTCGGTGCGCACGGCGCGGGCGGTGGCGGCCAGCTCGCCGTCATGCACCAGCCGGCCCAGGGCGTCCGCGGTGACCTCGCCCGCGATCCCCGCACCCCGGGCGTCGACCAGCTCGGCGTTGTGCCTGCGGTCGCCCGCGCCGGGCACGGCCAGCTGCGGGATCCCCGCGGACAGGGCGGCGAGCACCGTCCCGGCCCCGCCGTGGTGCACGACGCCCGCGCAGCCGGGCAGCACGTCGGGCAGCGGCACCCAGCCGACCGTCCGCACCCCGGGCCCGACCCTGCGGGCCACCTTGGCCGAGGGCCGGACCAGCACGAGCTCGCAGTCCACGCCGTCCGCGGCACGCACGGCGGCGGCCATCGGGTCGCCGCGGCCGGGGCCGGCGACCGTCGTCCGGGTCACCAGCACGCGCGGACGGTCCGACGGCGCGCGCAGCCAGCCGGGCACGTCGGTGTCGCCGCGGCGGCGGTGCCCGGTGTCGACCGGGCGCATCGGCAGCCCGTCGCGGAGCCCGACGAGGCTCGGCGGCGCGATGGTCAGCGTCAGGGCGGGCGCGGGCAGCGCGGTCATCCCGTGCCGCCACATCGCCCGCTGCATCGTCCGCGCGCCGACGGTCGCCTCGACCAGGCCCGCGCCCGCGTACAGGTTGTTCTCCTGCAGCACGGCCGGGACGTCGTGTCGCGCGGCGGCCAGCGCCCCGGCGGCCGCGAGCGGCTCGTGGATCACGACGTCCGGGCGCCACTGCGCGACAACGGTGACCAGCGCGTCGGCCAGCTCCTCGTTCACCGGCCCGAACAGCCGGCGCACCCCGCGGTCGCCGCCGCGCCCGGCCAGCTCGGCGCGCGCGGTGACCGGGTGGGTCACCATCGCGGCGGCGGCGATCCGGCCGAACCGCAGGTTCCGGGCCACGTCGATCACCGGGAGGCTGCCGGTGTCGGCCTCCAGCGCCTCGCCGCCGCTGGCCAGGAGCACCTCGTGCCCGGAGTCCCAGAGCGCCTCGGCCAGCGGGAGCAGAGGCAGCAGATGCCCGGTCATCGGGGCCGAGACCACCAGCACGCGCACTCCCCGAGCGTAACCGTGTCGATGCTCGTTCCGCTGCGCTCTCGGCCGACGGGTCCGCGCCGCCCGTAGGGTGGTGGTCGTGATCTCGCCGGACGCGCCCGAGGCGCCGCACCACACGGGCGCTCCCCGGTTGGTCGCCACCGACGTCGACGGCACCCTGCTCGACGACGACCACGCCATCTCCGAGCGCACCGTCTCTGCGATCTCCCGCGCGGTCGCCGCCGGCGCCGGGTTCGTGCTCGTCACCGGACGTCCGCCGCGCTGGATCCCGCCGATCGTGGCCCGGCTGCCGGCCGGCCTGGTCCGGCTGTGCGTGTGCGCGAACGGCGCGGTGCTCTACGACGCGGTCGACGACGCCGTGCTCGCCGCGCACACCCTCGACCCGGACGCCGTGCGCACCGTCGCCGCCATCGCCGCGGAGCTGTTCCCGGGTTGCGGCCTGGGCGTGGAGCGGGTCGGCAACTCCGAGACCGGCGGCGCCGACGAGTTCCTGGCCGACCCCGCGTACGTGCACGCCTGGGGCGAGTCCGACGCCGGGCCCGCCACCCGCGACGAGCTGCTCGCCCACCCGGTCACCAAGCTGCTCGTCCGCGCACCGGAGCTGTCCAGCGACCAGATGCGAGAGCGTCTCGGGCCGCGCGTCGAGGGCCTCGCCGACCTGACGTTCTCGCACCCCGGCGGGCTGATCGAGGCCGCGGCACCCGGCGTCACGAAGGCGAGCGGGCTGGCCGAGGTCGCCGCCCGCGCCGGTGTCGACGCGTCCGACGTCGTCGCGTTCGGTGACATGCCCAACGACCGCGAGATGCTCCGCTGGGCCGGGCGCGGGGTGGCCATGGGCAACGCGCACCCGGAGCTGCTCGCCCTGGCCGACGAGGTCACCGCACCCAACACCCGACACGGGCTGGCCGAGGTTCTCGAGCGCTGGTTCTAGGCCGCACGGGCGTCCGCGGCGTCCCGGCCGGACACTTCGGACGGGCAGCCCCGTCCGGAGCCGGGCCGTCGCCGCGCGTAGCATGACCGGCTGTCATCGCCCGCACTCCGCGGGCACGCCGGCGTCGAACACCGACGAGCACGAGCGTCGTGGAGGGCCCACCCCGTGGCCGAGATCCTGGACCGCCCCGGTCCGCACGTGCCGGACGGCGCGTCCGACCCGGGCGCGCCCGGCCGAGCGGGGACCGACCCGGCCCCCGCCGGTGAGCTCGCCCTGCTGGGGGCAGTGCAGCGCGCCGTCGCGCACCCGCCCGTCGTGGCGGCCGCCCGCGGGATGTCGCTGTTCGGCGAGCACGCCGCGGGCTGGCTGGCGATCGGGCTGGTCGGCGCCGCGCTCGACCGGCCCCGCAGGCGGGAGTGGCTCGGCTCCGCCGCGGCCGTCGCGCTCGCGCACGGAACCTCGATCGGCGTCAAGCGGGTCGTCCGCCGCCGCCGTCCGCAGCACCCGTCGGTGCGGGTCCTGGTGGGGACGCCGAGCCGGCTGAGCTTCCCGTCCTCGCACGCCACCTCCACCACCGCCGCCGCGGTGCTCTACGGCGGCCTGCTCGGCCGCCCGGTGACACCGGTGCTGGTACCCGCCATGGCGGTGTCCCGGCTGGTGCTGGGCGTGCACTACCCGAGCGACGTCGCGCTCGGCTCCGCGCTGGGGGCCGCCATCGCCCTCGGCTCCCGCCGGTGGCTGCGCCGCCGCGCCACGAAGCCCCCGACGAACTCTCTGACGAACTCCCTGACGAGCCGCGTGCGGACCGGCCGCAGCACCGGGAAGGCAGACTCATGACCAGCACCGACTCGACCCCGAAGGTCGACGAGGCCCCCGACCGCAAGCCGATGGGCACCGCGCGGGGCGTGCTCAAGACGATGCGCCCGCGACAGTGGGTCAAGAACGTCCTGGTCTTCGCTGCGCCGTTCGTCGGCGGTGGGCTGTTCGGCGGACCGGTACTGGTCAACTGCCTGATCGCGTTCGCCGCGTTCTCGCTCGCCGCGTCCGGGGTCTACCTGGTCAACGACGCGCTCGACGTCGAGTCCGACCGGGTGCACCCGACCAAGTGCAAGCGCCCGATCGCGGCCGGGATCGTGCCGGTGCCGCTGGCCTACGGCGTCGCCGCGGTGCTGTTCCTCGGCGCGATCGCGCTGAGCCTGCTGACGACCTGGCAGCTCGTCGTGGTGCTCGCCGTCTACGTCGTCGTGCAGCTCGCCTACTGCATCTGGCTCAAGCACCAGCCGGTGCTCGACATCTGCATCGTCGCGAGCGGCTTCCTGCTGCGCTCGATCGCCGGCGGTGTCGCGACCGGGATCGCGCTCTCGCAGTGGTTCCTGCTGGTCGCCGGGTTCGGCTCGTTGTTCATGGTGGCCGGCAAGCGCTACGCCGAGATGATGGTCGCCGAGAGCACCGGCGCGAAGATCCGCAAGTCGCTGGAGAGCTACTCCTCGTCCTACCTGCGCTACATCTGGTCGCTGTCGGCCACGGTCATGATCACGACCTACAGCCTGTGGGCGTTCGAGATCCGCGAGACGCAGAACAACACGATCTGGTCGGTGATCTCGATCGTGCCGTTCGTGATCGCGGTCCTGCGCTACTCGGTCGACGTCGACCGCGGCACCGGCGGCGAGCCGGAGGAGATCGCGCTCGGGGACCGGGTCCTGCAGGTTCTCGCCGTCGTCTGGGTGGCGATGCTGACGCTGGCCGTCTACGCCTGAGACGTGTAGGCACTCCGGTGTGCCGAATTCTCCGGATGACCTCCTCGCGCGTCACCGCGCCGTCCTGCCGTCCTGGATGGCGCTCTACTACGACGAGCCGATGGAGATCGTCTCCGGCTCCGGGCGGCGGGTCACCGCGTCCGACGGGCGCACCTACCTGGACCTGTTCGCCGGGATCCTGACCAACGGGATCGGCTACGACATCCCGGAGATCTCGGACGCCATCCGGTCGCAGGTCGACACGGGTGTCCTGCACACCTCGACGCTGTATTTGATCCGCAAGCAGGTCGAGCTGGCCGAGAAGATCGCCGCGCTGTCCGGGATCGACGACGCGAAGGTGTTCTTCACCTGCTCGGGCACCGAGGCCAACGAGGCCGCGCTGCTGCTGGCCACCGAGTACCGGCGCAGCTCGCAGGTGCTGGCGCTGCGCAACAGCTACCACGGCCGTGGGTTCGCCTCGATGGCCGTCACCGGCAACCGCAGCTGGTCCGCATCGGCGTTGTCCCCGGTGCAGGTCTCCTACGTGCACGGCGGCTACCGCTACCGCAGCCCGTTCCGGCACCTCTCCGACGCCGACTACGTCGCCGCCTGCGTCGAGGACCTGGTCGACGTGCTGGACACCACGACCTCCGGCGACGTCGCGTGCATGATCGCCGAGCCGATCCAGGGCGTCGGCGGTTTCGCCACCCCGCCGGACGGGCTGTTCGGCGCGTTCGCCAAGGAACTCTCGCAGCGCGGCATCCTGCTGATCGCCGACGAGGTGCAGACCGGCTGGGGCCGCACCGGCGAGCACTTCTGGGGCATCCAGGCGCACGGCGTCACCCCGGACGCGATGACGTTCGCCAAGGGCCTCGGCAACGGCCTGACGATCGGCGGCGTCGTCGCCCGCGCCGGGCTGATGGACTGCCTGGCGGCCAACTCCATCTCGACGTTCGGCGGCAACCCGCTGTCGACGGCGGGCGCGCACGCCGCGCTGACCTACCTGCTCGACCACGACCTGCAGGCCAACTGTGCCGCCCGCGGCGACGAGCTGCTCTCCGGCCTGCGTGCGCTGGAGCTGCCGGTGGTCGGGGACGTGCGCGGCAAGGGTCTGATGATCGGGGTCGAGCTGGTCGGGCCGGCCGGGGAGCCGGACGCCCCCGCCGCAGGCCGCGCCCTGGCGCTGGCCCGGGAGAACGGGATCCTGGTCGGCAAGGGCGGCCTGCACGGCAACGTCCTGCGCATCGCCCCGCCGATGACCCTCACCGCCGACGAGACGACCGAGGCCCTCACCGCGCTGACCGCCACCCTGCGCACCGTCCAGCAGGAGCTCACCCCGGCTCCCTGAGCCCGACTTCGCACAGGTCGGTGTGTCCTCGCACAGGGCAGAACCTGTGCGAGGGCACCGGAACTTGTGCGAGGTGCGAACCGGCGGCTCAGCCGGGCGGGGCTAGGCGGGTGAGGTCGAGGCGGTAGACCGACACCGTGCCGTCGCGGTGGGCGAGGGTCAGGCCGGGGAGTCCGTCCAGGCCGGTCAGGCCCGGCGCGGTGGTGAACGGCCTGCTCCGGTCGAACCAGCCGAACGGGGCTCCGCTCGCGCCGATCCCGGGCGCGGCGGAGTCGACGTAGACCCAGCCGACGTCGAGCCGCTCCAGCTCCGCGCGCACCGCCGGATCGGTCGGGTAGCGGTTGAACGACGCCAGCAGCCCGAACGTCCAGGGCGCGCTGCCGTTGCCCAGCGAGGTCACGTTGACGATCGGGATCCCGGCCGCGACATAGAGGAACGTCGACCCGTCGTTGGCCGAGTTCAGCACCCGCTCGCCGGGCGCGACGCGTCCGCGCAGGAAGTCCACCGCAGCGAGGTCGGACCCGGAGACACGGTTGAACTCGGGCGTCGCGTAGCGCTCGGCGACGCTACGGGTGCTGGTGGTGGTGGCGGTGTGCACCGGCCCCGCGAGCAGCACGATCCCGGCCACGAGCACCAGAGCCGAGGCGACCGGCCAGGCCCGCACCGCGCGCGGGAACACGCGCCGCGTCCGTCGCACCGCCTCGGTCACGACCAGCGCCACGGCGAGCCCGGCGAACGTCGGCACGAACAGCGACACGTGCGACCAGACCCGCAGCAACGCGTTGTAGAAGAAGCCGGTGACCTGCGCCTGCAGGCCCACGCCCGGGCTGATGAACGCGGCCACCACGACCGAGACCCAGACCGCCCAGGCCAGCACCGGCCCGAGCCCCCGCCGCGTCCGGACCACGACCAGCACCCCGGCCAGGTACAGCACCGTCAGACCGATCTGCCCGGTCGTGCGCTGCGGGTCCAGGTAGCCGCCGTAGCCGAGCCCGAGCGCGCTGCCCAGCGCGTCGCCGAACGCCGCCGGCGAGGAGTCCGGGCTGAACGATGCGACCCCGGACACCGATCCGCCGGCGCGCAGCACCAGCGGCAGCGCCAGCACCCCGGCGACCACCCCTGCGCCGAGCAGCACCGGTACCGAACGGCGCAGCCGCACCCAGCCGTCGCGGGCCACGAGGTCCCCGGCCAGCCAGGCGGCCGTGCTGAGCCCGACCGTCATCGCGGCGCCGGGATAGGTCGCCACGATTCCCGCGGCCCCCACACCGAGCGCGACGGCGGTACGCACCCGGCGCTCTCCGCCGGCCAGCAGCAGCGCGGCGACGAGCCCCGGTGCCAGTGCGAGCGCGACGGCCGTCGCGTAGATGCCGCCGTCGTGCATCAGCTGGAACGCCGGCCGGTAGAGCGCCGGGGCCACGACGCCCGCGACACCGGCGGCGAGCCACGCGGCACCGGTCCCGGCGCGCAGCCGGCGCGCCGCGACGGCGGTCAGCACGGCGACCGAGAGCACCCAGCAGACGGCGAGGTAGACGACCGTGAGCGCGTTCAACCCGGGTACCGCGCCCGGCCCCAGCGCGCCGACCAGGGCGGGGACGAGGTGGCTGCCGGAGGGGTAGAACGAGACCGGCGTGCCGGTCAGCACGTCGACCGGCTCGACCTGCCAGGGCGCCGCGCGACCGGTGCGCATGATCCACGCCACCACCACCTGGTGGGTGATCATGTCGTGTTCCTGGGCGACCCGGTCGAGACCGCCGAA
>NZ_JADQDD010000192.1 GCF_019263595.1 Pseudonocardia sp. KRD291 | reverse complement strand
GCTCGCCGGACCCGTCGCGCTGGGGCCGCGCCGACGACGACGGCACCGTCCACCTGGTCACCTCCGACGGCGAGCGGGTGATCGGCTCGTTCCACGCCGGCACCCCGCAGGAGGGCCTGGAGCACTTCGCCCGGCGCTTCGACGACCTGGTCACCGAGACCGAGGTGCTGGCCGCACGGCTCGAGGGCGGCGGCGACGCCAAGGCCACCCGCACCGGCATCCGTTCCCTGCTCGACGGGCTCGGCTCGGCCTCGGTCGTCGGTGACGTACCGGCGCTGCGCTCGCGGCTGGAGGATCTCGCCGGACGTGCCGAGTCCGGGGTGGCCGCGGCCAAGGCGGGCCGGGACAAGGCCCGCGCCGACGCCCTCGCGCGCAAGGAGTCGCTCGCCGTCGAGGCCGAGAAGCTGGCCGAGGACTCCACGCAGTGGAAGGAGGCCGGGGACCGCTACAAGGCGATCCTCGACGAGTGGCGCACGATCAAGGGGGTCGACCGCAAGACCGACGAGGCTCTCTGGAAGCGCTTCTCCAAGGCCCGCGAGTCGTTCAACCGGCGCCGCGGCTCGCACTTCGCCGACCTCGACCGCCAGCGCACCGTGGCCAAGGAGCGCAAGGAGGAGCTCGCGGTCGAGGCCGAGTCCCTCGCCGACTCCGACGACTGGGCCGGCACCGGCGCCCGCTACCGCGACATGATGGCCGAGTGGAAGGCCGCCGGGCGCGCACACCGCGACACCGACGACGCGCTGTGGGCCCGCTTCCGCGGCGCCCAGGACACGTTCTTCGCCCGCCGCAACGAGTCCTTCGCCGAGCGCGACGCGGAGTTCGCGGCCAACGGCGAGGCCAAGCGCTCGCTGCTGGCCGAGGCCGAGCGGATCGACCTGTCCGACCCGGACTCCGCGCGGGCCGCGCTACGCGGCATCCAGGCCCGCTGGGAGGACATCGGCAAGGTCCCGCGCGACGACATCCGCACCCTCGAGGGCCGGCTGCGCAGCGTCGAGGAGAAGGTGTCCGACGCCGCGGACAAGCAGTGGCGGCGCTCCGACCCGGAGGCCCAGGCCCGCCTGGAGCAGTTCCGCACCAAGGTCGCCCAGTTCGAGGCGCAGGCGGAGAAGGCCGGTGCCGCGGGCGACGCCCGCCGCGAGGCCGACGCGCGGCGTCAGGCCGACCAGTGGAAGGAGTGGCTCACCGCCGCCGAGCAGGCCGTCGAGCAGCGCTGACCGGCGCGGGGTGGCTCGGCCTGCCCGGCGGGGACCTGGGGCCGCGCTCAGGTCCGGCGCAGGGCCACCCCGGCCCAGGTGAACGTCAGCACCAGGATCCCGACCGCGCCGAGGACCAGCCCGGCCTGCGGGGGCGCGAGGCCGCTGTCCGCCCCGATCTGGCGTGACCAGATCGCCCAGATCCCGTTGACGGTGGAGATCCCGCAGCCGACGGCGCACACGAACGCGATGACCCAGCGCCGGGTGAGCAGCGCCAGCACCGAGCCCAGCACCCCGAACGCGATCATCGTGTAGGTGAACAGCCGCGGCAGCGGGCCGTACTCGGCCGTGCCCGCGAAGACCTCCCAGCCTGGGCTGCCACCGATCCACGGCAACAGCACCGAGCCGATCAGCGCCAGCACGCCCACCGCGACCACGACCGCCCGCGGGCCCGGGTCGAACCGGCGCTCGATCCGGTCCGGCAACCCGGCCATCTCGGCGTCGAGCTCGCGCAGCTCCTCGGGGACCTCGGCCCGCGAACGCCGTCCGTCGGCGCTCACCGGGCACCCGCCGCCGACGTCGCGGGCACGCCACAGCCGGCGGCCTCGGGTTCCGCGGGGGGCCTGCCGAACGCCGGCAGGCCGAGCGTCGTCGGGACCGGCCCGCTCCGTTCCCCGGCCTCGTACGCGTCACCGGCCCGGGTGCGGCGGTGGGTGATCACCCCGCCGTCGGAGACCAGGTGGTGCGGGGCGCCGTAGTCGATGCGCACCGTCACCACGTCGCCCGGGCGCGGCTGCGCGTCGCCGGGGCCGGCGGGAGCGAAGTGCACCAGGCGCCCGTCCCGGGCCCGGCCGGAGAGCCGACGGGTGGCACCGTCCTTGCGGCCCTCCCCACTGGAGACCAGCACCTCGAGCTCACGACCTTCCTGCGCGCGGTTGCCGGCCCAGGAGATCTCCTCCTGCAGCGCGGCGAGCCGCATGTAGCGCTCCTGCACGACCTTCTTCGGCAGCTGCCCGTCCAGCTCGGCGGCGGGGGTGCCGGGCCGCGGCGAGTACTGGAACGTGAACGCGTTCGCGAACCGGGCGCGACGGACCACGTCGAGGGTGGCCTCGAAGTCGGCGTCGGTCTCGCCCGGGAACCCGACGATGATGTCGGTCGAGATCGCCGCATCCGGGATCGACTCGCGCACCTCGTCGAGGATCGACAGGAACCGCGACGAGCGGTAGGAGCGGCGCATCCGGCGCAGCACGTCGTCGGAGCCGGACTGCAGCGGCATGTGCAGCTGCGGGCAGACGTTCGGGGTCTGCGCCATCGCGGCGATCACGTCGGAGGTGAAGTCGCGCGGGTGCGGGGAGGTGAACCGGACGCGCTCCAGGCCCTCCACGTCGCCGCAGGAGCGCAGGAGTTTCGCGAAGGCCCCCCTGCTCATCTCCCCGCCGAACTCCTGCCCGTAGGCGTTGACGTTCTGCCCGAGCAAGGTCACCTCCAGCACGCCGTCGGCGGCCAGGGCCTGCACTTCGGCGAGCACGTCGCCGGGGCGGCGGTCCTTCTCCTTGCCCCGCAGTGCCGGGACGATGCAGAACGTGCAGGTGTTGTTGCAGCCCACCGAGATCGACACCCAGCCGGCGTAGGCGGACTCGCGCCGCGCCGGGAGCGTCGAGGGGAACACCTCGAGCGACTCGGCGATCTCGACCTGGGCGCGCTCGTTGTGCCGGGCGCGTTCGAGCAGCACCGGCAGCGCGTGCACGTTGTGCGTGCCGAACACGACGTCGACCCACGGCGCGCGCGCCACGATGGTCTCGCGGTCCTTCTGGGCAAGGCAGCCGCCGACCGCGACCTGCATGTCCGGCCGTTCGCGCTTGATCGGCGCCAGGTGGCTGAGGTTGCCGTAGAGCTTGTTGTCCGCGTTCTCGCGCACCGCGCACGTGTTGAACACGACGACGTCGGCGGCGTCGGGCTCGTCGGACCGGGAGTACCCGGCGGCCTCGAGCAACCCGGCCATCCGCTCGGAGTCGTGCACGTTCATCTGGCACCCGTAGGTGCGCACGGCGTAGCTGCGGCTCACAACCACCGAGGGTAGGCGCCGTGGCAGCGGCCCGCCGCACCGCCCGCGACGCCTGCCCGCACTCGACCGCGGGGCGGGCGCACCGCCACAATGCGCGCGTGGGACCGGGCCGATCACCGCAGGTACGACGGCGGGTCGTGCTGCGCGTGGCCGGCGCCGCCGGGCTGGGCCTCGCGCTGCCGGGGGTCTCGGCCTGCACCGCGTCCGCGCCGGAACCCGCGCTGGTCATCGCGGGGGGTGTCGCGCCGGGTGTCTACCTGAGCCTGGCCCAGACGCTGGCGGGGATCTGGGCGGAGCGCCCGGGCCTGGACCCGCCCCGGGTGCTGTCGACGGCCGGCTCGGGCCAGAACATGGAGATGCTGGGCAGCGGGCAGGCGCAGCTCGCGATCAGCCAGATCGACGTGGCCGAGGTCTACGCGAACCGCATCGACCCCGGCTCCCCGTCCGCCCCGCGCGCGCTCGCCCGCCTCTACGACGACGCCACGCACGTCGTGGTCCGTCGCGACGCGCGGTTCACCCGCCTCGCCGACCTGCGCGGCGCCCGGGTCTCGATCGGACCCTCGGGCAGCGGCTACCAGCCGATCGCGGCCCGGCTGCTCGACGTCGCCGGGGTCGGGGTCGCCGGGCTCGGCACGCGCGCCGAGCTGGGCCTGGGCGACGCGACGGACGCGCTGCGCGCGGGAGCGATCGACGCGTTCTTCTGGTCCGGCGGCGTGCCCACCGACGGCGTCCGCGCCCTGGCCGCACAGCTCCCGATCCGGCTGCTCGACCTCACCGACGTCCTCCCCCGGCTGCGCGAGCGCTTCCCGGTCTACTCGGTGGGCACCGTCCCGGCCGACACCTACGGCCTGCCCGGGCCGGTCAGCACGCTGACCGTGCGCAACGCACTGCTCGTCACGGCCGCGATGGAGGCCGACGAGGCGCGGGCCCTGATCGAGGCGGCGTTCCAGGCCCAGCCCCGGCTGGCGGCGGCGAGCCCGGCCGCGGTGACGATCGACTCCCGTTCGGCGATCGGCACCCAGCCGATCCCGCTGCATCCGGGCGCGGAGGAGTTCTACCGCTCCACCAAGGGGTACTAGGCCGGTACCGGGCCGGTGTCGGGCCTGTGCTCTAGGCCGTCCCGGTGCCGTTGCGGTCGCGCTCCGCAGCCGTGAGCAGCGCCGTCACCAGCAGCCCACCACCCACGTCGGACCCGAGGCGGAACTCCCCGCCCGCGAGCTCCACGGTGCGCTCGGCGATGGCCAGACCGAGCCCGCTGCCCTCCACGTTGCTCTGCCCCGGCGCCCGCCAGAACCGGTCGGTCGCCCGCGCCATCTGCTCGGCGTCCATCCCCGGCCCGCCGTCGGCGACCACGACGCCGACCCGGTCGCCGTCGCGCCGGGTCGCCACCCGGATCTGCGCGCCGGAGGGCGTGTACTTCAACGCGTTGTCCAGCACGGCGTCCAGGACGGTCTCGATACCACCGGGCGCGATCCGCGCCCGGAGACCGGCCGGGCCGGACCGGCGCAGCGTCACCCCCTGGTGCTCGGCCAGCGGGCGCCAGGCCTCCAGCCGGTCCCGCACGGCCTCGTCCACATCCGACTCGCCCTCGCCGTCGGGGACCCGTTCGGCACGGGCCAGCGCGAGCAGCCCGTCGAGCACCCGGGACAGGCGTTCGGCCTCCTCCAGGGCCGCCGAATGGTCGTCCACGGCGTCCGGGCGCACCTGGCCGTCCAGGTTGGACAGGCGAAGGTGCAGTGCGGTCAGTGGGTTGCGCAGCTGGTGGCTGGCGTCGGCGACGAACGCGCGCTGCGCGGTCATGGCCTGGGTGACGGTGTCGGTCATCCGGTCGAACGAGGTGGACAGCCGCCGCAGCTCCGGCGGCCCGGCGCGTTCGGCGACCGGCTCGGCGTCGCCGCCGGCCAGCACCGAGGACGCCACCCGACCCATCCCCTCGTCCAGGCGGCGGACCGGGCGCAGGATCCAGGCCACCACCGGCAGCGCCACCAGCACGCCGAGCAGCAGCGCCAGCAACACCGCCCCCGCCACCACGGCCCAGGTGCGCAGCTCGGCGGCGCGCAGCGCGTCGGTCGGCGAGATCGTCATCGCCGCACCCACCACCTCACCGTCGACGAGCACCGGCTCGGCGAGCACGATCGGGCGCGTGTCCCAGGGCATCAGCAGGTCGTAGGCGGTCGAGCGCCGCCCGGCCAGCGCGACCCGCAGCCGTTGCTGCGTGTCGTCGGAGAGCTGCGGGACCCGCGGGCGCGACGACGCGACGATCTGCCCGGCACGGTCGTAGACGAGCACCGCCACGTCGTAGACCTGGTCGTACCGGGCGATCTCGGCGGCGAACGCGACCGTCGACGACCGGCCGCCGTCGGACTCGATCAGCGGCCGCTGCGCTCCGGAGGCGAACGAGATGGTGTCGGTGAGCCGGTCGGTGAACACCTCCTCCTGGCTGCGCTGTGCGTCGATCATGCCCAGCGGCACGCCCAGACCGACCGCGAGCAGCCCGACCAGGGCCAGGACGATGACCAGCAACCGGCTGCGCATCCCCGCCTCACCCGTCGGCGGCGAAGCGGTAGCCGACGCCGCGCACGGTCTGTACCAGCTCCGGGCGGCCGAGCTTGGTGCGCAGCGTGGCCACGTGCACGTCGAGCGTCCGGTTGGCGCCCGGCCAGCTCTTGCCCCAGACCTCGGCGACGATCTGGCTGCGCGTGCAGACCGCGCCGTCGGCCCGGGCGAGCATGGCCAGGACCTGGAACTCCTTGCGGGTCAGCGTGACGTTCTCGCCGGCCACGACGACCAGGTGCCGGCCCAGGTCGACCCGGACGTCGCCGACCTCGACACTGTCCTCGCCGGTCCCGGAACCCGGCCCCACCCCGCCCGGCACCCGGCGGCGCCGGTACACCGCGTGCACCCGGGCCACCAGCTCTCCGATGTCGTAGGGCTTGACCAGGTAGTCGTCGGCGCCGGAGTGCAGGCCGAGGATGCGGTCGTCGACCTCGCCGCGCGCGGTCACCACCAGCACCGGTACCTCGCTGACCTCGCGGATCGCGCGGCATACGTCCATCCCGTCGATGTCGGGCAGGCCCAGGTCGAGCAGGACCACGTCGACGCCGTCGAGGCGGTCGACGGCGCCTCTGCCGTGGTCGAGACGGGTGGTGGACATGCCGTGGCGGTGCAGCGCCGGGCGCAGCGCGGCAGCGACGCGGTCGTCGTCCTCGATCAGCAGGATGTGCACCGCTCTCCCCTCCGGCTCCGGCGCCGGGAATGTCGTTATCCCAGCGAAACCCTAAGCGTTCCTCAAGGTGGTGGACTGCGGTGTCCGATCCGCCCAGGCTTCGGCCCATGCCCGGAGGCCACTATGACCGCTGACACATCGTCGTCGTCGCCCGCCCGTACCCCGAGCGGCACGCCGATGATCCGGATGACCGGCGTCGACAAGCACTTCGGCGATCTCCACGTGCTCCGCGACATCAACCTCGAGGTCGCCCGCGGGCAGGTCGTGGTCGTGCTGGGGCCGTCCGGGTCCGGCAAGTCCACGCTGTGCCGTGCGATCAACCGCCTGGAGCCGATCGACTCCGGCGAGATCGCCGTCGACGGCACCCCGCTGCCGGCCGAGGGCAAGGCCCTGGCCGGGCTGCGCGCCGACGTCGGGATGGTGTTCCAGAGCTTCAACCTCTTCGCGCACAAGACGATCCTCGAGAACGTCACGCTGGCCCCGCAGAAGGTGCGCCGCGCCAAGCGCGAGGACGCGGAGAAGGCGGGGATGGCGCTGCTCGACCGTGTCGGCATCGCGAACCAGAAGGACAAGTACCCGGCCCAGCTCTCCGGCGGTCAGCAGCAGCGCGCCGCGATCGCACGGTCCCTGGCCATGACGCCCAAGGTCATGCTGTTCGACGAGCCGACGTCGGCCCTGGACCCGGAGATGGTCCAGGAGGTCCTCGACACGATGACCGGCCTGGCCTCGGACGGCATGACGATGGTCGTGGTCACCCACGAGATGGGCTTCGCGCGCCGCGCCGCGCACCGGGTCGTGTTCATGTCCGACGGCGAGATCGCCGAGGACTCCACCCCCGAGGCGTTCTTCACCAAGCCGGACACCGACCGGGCGCGCGACTTCCTCGGCAAGATTCTTACGCACTGAGAGCAGCTTGCGAAACGAAGCTCCGTACTGAGAGCAGCTTGCGGAACGAGCGTCTGCGCAGCTGAACCCTTCGACCCCGATCGGAGATCGACCATGAAGAAGACACGAATCCTGGTCGCCGGCCTGCTGGCCGGCGCCCTGGCCCTGAGCGCCTGCGGGCGCGAGGGCGGCCCCGGCGCCGAGGCCTCGACGTTCACCCCCACCGTCGCCGAGAACGTCCAGGTCGCGGGCTCGCCCACGTTCGCGGCGATGCAGCAGCGCGGCCGTGTCGTGGTCGGCGTCAAGGACGACCAGCCCGGCCTGGGCTTCAAGGACGCGACGACGAACCAGTACTCCGGTTTCGACATCGACATCGCCCGCCAGGTCGCCGGGCAGCTCGGCTTCTCCCCCGACAAGATCGACTTCAAGTCGGTGCCCTCGGCAGCACGCGAGAGCGCCATCGCCCGCGGCGAGGTCGACTACTACGTCGGCACCTACTCGATCACCGACAAGCGCAAGCAGCAGATCGCGTTCGCCGGCCCCTACTTCGTCACCGGTCAGGGCCTGCTCGTGCGCTCGGACGAGACCGCGATCACCGGCCCGCAGACGCTCAAGGGCAAGAAGGTCTGCTCGGTCACCGGGTCCACCCCGATCCAGCGGGTGAGCGACCAGGGCCTCACCGAGCCCGGGAACATCGTGCAGTTCCAGACCTACACCCAATGCGTGGACCAGCTGCGCAACCGCCAGGTCGACGTC
The DNA here is from genome assembly GCF_019263595.1 of Pseudonocardia sp. KRD291. Lineage (GTDB taxonomy): Bacteria > Actinomycetota > Actinomycetes > Mycobacteriales > Pseudonocardiaceae > Pseudonocardia. Next base: position 4,024 of record NZ_JADQDD010000192.1, on the reverse strand, counting down.
GTGACCACCGACGAGGCGATCCTCAAGGGCTACGCGGCGCAGGCGCCGGACCAGCTCAAGATCGTCGGTCAGCCCTTCCCCACCCCGGACACCGAGAAGTACGGCGTCGGTCTGAAGAAGGACGACACCGCGATCCGCGGCAAGGTCAACGACATCCTGCAGGCCTCGTTCTCCGACGGCACCTGGCAGAAGATCTACGACGGCACGCTGGGCAAGTCCGGCACCCCGGCCTCGCCGCCGGCGCTGGCCCGCTACTGATCCTCGCCCCGTCCGGGGTGGTCGGGACTCCGCCACCCCGGACGTCGGCGTGACCCTGCACGGAAGGGGCTGGGCGTGGACGTCCTGTTCGACAACCTCGATCTCTACGGCGTGGCCTTCCTCGGCACGATCGAGCTGTTCGTGCTGGCCGGGATCGGCTCGCTGATCCTGGGGTTGCTGATCGCGGCGCTGCGGGTCAGCCCGGTCCCGGCGCTGCGCGTGTTCGGCACGCTCTACGTCAATGTCCTGCGCAACACCCCGTTGACGCTGGTCCTGTTCTTCTTCGCCTTCGCCTACCCGCGGCTGGGGTTGGTCGACCTGTCGTTCTTCGCGCTCGCGGCCACCGGGCTCACGCTCTACACCGCCGCGTTCGTCTGCGAGGTGATCCGCTCCGGGGTCAACACGGTGCCGGTCGGGCAGGCCGAGGCGTCGCGGGCGCTGGGGTTCACCTTCACCCAGACGCTGTCGCAGGTGGTGCTTCCACAGGCCGTCCGCGCCGTCGTCCCGCCGATGACCAACATCCAGATCGCGCTGCTGAAGAACACCACGATCGCGGCCGGCTTCTCCGTGGTCGAGGCGGGCGGCATCTACGCGAGCCTGTCCGAGCGGGGCTACAACGTGCTCATCGGCCTGCTGTGGGTGGCGCTGGGCTTCCTGATCCTGGTGGTCCCGCTGACACTGCTGCAGCGCCGCCTCGACGCCCGGTGGAGCGTGTCCCGATGAAGACCGCCGACGTACTTCTTCCCGCGGAGGCGGCATGAGCAGCGTCCTGTACGACGTCCCCGGTCCGGCCGCTCGGCGTCGCAACACCCTGATCGGCGTCCTCGGCACCCTGGTGATCGTCGCGATCCTCGGGTTCGTGCTCTACCGCTTCTTCGCCGCGGGCCAGTTCTCCCCGCGGCTGTGGGAGTGGATCCTCTACGTCAACATCCAGTACCTGCTGCTGGACGCGCTGCTCGCCACGCTGAGCGCGTTCGCCGTCGCCGCGGTGCTGTCGCTGGTGTTCGGCGCGGTGTTCGCCGGTGGGCGCCTGTCCGACCACGGCTGGATCCGCGGTCCGGCGACCGCGGTGGTGGAGTTCTTCCGCGCGATCCCGCTGCTGGTCCTGATCTTCATCCTGTACTACGGCATCTCGCGCGGGCTGGGCATCGACATCTCCGCGTTCTGGGCTCTCGTGGTCGGCCTGATGCTCTACAACGGGTCGGTCCTGGCCGAGGTGTTCCGCTCGGGCGTGCGCTCGCTGCCGCGCGGGCAGAGCGAGGCGGCCTACGCGCTGGGGATGCGCAAGACCCAGGTGATGACCACGGTCCTGCTCCCGCAGGCGCTGCGGGCGATGCTGCCGACGATCCTGAGCCAGCTCGTGGTGGTCCTCAAGGACACCGCGCTCGGGTTCATCATCCTGTACCCGGAGCTGCTCTACCAGGCGCGTTTCCTGGGCAGCCAGACCCAGCTCGGGGCCCCGATCCTGCCGGTCGCGCTCGTCATCGCGGCGATCTACATCGCGATGTGCCTGCTGCTCTCGGGCCTGTCCAAGCTCCTGGAGCGACGCTTGTCCCGCGGCCCGAAGGCGGGCGGTACGGCGCCCAGGGACCCCGAGCTCCAGTCGCTCGTCGGCAGCGGCGCCGCACAGTAACAATCCCGTGCGCGGATATCACTGCCGAGCAGTGATATCCGCGCACCACCTGCTCAGCGCAAATTCTCCACCGTGACCGGCTCGATGCCCTCCTCCGGCGGGAGGTCGAAGCCGAACACCTGGGCGTAGAAGCTCAGCTCGGCGTCGAGGGCGTGGCGGATGTTCTCGGCCTTGCGGAAGCCGTGCTGCTCGCCTTCGAACAGCAGGTAGGCGACCGGCACCTTCCGGGCCCGCAGCGCGTCGACGATCATCTCGGACTGGTTCGGCGGGACGATCGCGTCCTCGTCGCCCTGCAGCACGATCAGCGGCTTCGAGAACAGCTCGACGTGGTTGATCGGCGACCGCGCACGGTAGACCTCGCGCTCGGCCGGGTACGGCCCGACCAGGCCGTCGAGGTAGCGGGACTCGAACTTGTGGGTGTCGGCGGCCAGTGCCTCGAGGTCGGCGACGCCGAAGTGGTCGGCGCCGGCCGCGAACGGGGTGTCGGGGCGGGCCAGGGCGGCCAGCACGGTGAAGCCGCCGGCCGAGCCGCCGCGGATCGCGAGCCGGTCCGGGTCGACCCGGCCCTGCCCGGCCAGGAAGCTCGCCGCGGCCAGGCAGTCGGCGACGTCGACGATCCCCCAGGCACCCTTGAGCTGCTCGCGGTACTCGCGCCCGTACCCGGTCGAGCCGCCGTAGTCGACGTCGACGACGCCGAACCCGCGGGTCGTCCAGTACTGCACGTTCACCGACAGCACCGGCGCCGCGGACGCCGTCGGTCCGCCGTGGATGATCACCAGCAGGGGTGGCAGCTCGCCATCGGGGCCGTCCTGCGCGGCCGTGGGCGGGTAGTAGAGGCCGTGCGCGGTGCGGGTCTCGCCGTGCCCGTCGTGCGACGGGAACGAGATCGGCTCCGGCTCCGAGATCAGCTCCGGGTCCAGGCCGAGGTCGCGCGGCGCACGCAGGGTCTCGGTGCGGGGCCCGGCGGGCGTCAGCGCCACCCGGTGCACGCCCGGCTCGGCCCTCGGGCTGCCGGCGACCAGCACGACCGAGTCCGGCCCGCTCGCGTGCACCGACCCGATCACCGAGAACGGCAGGTCCAGCGCGGTCATCTCGCCGTCGGTGCCGCGCAGCACCAGCGCGTCGAAACCGTCGCAGGAGCGGGCGAACACCACGCGTCCGTCGTCGAGCAGCGTGTAGCGCGAGCCGCCGAGAGCCCAGCCGGGCACGCCGATCTCGGCGTCGATCCGGACCAGGGTCTCGATGTCGCTGCCCGGCAGCCACCGGTAGAGGTTCCACCAGCCGGTGCGGTCGGAGAGGAACGTCAGGGACCCGTCGCGCTGCCACCGCGGCTCGGTCACCGACTCCCCGCGCCCGCCGGCGACGACCGTCTCGTCGCCGGACTCCAGGTCGCGCACGGTGAGCAGGGTGTCGTCCCAGGGCATCGACGGGTGGTCCCAGGACAGCCAGGCCAGCGCCGCGCCGTCCGGGGACAACCGTGGCGCGGCGACGAAGTCGGGCCCGGTGACCAGCACCTGCGGCTCGGACGGGGTGCGTGCGTCGAGGCGGACGATCTCGTTGCGCACCTCGGTCGCCGCACAGCCCGCCGACGGGTGGTGCTCGCGGATCGCGACCATCCAGGTGCCGTCCGGGGCGACGTCGCCGTCGGCGTAGCGGTCGCCCCGCGGCGACGACGGCTCCGGGGTCAGCGCGAGCGGCTCGGCTCCGGGGTCGAGGCGGTAGAGGCGCTGGTCGGACCACTCGACGAACCAGACCGGGCCCGGCCCGCTGCCGCGGTACCCGTCGCCGACCCACCACGCCCCGCCGCCGTACTCGTGGACGCCGGTGCGCGCGTCGCTGCCCGCGGGAAGCAGGTCGGCCGGCTCGCCGCCCGGCGCGCGCCGGACCAGCTGGGTGCGCCCGCCCTCGGCGGGACGGCCCTCCGCCCAGAGGACGTCGTCACCGTCGGGGTGCACGGCGCCGAGGCGCACCGCGGCGGCCACCACGAGCTCCGAGGTCACCGGCGTCGACCAGGATCCGTAACCAGAGATCGTCACGGCCCCACGCTAATTCACCCCGTCCGCCGTCCCCACCGCGACACTCGTGAGCCACGACGAGCGTGGCGCGCATGTCCTGGTTCACGAGTGCCGGCGG
>NZ_JADQDD010000191.1 GCF_019263595.1 Pseudonocardia sp. KRD291 | reverse complement strand
CTACAGCACGTTCCTCTCCGCGATGGGCGTCACCGGCCAGACGACGGTGACCGCCCGCCCGGACGGGTCCGTGCTCGTCACGCCGGGGCCGGGGACCGCGTACCCGGCGGTCTACCGGGAGGTGGCGCCGTGGGTGTGGCGCGAGGACGCCGGCCGGCGCATCCTCACGATGCGCGCCGACACCGAGCGGGTCACCGCACTCGGCTACCAGGCGGCGTTCACCTTGCTGCGCACCGAGCCGGGCCGGGACGCCGGCGTCGCGCTGCCGGTGCTGCTCTCCAGTGCCGCCGTCCTGCTCGTCGCCCTGCTGGCGTGGCCGGTCGGGGCGCTCAACCGCCGTCGCCACGCGCTACCGGCTTCCGCGTCGCTCGGCCGGGTGGGCGACATCGCTCGCCCGCTGACCCGGGTCGCCACCGTCGCCGCGGTACTCGCCCTGGCCGGGTGGACGGCGGCCGTCGCCACGATCGCCGGCCTGGGGGAGTTCCCGGACGCGCTCGTGCGCGTGCTGCAGGTCGCGCAGTGGGTGGCCCTGGCCGGGGTGCCCGCGGCAGCCGTCCTGCTGGTCGCCACCGCGCGGCGCCGGGCCGGCCGCGGACGGGTCCTCGGGGCGCTGCTCCTGGTGCTCGCCCTGGCCGGGACCGCGTGGTTCGGCCTGGTCTTCGGCCTGTTCTCGCCGTCGGTGTCCTACTGAGACGGTGGCCTCTAGCATCGAACCCCGCCCCGAACCCACGAAGATCCGGTGACCGCCATGTCCTCGCCCCGTCCGGACGGCCCCGCCGTGGTCGGCGCCGACGTGACCCCCGGCCTGCCGGACCGGTTCTCGGCCCGGCTCGACGCCGGGCTCACCCGGATGGGGCTGACCGGCGACTTCCGGCGCGACTGCGCGCTGGCGCTCGTGGTGCTCGTCGTCTCGGGCGGCCTGGTGGCGGGGTTCCTCACCGACCCGGCGCAGGTCCTGCTGCCGGGGATCAGCCCCGCGCAGGCAGGGGCGGCGATCGCGGTGACGGCGGCCCAGTCGCTGCTGCTCTGCCTACGCAGGCGCTCTCCGGTCGTCTGCCTGTGGCTGATCACGCTGCTCCAGCTGGTGTTGTTCGTCGTTCTCCCGGCCGGCGGCAGCATCAACGGTGTCGCGCCGTTCGTCGCCGCCTACACCTGCGGGGCGCTCCTGGCCGCCCGCCGGACGGTCCGGGTGATCGCCGGGGTGACGTTCGTCGAGGGCGCAGGGTTCGCGTTGCGGACCCTGCTGCCCGGCCAGGGCGCGGATACGCTCACAGCCGGTCTGACCCCGGCCGCCGCGCTCACGTCGGTGGCCGGGGTGGTCGTCACCAGCCTGCTCACCCACGTCGCGGCCGCGGTCTTCGGCGCCTACGTCGCGACCCGACGCCGCTACGTCGAGCTGGTACGGGTCCGCGCCGCCGAGGCGATCGAGGTACAGCGGGCCAGGGCGGACGCCGCGATCGGGCTGGAACGGTCCCGGATGGCCCGGGAGCTGCACGACATCGCGGCGCACCACCTGTCCGGCATGGTCGTGCAGGCCGCCGTCGTCGAGAAGCTGATCGACCGCGACCCGGAGGCGGCGAAACAGGCGGCGGCGTGGGTGCGGGGGCAGGGCAAGGAGACGCTGCACAACCTGCGCCTGGTCGTCGGGGCGCTGCGCGAACCGGGCAACGGCGTCTCCGACGACGCCCCGGTACCCGGGCTCGGCGTCCTGGACCGGCTCCTGGGCACGGCGCGCGAGCTCGGCACCCCGGTCGAGTTCGTGCAGGTGGGGGAACCGCCGGAGCTGGCACCGATCGCCGACGTCACGTTCTACCGGGTCGCCCAGGAGGCCCTGTCGAACGCCCGCGACCACGCCCCCGGCGCCCCGGTGCGGGTGCTGCTGCGCCACGACGAGGCGGGCGTCTCGCTCGAGGTCACCAACGACGCCGCGCCACCGTCGGGCCCCGCGGACGCCGACCGACCGACGACGAGCCATCGCGGGCTCGGCCTGGTCGGGATGAACGAGAGGGCACAGATGATCGGAGCGACGCTGCGGACCGGGCCGGACCCGTCCGGCGGGTGGCGGGTCGTGCTGAGGCTTCCGCCGGATCCGGATCCGGACACCGCACCGCCCGCACAGCGCACGCGGACGCACCGGAGGTGACCACGTGATCAGGGTCGTGCTCGCCGACGACCAGACCATGGTCCGGACCGGCTTCCGGGTCATCCTCGAGCTCGCCGGAGACATCGAGGTCGTGGGCGAGGCCGCCGACGGCCCGACCGCGGTGGCGCTCGCCCGCCGTCTGGAACCCGACGTCATCTGCATGGACGTGCGCATGCCCGGCGGGAACGGGCTCGCCGCCACCCGCGAGATCGTCGCCGCACCGGGGCCCGGCCCGGCCGTGCTCGTGGTGACCACGTTCGACCTCGACGAGTACGTGTTCGGCGCCCTGGAGGCGGGCGCGAGCGGGTTCGTCCTCAAGGACACCGAGCCCGACGACCTCGTCGACGCCGTCCGCCGGCTGGCCGACGGTCACGGGCTGCTCGACCAGACCGTGACCCGGCGGGTGATCGCCGAGTTCGCCCGGCGCCGGCCCGTCCACGCCCCCGAACCGGCTGCGGACCACCCGCTCACCGCACGCGAGACGGACATCGTGCGGCTCCTGGCCCAGGGCCGGTCGAACGCCGAGATCGCGGCCGAGCTGGTCATCGAGACGAGCACGGTGAAGTCGCACCTCGGCCGGGCCATGACGAAGATCGGGGTGCGGGACCGCGTGCAGACCGTGGTGTGGGCCCACCGCAACGGGATGGTGCCCCGGGAGCCGGGGTGAGCCCCGACCGGCCGGACGTGGAGATCACACCGCGCGCGGCCGGGGAAGTACCAGCGGTGTCCCGGTCAGCGGATCCGGCCGCACCAGCGCGTCGACGCCGAACACCGACGAGACCATCTCCTCGGTGACCACCTCGGACGGGCCCCCCTCGGCGACGATCCGGCCCTCGCGCATGGCGATCAGGTGATGCGCGTACCGCCCGGCCAGCTCGAGATCGTGCAGCACCATCACGACGGTGCGGCCGCGCCCGGCGTTGACCGTGCGCAGCAGCTCCAGCACGTCGAGCTGGTGCGCGAGGTCCAGGAACGTCGTCGGCTCGTCGAGCAGCATCGTCTGCGGGCCCTGCGCGAGGACGAGCGCGATCCACGCCCGCTGCCGCTGCCCGCCGGAGAGCTCGGCCACCGGGCGGTCGGCGTGCTCGAGCATCCCGGTCGCGGCCAGCGCGTCGGCCACCGCGGCCTCGTCGTCGCACGACCACTGCCGGAACCAGCGCTGGTGCGGGTGCCGTCCCCGGCCGGCGAGGTCGGCCACGGTGATGCCGTCGGGCGCGGTCGGCTGCTGCGGCAGCACCCCGATCCGGGTCGCGACCTCGACGGCCGGCAGCCGCGCGATGTCCGAGCCGTCCAGGAGCACCTGCCCGCCGGCGGGCCGCATCAGACCGGCGAGCCCGCGCAGCAGCGTCGACTTGCCGCACGCGTTCGGCCCCACGACGGCGGTGATCCGCCCGGGCGGGATGGTGACCGACTGTCGGTCGACGACCAGGTGGCCCGCCGCGTACCCGAGACCCAGGTCGTGCGCGCTCAGCGTCATCCGGAAGCTCCGATCCTGTTGGTGCGCAGCAGCAGGGCGATCAGCACGGGCGCACCGACGATCGCGGTCACGACCCCGACCGGGAGCTCCCGCGGGGCGAGGGCGGTGCGTGCCACCAGGTCGGCGGCGACGACCAGCAGTGCCCCGGTCCCGGCCGAGGACAGCAGCCCGGGGCTGCGCTCGCGCAGCAGCCGCCGCACGATCTGCGGCGCGACCAGCGCGACGAACCCGACCGGCCCCGCCGCGGCGGTGGCCAGCGCGGACAGCCCCACCGCGGCGGCGAGGAGCCCGGACCGTGCCCGGCCGACCCGCGGCGACAGGGCCCTGGCCAGGTCGTCGCCGAGCTCGAGCACCTGCAGCTCGCGGACCAGGGCGACGACGACCGGAAGCAGCAGGCACAGCCCGGCGGCGACCGGGACGACGTCATCCCACGACCGGCCGACGAGGCTGCCGACCAGCCACACCGCGGCCTGGTAGGCGGCGTTCACGTCGGCCCGGCTCAGCAGGAACGTCGCGGCGGAGCTCAGGATCGCGGCCACACCGATCCCGACCAGCACGAGCCGGTAGCCGGAGAAGCCGTTGCGGTAGGCGAGGGTGTGGACCGCCACCGCGGCCACCGCGGCCCCGAGGAGGGCTCCCCCGGTCACCCAGGCCGCCGACGCCCCGAACCCGAGGATGACCAGGACCGCCCCCGCGGACGCGCCCGCGTTGATCCCGATGACGTCCGGGCTGACCAGGGGATTGCGCGCGATCCGCTGCAGGACCGCCCCCGCGACACCGAACGCGGCGCCGACCAGGATGCCGGTCAGGGCGCGCGGGATCCGGTTCCCGACGACGATGTCGTAGGTGATCGCGGTGCCGTGTCCGGCGACCGTGTCGAGGACGGTCGACAGGGCGAGCGGGTACTCGCCGACCGTCGTCGCAAACAGCCCGACGAGGATGGCGGCGCTCCAGGTCGACATCCCGACCACCAGGGCGCGCACCGCGATCCGGGCGGAGACCGCGCCGCTGCGGGCGACGACCGTCGTGCCGGCGCCGCGGACCCGGCGGGTCGGCGGTGGGTTCACAGCGCGGCCACCCTCCGGACCCGCACCAGGTGCAGGAACACCGGTCCACCGACGATCGCGGCCATCACCCCGATCTGGACCTCCTCGGGAGCGATCACCACGCGGCCGGCGACGTCGGCGAGCAGGACGAGCCCCGCCGCCAGCAGCGCGGAGAGCGGGAGCACCCACCGGTGGGCGGTTGCGGCCAGCGCCCGTACGGCGTGCGGGGCGACCAGCCCGACGAACGCGACCGGCCCGGCGACCGCCGTCGCGGTCCCGGCCAGCGCGACGACGGCGACCAGGCCGGTCACCCGGGTGGCTCCCGGCCGGGCGCCCAGGCTCCGGCCGGTGTCCTCGCCGAGCGCGACCGCGTCCAGCCTGCGGACCAGCACGACGGCCAGCACGACGCCGGCGACCGCGAACGGCACCGCCTGCGCGACCGTGGCGAGGTCGGCCCGGGCCAGCGAGCCGATGACCCAGAAGCGGTAGCGGACGAACAGCTCCCGGTCGAGCAGCACGACCGCCGAGGTCGCCGACAGGATCAGCGCGGAGACGGCGGCGCCGGCCATCGCGAGCTTCACCGGCGTCGCCCCGTCGCGCCCGGCCCCGCCGACCGCGTACACGGCGACGGCGGCGAGCGCTCCACCGACGAGACCGAACCAGACGTAGCCGCTCAGCGAGCCGACGCCGAACAACGAGATCCCGGCGATGATCGCGCCCGCCGCCCCGGCGTTGACGCCGAGCGTGCCCGGCCCGGCCAGCGGGTTGCGGGTGAGGCCCTGGGCGATGGCACCGGCGAGCCCCAGGCAGCAACCCGCCAGCAGGCCGGCGAGCGTGCGTGGGAGCCGGACGTGACGCACGACGATGTCGGAGGACGTACCGGAGAGGCCCAGGAGCCCGTCGTGCAGCTGGGCCCAGCTCAGCGGGCGGCCGCCGACCTTGAGCGACAGCACCGCCGCCCCGGTCAGCACCGCCAGCGAGGCCACCAGCGTCCCCCACGCGGCCGGACGCCGGTGTCCCCGGCGCGCCACCGGCGCAGGCGGAGCGCTCACCGCGGATGCACCAGGGACGCGACCCGCTCGGCAGCCGCGGGCGCGCGGATCCCCGCGGCGCGGTCGGCGAACAGGAACGGGAAGACCTTTCCCTCCCGCACGGCGGTGCTGCCCGACAGCGCCGGGTCGCCCCGGATCCTCGCCACGTCGGCCGCGCCGTCGGCCACGGTGTAGGAGGCGTCGCAGCACGTCGAGGTGAGGATGACGTCCGGGTTCCTGGCGATCACCTCCTCCTTGCCGACCGCGACGTGCCGGCGCCCGGCGAGGTCGCCGAACGCGTTCGTGGCGCCCGCCATCTCCAGGACCCGGCTGCCGAAGTCGATCCCGGATGCGACCCGGTAGCTGCCGTCGTCGTCGTCGAGCAGGATCGCGACCCGCGGCGACGGCTTGCCCGCCACGCGCTCGCGGACCGCCTCGACGCCGGTCCGCAGGTCGGTGACCAGCTGCTCGGCCCGGTCGGGGACACCCAGCACCCGGCCCAGCCCGCGCAGGTCGCCGTAGACGGTCTCCATCGAGACCGACGCGGGGTCGATCGCCTCGTCGGAGCGCCCGTCCCCGCTCGGGCACAACGGCCCGGAGATCCACGTCCTGACGCCGAGCCCCGCCAGCTCTGCCCGGGTGCTGATCGCCTCCGTGCCACCGGCGGCGAACACACCGTTGTAGCCGGCCACGACGAAGTCCGGGTTCGCCGCGAGCAGGGCCTCGCGCGTCGGCAGCTCCGGGAGGTACGGCACCCGCGACTGGGCCTCGGCGTACCCGTCGAGCACGCGGGCGTCGAGGAACGCGGTGCCGACCAGCCGGTCGGTGAGTCCCAGGGCGTGCACCGTCTCGATCGCCGGCTGGTAGAGCGCGTAGATCCGCTCGGGCGGTCCCGGCACGGTCACCGGGATGCCGCAGTTGGTCTCGGTGACGCCCGCCCCGCCGGCCGCCGGCTCCGACGTCGCGGGCTGAGGTGGCCCCCCGCACGCGACGAGGGTCAGAGCACACACGGACAGCAGCGCGACCCGCCACGCACGACGGGAACCGGACCGAACGGGCATCGAACCTCCAAGGGGACCGATGCCGAGCCTGTCAAAGCTGAGCGAGTGTTCATACATTCAGGCTTATGGTCTGCATCACCCTCCCGTGTCGACCAGGACCGGGACGTCCTGGGTGGTGCTCGAGCGCAGCACCGTGCCGGCGAGCGCCGGGTCGCCGGCACGGTGCTGCCGGCCGGCGCGGATCAGGGGGTCGAGATCGGGTGGGTGCGGCACGTGGTTGAGCCAGAGCCGGACCGTGCCGCCGTCCCCGCCGCGCAGGGAGCCGGCGTCGTTGCCGGGCGCTATCGACAGACCGGCGACACCGGGCGCGCCGTAGGCCACCACGATCTGGAACAGCCACCCCGGCCGGGGTAGCGCATGGACCGCGACCGAGGCGTAGAGCCGGTCGGAAGGACCCGGCGGCCGGAGCGCGATGGCGGGGATCAGGACGGCCGCGACGACCTGCCACCCCTCGGCGAGCTCGGGTCCGGCCGACCCGGTCGGAAACCGGGGCCCGCTGAGGCGGCCGGCACCCAGGTCCTCCACCGCCGAGGAGAGGACGACGCGGCCGGACAGCAGACCACCGGTGCGGGGCCCGCCCGCGGGCCCGACGAAGAACCCGGCCGGCGCACGTCGCCGCACCTCCCAGACCCGCGAGTGCGGGCCGCCCCGGGCCCCCACCACGAACCGGATCGCGGCCCGCCGGTCGGACGCCGTGGCGGTCACGTCGACGACGCCTCGCGTGCCGGCGCGGCCGGGCCGTCCTCGCGCAACACCCACGGTCGGACGAGGAGCACGCCGTCACCTCCGACGTCAGATACCCGACTAATATATCTACAGACGATATGCGGGCTCGCCGCGTCCGGTCAAGGACCGCCACCGGTCCCCGCCCGTCACCACCGGAACACCCTCTTGACAGCACGCCTCGCCGCACGATCCCATCTTTTGGTGCGCAGTGGGCATCGCGTTGCGCACCAGGCAACACCACTGACCATCGTGTGACGGCCGACAGCGCATCCCTTCCTCGCGAGGAGCACCGCCATGACGACCGGCGAGCTTTCGTCCAGCCCTGTCGAGGGCAGAACCCTCCCGGAGAGCCTGCGAGAGACGCTCGCCGGCCACTACTACACCGACCCGGAGATCTTCCGGGTCGAGCAGGACACCATCTTCCACACGGGCTGGTTCTGCTCCGTCCTCAGCGCCGACCTGGAACGCCCGGGGCAGTTCGAGACCGTCCGGATCGGACGCGAGAGCGTCGTCGTCACGCGGGACCGGCGCGGCACCGTGAACGCCTTCCTCAACGTCTGCCGCCACCGCGGCGCGCGGCTGTGCACAGAGGACAAGGGAGAGGTCCGGCGCTCGTTCCAGTGCCCGTACCACGCCTGGACCTACGACCTGAGCGGCAAGCTGGTCGCCGCGCCGAACCTGACCGCGATGCCGGACGTCGACAAGGTCGAGTTCGGCCTGCACACGGTGCACGTACGCGAGTGGCTCGGCTACGTCTGGCTGTGCCTGGCCGACGAGCCGCCGTCGTTCGAGGACACCGTCATCGGCGACGTCACCGCCCGGCTCGGCTCGCCGGACGCGATCGTCGGCTACGGGGTGCAGAACCTGCGGCTCGGGCGCCGGATCTCCTACGACGTGAAGGCGAACTGGAAGCAGATCGTCGAGAACTTCATGGAGTGCTACCACTGCGCGACGATCCATCCCGAGCTGACCGAGGTCCTGCCCGAGTTCGCCGACGGCCTGGCCGCCCAGTACTTCGTGGGCCACGGCGCCGAGTTCGGCGACGACGTCGCGGGCTTCACCGTCGACGGCTCGGCGGGGCTCGATCCGATCCCCGGCGTGACCGCGGAGCAGGACCGGCGCTACTACGCCATCACCGTGCGACCGCAGGTGTTCATCAACCTGGTGCCCGACCACGTCGTGTTCCACCGGATGTTCCCGCTCACCGCCGAGCGCACGCTCGTGGTCTGCGACTGGCTCTACCTGCCGGAGGTGATCGACTCCGGCGCCGACATCGAGCGGTCGGTCGAGCTGTTCCACCGGGTCAACCAACAGGACTTCGACGCCTGCGAGCGGTGCCAGGCCGGCATGGACTCCCGGTCGTACCGCACCGGCGGGGTGCTGGTGCCCAGTGAGCACCACATCGGCGAGTTCCACGACTGGGTCCGCGAGCGCGTCGGCTGACCGGTCCGGCACACCACGCGCCGTTGGTATATCAGACACGGTCACAGTTTCGACACGGGTGGGACAGACTGCTGTTCTGATCGAGTCCACGGTTACCATGGAGTTCGTGAGCGCTTCTCCCGATGTCGACGAGCCGCAGTTCACGTCCCTGGCCGACATGGCCTACACGGTGATCCGGGACCGGCTGATCATGCTGGACATCGCGCCGATGACCGCGATGGACGACGTCGCGCTCGCCCGCTCCCTGGAGATCGGCCGGACCCCGGTGCGGGAGGCCCTGAAGCGGTTGGAGATCGACCGCCTGGTGGTCTCCTACGCGCGCCGCGGGACGTTCGCCACCGGCGTCGACATCACCGACCTCGCCTACATCTCCGAGATCCGTGTCCAGCTCGAGCCCCTCGCCGCGCGCCGCGCCGCCGAGTCCGCGGGCGCGTCCGTGCTGGCGGAGCTGCTGGAGCTGGCTGACGACATCGACCGGATCGACGTCCGCTCCCTGGACCGCGACGAGCTGATGCGGTGGGACCTGCACGTGCACCGCGCCATCTACGCCGCGGCCGCCAACCCGCACCTCGAGGACACCCTCATCCGCTACGACAACCTGGCCACCCGGATCTTCTGCCTGTTCCTCGACCGGATGAACCGTTTCGACCAGCACGTCGGGGAGCACTCCGCCCTGCTGCGGGCGATCGGGCACCGTCGCGCGGACGAGGCGGCCAAGCTGGCCCGTGCCCACGTCATCGGATTCGAGAAGGCGATCCGGGCGGTCGTCTGAGCACGGTGTGAGCCGGCCGGGGCGCGGTCAGCGGCGGATCTTCGTCATCTCCGGGTCGAACAGCGGCTCGGCGGCCACGGTCGCCGGGACGGAGCGGTCGAAGTACCGGATCTCGACCGGGCTGCCCACCGGCAGCCCCGCGGGCAGCCAGGCGTAGGCGACCGGGGTCCCGAGCGTGTGCGCGAACGCGGCCGAGGTGACGTAGCCCGCCGGCTCGCCGTCGACGAGCACGCCCTCGTGGCCCAGGACCACGCTGCGCCGGTCGTCGACGGTCAGGCAGGTCAGCCGCCGCGTCACCGCGCTCTCGTCGATGCGCTCCAGCGCGTCGCGGCCCACGAAGTCGCCCTTCTGCGGGCGCACCGCGAAGCCGAGCCCGGCCTCGTACGGGTTGTGCTCGGTGGTCATGTCCGCGCCCCAGGAGCGGTAGCCCTTCTCCAGGCGCAGGCTGTTGAACGCGGCCCGCCCGGCGGCGACGACGCCGAGCCCGCGGCCGGCGGAGAACAGCACGTCCCAGAGCTTCTGGCCGTACTCGGCACCGGTGTAGATCTCCCAGCCGAGCTCGCCGACGTAGGACAGGCGCATCGCGGTCACCGGGATCCCGGCGATGTGCGCCGCCGTCGCCCGGAAGAACTTCAGCCCCTCGTGCGAGAGGTCGTCGTCGGTCAGGGGCGCCACCAGGTCCCGGGCCAGCGGGCCCCAGACCCCGATGCAGCAGGTGGCACCGGTGATGTCCCGGACAGCCACGCTGCCGTCGTCCGGCGCGCGGCGGCGCAGGTACTCGACGTCGAGGTTGCTGTTCGCCCCGACCTGGAAGAGCGTCTCGCCGAGGCGGGCCACGGTGAGGTCGGCGCGCACCCCGCCCGCGTCGTCGAGCGCCAGCGTGTAGGTCACCGAACCGACCGACCGGTCCATCCTCCCGGTGGTGACCGCGTCCAGGAACCCGAGCGCTCCCGGCCCGCTGACCTCGATCCGCCGCAGCGGGGTCATGTCGTACATGGCCACCGCGGTGCGGGTCCGCCACGCCTCCACGGCCACGACCGGCGAGTGGAACATCGCCGACCACGCGTCGCGCGTCGGCGGCTGCCATTCGACCGGCAGATCGGGCAGCAGCGCGGCGTTGGCCTCGTACCAGTGCGGCCGCTCCCAGGCGTGCGAGTCCAGGAACACCGCGCCCAGCTCCCGCTGGCGGGCGTGGAACGGGCTGACCCGCACGTCGCGCGGGGAGGTCTTGGGCTGCAGCGGGTGCACCACGTCGTAGATCTCGACGAAGTTCTGTTGCGCGGTCTCGTCGACGTAGGCGTCGGTGGTCTCGACCTCGTCGAACCGGTGCACGTCGCAGCCGTGCAGGTCGAGCTCGCTCCGGCCGTCGACGAGCAGCTGCGCCACCGCGCGCGCGACCCCCGAGGAGTGGGTGACCCAGACCGCCTCGGCGACCCAGAAACCGGCGACGTCGGCGGACTCCCCGATCAACGGGCCACCGTCCGGGGTGAAGGAGAAGACCCCGTTGAACCCGGTCTCCACCTTGGCCGAGGCCAGCGCGGGGAGCAGCTGCTGGCTCTGCTCCCACTGCGTCGCGAAGTCCTCCTCGGTGAAGGGCAGCATCGACGGCATCGCCGACCCGGTGGGGTCCCCCTCGGCGGACTCCGGGAGCTCGCCGATCGAGACCGGCATCGGCCGGTGGGCGTAGGAGCCGATCCCGATGCCGTCGTCGTGCTCGCGGTAGTAGAGGTCGGCGTCCTGGTGGCGCAGGATCGGCATCCGTGCCTCGACCCCGCCCTCGTTGCGGCCGACGAGCTCCTCGACCCGCCCGGTGCGGGCGTACTGGTGGGCCAGCGGCAGCAGCGGCACCCGCATCCCGACGAGCCTGCCGAGCTCGCGGCCCCAGAACCCGGCGCAGGACACCACGACCTCGGCCGGGATCACGCCCCGGTCGGTCTGCACCCCGGTGACCCGGCCGCCGGACCGCTCGATGCCGGTGACCCGGGTGGACCCCTGGAACCGCGCTCCGCGTGCCTGCGCCCGCCGGGTCAGCGCGACGACGGCGCGGGACGCATTGGCCAGGCCGTCGGTGGGGGTGTGCAGGCCGCCGAGCACCCGGTCGCGGTCGAGCAGCGGGTGCAGCCGGACGCACTCGTCCGGGCCGACCACGGTGGCCGGGACGCCGCGCGAGATCGCCCAGCCCCGCTTGCGGTGCAGGTCCGCGAGCCGCTCGGGGGTGGTCGCGATCTCCAGCCCGCCGACCTGGTTGAAGCACCACCCGCCGTCGACGTCGAGGCTCCTGAGCTTCTCGACGGTGTAGGTGGCGAACGCGGTCATGGTCTTCGAGCCGGTCGTCTGGAACACCAGGCCGGGCGCGTGCGAGGTCGATCCGCCGGTCAGCGGGAGCGGGCCCTGGTCGACGACGGTGACGTCGGTCCAGCCTCGCTCGGTGAGCTCGTCGGCGAGGTTCGTCCCGACGATCCCGGCTCCGATGATGACGGTACGGGGGTTCGTGGTCATGGTGACACTCCTGTTCGGTCGGCCCCGGTGGACCGGCGGGGTACTAGCGGGAGGCGGTGCTGCCGGCGGGAGGCGGGGTCGCGGCCGGTGCGATGACCCGGAACTCCCGGGCGGCGTCGAGCAGCCAGTCGGC
>NZ_JADQDD010000190.1 GCF_019263595.1 Pseudonocardia sp. KRD291 | reverse complement strand
CGAGGGTGCCGGCGGGGTCGCTGCTCGGGCCGATGGTGATCGCGCTGGCACTGAGCCTGTCCGGGCTCTCGTTCGACGCGTCGGTGCCGTCCCTGCTGGTCGACGTGGCCTACGCGGTGATCGGCTGGCAGGCGGGCCTGCGCTTCACCCGCGAGGCGCTCGGCACCGTCGTGCGGGTGCTGCCGCTGGCGACCGGGCTGATCCTCGGCGTCGTCGCGCTCTGCGCGGGCCTCGGGCTGCTGCTGTCCTGGGCGACCGGGATGACGCTGCTCGAGGGCTACCTGGCCACCACCCCGGGCGGGATCTACGCGGTGCTGGCCACCGCGATCTCCTCCGGCGCCGACGTGACGTCGGTGGTCGCCGTGCAGGTCCTGCGGGTGATCCTGATGCTGATCGTCGCCCCCTACCTGGCCCGGCTCGTCGGCCGCAGGTTCACCACCGCGGCCTGAGGGTCGTGCGCGGATATCGCCGCTCCGGCGACGGTTTCCGCGCACGGGCGCCGCAGGCGCACGCTCAGGGCAGGCGCGCGACGCGGCCGGGCGGGGGTTCGGGGACGGCGCCGGGATGCAGGGCCCAGGCGATGGCCTCGACGCCGTCGACCAGGCGCGGCCCGGCGCGCACCACGAACGACGCCGAGTCCAGTGCCACCACCGGCACCCCGGCCGGCAGGTGCCCGCGCACCGCCTGCGCCTGCGCGATCGCGTCGTCGAGCCCGAACCCGCAGGGCGCGACGAGCACGACGTCGAACGGCCCGGGCATCTGCGACCACTCGACGCCGACGCTGCGCCCGCCCGGTATCGCACCGACGGCCTCGCCCCCGGCCCGCGAGACCAGCTCGGGGACCCAGTGCCCGGGCAGGAACGGCGGGTCGGTCCACTCCAGCGCCAGCACCCGCGGCACCGGGAGCCCGGCGACGGCCGCGGCGACCGCGTCGAGACGGGCGTGCAGACCGGCCAGGAGCGCGTCGGCGGCGGGCGGGGTGCCCGCGGCGGCACCGACCGAGGCGATCGCGGCGAACACCTCGTCGAGGGTGTGCGGGTCCAGGGAGAGCACCCGGGCGTCGGTGCCGATCGCGGCCTGCGCCTGCGCCACGGTCGCCTCCGGCAGCGCGCAGACCCGGCACAGGTCCTGGGTGAGGATCAGGTCCGGGGCGGCGGCGGCCAGGGTGTCCCGGTCGAGGGAGTACATCGGCAGGCCCCGCGCGACGCGGTCCCGGACGACGGCGTCGATCTCGGACGGCGCCATCCCGTGCGGCAGCGCGGTCTCCACGACGACCGGGCAGCGGTCCCGGATCCCGGCCGGGTGGTCGCACTCGAACGTGACGGCGGCCAGGCGGTCCTCCAGGCCCAGCGCGCCGACGATCTCGGTGGCGGCGGGCAGCAGGGAGGCGATCCGCATGCGTGCCAGGCTAGCGCCGCGGGTAGCCCCGCCGGTGAGAACGCACCGGGTGGCGGTGCTGGCGCGCACCCGATACGGCAAGGTGGTCGCTGCGGCCCGTTCCGCCGTCGCTCCGCCCGCCGGAGCCGCGGGGAGGTGGCGCCGCTCGTGGGGAGGAGACATCGATGTCCGTGCACGACCGCGCCGGAACGCGTGCGAGGCCCGAGGACCTGGTCGACGTGCCGGCGTTGCTCGCGGCCTACGCCGACCTGCACCCCGACCCCGCCATCGACGAGCAGCGGGTCTCGTTCGGCACGTCCGGGCACCGCGGGTCCGCGCTGAACAGCTCGTTCAACGACGACCACATCGCCGCGACCAGCCAGGCGATCTGCGAGTACCGCGAGGCCCAGGGCACCGACGGCCCGCTCTACCTGGGCCGCGACTCGCACGCGCTGTCCGAGCCGGCCTGGCGCACCGCGACCGAGGTGTTCGCCGCGAACGGCGTCCAGGTGCTCGTCGACGCCCGGGACGGGTTCACCCCCACCCCGGCGGTGTCGCACGCCATCCTGGTCACCAACCGCGACCGGACCTCGGGCCTGGCCGACGGCGTCGTCGTGACCCCCTCGCACAACCCGCCCGCCGACGGCGGCTTCAAGTACAACCCGCCGGACGGCGGCCCGGCCGGCACCGACGCGACGTCCTGGATCGCCGACCGCGCCAACGAGCTGCTCGAAGCGGAGCTGCACGGGGTGCGCCGGCGCTCGTTCGAGGCGGTGAGCGCCGACGTCGGGCGCTACGACTTCCTCGACGCCTACGTCTCCGAGCTCGGCCAGGTCCTGGACATGGACGCGATCCGCGACGCCGGCGTGACGATCGGCGCGGACCCGCTCGGCGGGGCGTCGGTGGCCTACTGGGGCGAGATCGCCGACCGGTACGGCCTCGACCTGACCGTGGTCAACCCGGACACCGACCCGGCGTTCGGGTTCATGACGCTGGACCGGGACGGCAAGATCCGGATGGACTGCTCGTCGCCGTACGCGATGGCGTCGCTGGTCTCGCGGATGGAGCAGGGTTCCGAGTTCACCATCGCCACCGGTAACGACGCCGACGCCGACCGGCACGGCATCGTCACCGCCGACGGCGGGCTGATGAACCCGAACCACTTCCTCGCCGTCGCGATCGGCCACCTCTACGCGCACCGCCCGGGCTGGCCCGGCGGCGCCGCGATCGGCAAGACCGCGGTCAGCTCGTCGATGATCGACCGCGTGGCCAAGGATCTGGGCCGCACGCTGGTCGAGGTCCCGGTCGGGTTCAAGTGGTTCGTGCCCGGCCTGCGCTCCGGGGAGATCGCGTTCGGCGGCGAGGAGAGCGCCGGGGCCTCGTTCCTGCGCCACGACGGCACACCCTGGTCCACCGACAAGGACGGGCTGATCATGGCCCTGCTCGCCTCGGAGATCACCGCGGTGACCGGGCGGACCCCGACCGAGCACTACGGCGAGCTCACCGGGCGCTTCGGTGACCCGTCCTACGCCCGGACCGACGTGCCCTGCTCCCGCGAGGACAAGGCCCGCCTGGGCAAGCTCGACGCCGACGCCGTCACCGCGACCGAGCTGGCCGGAGAGAAGATCACCGCGAAGCTGACCCGCGCGCCGGGCAACGACGCCCCGATCGGCGGGCTCAAGGTCGAGACCGACAGCGGCTGGTTCGCCGCACGCCCGTCCGGCACCGAGGACGTCTACAAGGTCTACGCCGAGAGCTTCCGGTCCCCGGAGCACCTGGCCCGGATCCAGGACGAGGCCCGCGACGTCGTGGCCGGCGCCCTCGGGTCGGCCTGAGCATCCGTGAACGGTAGAGAGGCACGCACGTGAGCAGGAAGCACCTCGGGTTCGGCATCGACATCGGCGGGTCCGGGATCAAGGGCGCCCCGGTGGACCTGCACAAGGGCAAGCTCGCCGACGAACGGATGCGGATCGACACGCCGAAGCCCTCGACGCCGGAGGCAGTCGCGAAGGTGGTCGGCGAGATCCTCGACCACTTCGACTGGTCCGGCGAGTTCGGGTGCACGTTCCCGGCCGTCGTCCAGCACGGGAGGACCCGGACCGCGGCCAACGTCGACCCGTCCTGGATCGGCGCAGACGCACGCGGCATCCTCGAGTCCGCGACCGGCCGCACGGCCCTCGTGGTCAACGACGCGGACGCCGCCGGTGTCGCCGAGGTCGAGTTCGGCGCCGCCGCCGGGAACAAGGGCGTCGTGCTGCTCGCGACGCTGGGCACGGGGATCGGGTCCGCGCTGATCACGCACGGCAGGCTCGTGCCGAACACCGAGCTCGGCCACATCGAGGTCGACGGCCACGACGCCGAGTCCCGGGCCGCGGACTCCGCCCGGGAACGCGAGGAGCTGTCCTGGGAGGACTGGGGCGGGCGGCTGACCCGCTACTTCCGGGCGGTGGAGAACCTCGTCTGGCCGGACCTGATCGTCGTCGGCGGCGGGGTCAGCAAGAAGTTCGACCGCTGGTCACCGTTCGTCGACATCCGCACGGAGATCGTCCCCGCGCACCTGCTCAACGAGGCCGGGATCATCGGCGCGGCGCTGCTGGCCCACGACGACTGACATCGCCTCCCGACCGCGCGCCGGATGTGCTGCCGCGCGCTGCCCGTCGTCACGCGCCTGCGGCCGCGCGCGCGTCACGACGGGCGGAGCGCGAGCGGGGCGTCCCGGGGCTATCCTGCAGTTTCTGCAAGATCGTGGGGCCGGGCAGTACGGGCCGACGGCGGGACGGTGCGGGAGGTGGAGCCGGTGCCCGGACAGGCGCAGCGGGACACGGACGGGCAGGCAGGGCTGCGCGCGCGCAAGAAGGCCCGCACCCGGCAGGCCTTGCGCTCGGCCGCGCTGGCCCGCGCCCGCGCGCAGGGCCCGGACGGTTTCACCCTGCAGGAGGTGTGCGACGACGCCGAGGTCTCGGCCCGCACGTTCTTCAACTACTACCCCGGCAAGGACGCCGTCCTCTTCGACTGGGACGAGGACATGGTGGCCGCGCTGACCGCCGCGGTGCGCGACCGCCCGGCCGGGGAGGACCCGGCGACGGCCGTGCTGACCGTCGTCGAGGGGCTGGTCGCGGCCCTGACCACGAACCCGCTCTGGCACGAGCAGATCGAGCTGCTGCGCGCCTACCCCGAGCTCGCACCGCGGATGGCCTCGGTGGAGTGGACGGTCGAGGACACCCTCGTCCGGGCGCTGGCGGAGCGGGCCGGGCGCCCGGTGGACGACCTGGCGGCCCGCACCGCGGCCTCGGTCGCGATGGCCGCGCTGCGGGTGACGGTCACGACCTGGCTGGCCGACCCCGCCGGGCCCGACTCCCGGACGGTGTTCCGCCGGGTGCTCGAGCACACCCGGGCTCTGTTCGGACCCGCGCCGGACCGAGCCGCACCGGGCTGAGCCACACCGGGCCGAGCCGGGCGCGTTCAGCCGTCGACGAGGGAGGTGACGGTCGCCCGGGCACCGTCGCGGTGCAGCGAGTCCAGCGCCCGGGTGTAGGCCGCGGCGAAGCGCTCGTCGGAGGCGAGGTTGCCGAACACCGACGTCGCGCCCAGGAACGCCAGCGGCTCCTCGCGCTGGCGCTGCGCCAGCGCGGTCATCTGCTCGGCGAGGCGGTCCTGCTGCTCGATCGCCTCCCCCTGCTCGTCGGTGCCCTCCGCGTAGCGGGCCCAGCCGGCGACGACGGTCGCCGCGCGGTCGATCGGGCCGCCGTCGGCGAGCTGCTGGCGCACCACCGGCAGCAGGAACAGCGAGATCCGGTCGGAGCTGCCGAAGTTGATCCGCTTGAGGGTGTCCGCGACGCCGGGGTTGGCGAACCGCTCGATCAGCGTCGACTTGTACTCGTCGAGGTCGATGCCGGGCACCGGGCGCAGCGTCGGGGTCGCCTCGACGTCCATGTAGTCGCGCAGGAAGCGGGCGAACGTCGGGTCCTGCGCGACCTCGTGCACGTAGCGGAACCCGGCCAGGTAGCCGAGGTAGCCCAGCGCCTGGTGGGTCGCGTTGAGCAGGCGCAGCTTCATCAGCTCGTAGGGCACGACGTCGTCGACGACCTGGACGCCCGCCTCCTCGAACGGCGGACGCCCGGCGGCGAAGTGGTCCTCCAGGACCCACTGGGTGAACGGCTCGCACACCACCGGCCAGCGGTCGCGCAGGCCGAAACGCTCGGCCAGGGCGTCGCGGTCGCCGTCGGCGGTGGCCGGGGTGATGCGGTCGACCATCGAGTTCGGGAACGTGACGTTCTCGGCGACCCAGGCGCCGAGGTCCCCGTCCTGCAGGGCGGCGAAGCCGGTGAACACCCGCCGCGCGGTGTCGCCGTTGCCCTGCATGTTGTCGCAGGACATGATCGTCAACGGGCCGGTCCCCCGCTCCCGTCGACGGGCCAGCGCCGCCACGACCAGGCCGAACACCGTCGACGGGGTGGCGCCGGGCTCGAGGTCGGCGCGGATGCCCGGGTCCTCCGGGTCGAACTCGCCGGTCACCTGGTCGATCGCGTAGCCGCCCTCGGTGATCGTCAGGGAGACGATCCGGGTGGCCGGGTCGGCGATCTTCTCGATCACCTTCTCCGGGTCGTCCGGGGCGAACAGGTACTCGGTCAGGGAGCCGATCACGCGCGGGGCGAGCGAGCCGTCGGCCTCCTTGCGCACGAGCGTGTAGAG
Source organism: Pseudonocardia sp. KRD291 (assembly GCF_019263595.1). Taxonomy (GTDB): domain Bacteria; phylum Actinomycetota; class Actinomycetes; order Mycobacteriales; family Pseudonocardiaceae; genus Pseudonocardia. Next base: position 6,327 of record NZ_JADQDD010000190.1, on the reverse strand, counting down.
CCCGTCCTGGTCCCGCAGGACCGTCGCCATCGTGCGGTCGCCCTCGAGCACGCCGACGCCGCAGATGCCCCAGTCCCGGGCCTGACCTGCCGTGAGCAACGCGTCGACGTACATGGCCAGGTGCGCTCGGTGGAACCCACCGACCCCGAAGTGCACGATGCCGGTCGTGATGCCGCTCCGGTCGTAGCCGGGCACGTCGACGCCCTCGGCCCCTTCGGTCCAGACCGTCCCGGAGTCCAGCGACTGCATCGTTCCCCACCTCGTCGAACCTCGCGTGCGTTCGACGCCGACCCTAGCGCTCACCGGACGACGATGTCCCGACTCGACGCCGGATCGCAATCCTGACTGAACATCCAGTAGAGAACACGCTGACGCAACGCCGTGTACTGCAACAACGACGCTTGACTTGCGCTCACGACTTGCGATTGCCGCAATCCAGTCCCTACGATCCACCTCGTGCCCGCACCCGAGACCCCCGTCGCCGACGCTCAGGTGACGGCCCGGGTCCGGGGCCTGGTCGCGGCCGGGCAGGGCACGCAGCGCCAGTTCGCCTCCGACATCGGGCTCGCCGAGACGAAGCTGTCCAAGGCGCTGGCCGGGCGTCGCCGGTTCACCGCCGCCGAGCTGGTCGCGATCGCCGACCGCACCGGCGTGACCGTGAACTGGCTGCTGCACGGACGCGACGACGCCCGCACGCACACGGCCGTGCCGGGCGGGCAGGCACGCACCGAGAGCGCCGCGCGCGAGACCCGCGGGACCAGGGCGCGGCGGCGGATCCTGGACGCGGCCTGGGAGCTGATCGCCGAGAACGGCTACCACCAGGTGCGCACCGCCGACGTCGCCCGCGCGTGCGGCACGAGCACCGCGACGATCCACTACCACTTCCCGAGCCGCTCGGCCCTGCTCGACGAGGCGCTGCGGCACAACGTCAAGCTCGCGTTCGACCGGCAGGTCGCCGAGCTCGGCGACGTCACCGACCCGCACGAGCGGCTGCTGCGTCTGATCGACCTGCAGCTGCCGACGAGCACGCTCCTGCGCCAGGAGTGGTCGATCTGGATCCAGGTGTGGGCCGAGTCGGCGGTCGACCCGTCGCGACGCTCGCTGTACTGGGACGCCTACGACCGCTGGTACCGCAGCGTCGCGATGACGCTGGAGCACGGCGCGCTGGCCGGCGTGTTCGTCCCGGACGCGGAGGTCCTCACCCGGGCACTCACCGCCCTGATCGACGGCCTCGGCATCCAGGTGATGGCCGGTACGCCCGGGGCCACGCCCGACGGCATGCGCGCCACCCTGCGCGAGTTCATCGACCGGAGCGTGCTGCGCCCCGGAGTCACACACCCACCGACATCCGACGACGAGAAGACGGAGCACGCATGAACCGTGACGTGATCATCACCTGCGCGGTGACGGGGGCCGGGGACACGGTGGGCAGGAGCCCGCACGTGCCGGTCACCCCGGCCGCGATCGCCGCCGACGCGATCGCCGCCGCGCAGGCCGGGGCCGCCGTCGTGCACATCCACGTGCGCGACGTCGAGACCGGTCAGCCCTCCCGCGCGGTGGCGCTCTACCGCGAGACGGTGACCCGGATCCGCGACGCCGGCGTGGACGTGGTGCTGAACCTGACCGCCGGCATGGGCGGCGACCTGGTGATCGACGCGGACGACCCGCTCAAGCCGATCGACGGCACCGACCTGGTCAACGCCCTGGAACGGCTCCCGCACGTGGAGGAGCTGCTGCCCGACATCTGCACCCTGGACTGCGGCTCGCTGAACTTCGGCGAGGGCAGCCAGCTCTACATCTCCACCCCGGACATGCTCCGCGTCGGCGCGCGCCGGGTGCAGGAGCTCGGTGTGAAGCCGGAGCTGGAGATCTTCGACACCGGGCAGCTCTGGTTCGCCTCGAAGATGGTGGACGAGGGCCTGATCGATGCCCCGCCGCTGTTCCAGCTGTGCATGGGCATCCCGTACGGCGCCCCGGTCGACACCGGCCTGCTGACCGCGATGGTCAACATGCTGCCCGCGGGATCGCAGTTCGCCTCGTTCGCGATCGGACGCGACCAGATGGCGTGGGTGGCTCAGTCGGCGCTGCTCGGCGGGCACGTGCGGGTCGGGCTCGAGGACAACCTCTACCTCTCCCGTGGGGTCAAGGCGACCAACGCCCAGCTCGTCGAGCGGGCGGTGGAGGTCGTGCGCGGGCTCGGCGCGGAGATCGCCGGCCCGGACCGCGCCCGCCAGATCCTGGGACTCAAGGAGCGCGCCGGTGTCTGAGCCCGTCTCCCCCGGCATCGACCCCGCGGTCGGTGGCATCGACACCGTGGCCTGCATCGGCGCCGGCGTGATCGGCGGCGGGTGGGTCGCCTACTTCCTGGCCCGCGGCTACCGGGTCCGGGCCTGGGACCCGGCACCGGACGCCGGGGACAAGCTGCGCCGCACGATCGACGCGGCCTGGCCGGCACTGACCGAGCTGGGCCTGTCCCCCGGCGCCGACCCGGACGCGCTGACGATGGCGCCCACCCTCGCCGACGCGGTCGACGGCGCCGGCTTCGTGCAGGAGAGCGCGCCGGAGGACCTGGACCTCAAGCGCAGGCTGCTCGCCGAGCTGGCCGAGGCCACCGGAGACGACGTCGTCGTCGCGTCGTCGACCTCGGGCTACCCGATGTCGGACATGGCGACCGCGGCGACCGACCCCTCCCGGCTCGTCGTCGGGCACCCGTTCAACCCGCCGTACCTGATCCCGCTGGTCGAGGTCGTCGGCGGCGAGGCGACGGCGCCGTGGGCGGTGTCGCGGGCGGCGGCGTTCTACCGCCACATCGGCAAGTCGGTGATCGAGATGGACCGCGAGCTGCCCGGGTTCATCGCCAACCGGCTGCAGGAGGCGATCTGGCGCGAGGCGCTGCACATGGTCGCCGAGGGCGAGGCCACCGTCGAGCAGATCGACCTGTCGATCACCGACGGCCCGGGGCTGCGCTGGCCGGTGCACGGGCCGTGCCTGACGTTCCACCTGGCAGGCGGCGAGGGCGGGATGGGGCACATGCTCGACCATTTCGGGCCGTCGCTGAAGTCGCCCTGGACCCGGCTGGAGGCCCCCGAGCTGACCGGGCGCCTGCGCGACGACATGGTGGCCGGCGCGAACGCCTCGGCAGGCGGTCGCGACATCGCCACCCTCGTCGCCGAGCGGGACCGGGCGATCATCGCGGTGACCCGCGCGGTCGCCGCGGCGCGGGAGGCCGGCGGTGCCTGAGACGACCCGGCCGGCCGCGGAGCTGGTCCACCGGGACACCGTGCGCCCGGAGTGGATCGACTACAACGGGCACCTGTCCGAGCCCTACTACGTGCTGGTCTTCGGCGACGCCACGACCGCGCTGATGGACCGGGTCGGGATGGGGCCGGGCTACCGCGCCGAGAGCGGCTGCTCGCTCTACACGCTCGAGGCGCACGTCCGCTACCTGCGCGAGGTGGGGCCGGACGCGGTGCTCGAGGTCCGCAGCCGGGTGCTCGAACGCGACGTCAAGCGGGCCCGGCTCTGGCACGAGCTGCACGTCGACGGCCGGGTGCGCGCGACCGAGGAGCTGATGACCATGCACGTCGGCCCCGACGGGGCGACGCCGTTCCCGGAGGCGGTCGGGGCGGCACTGGACGACCTGACGGGGCCGGTCCCCGACGAGGCCGGACGGGCGATCCGATCGGTGGTGCGCCGGCAACCGAGCTGACCACCCCTCATCCGCCGCAGCATCGCAGCCGCGGCGCCCAGCCAGGGAGAAGACGATGAACAGCCAGCCCCATCCCGCTCCGCGGGTACTGAGCCGGCGCAGGATGCTCGGCACCCTCGCCGGCCTGTCCGGAGCGGTCCTGCTGGCCGGTTGCGGCACCGGCGCCGCAGCCCGCGAGGCCGGTGCGCCCCGCCGGGGCGGTGTGCTGCGCGTCGGTGTGACCGGCGGCGGCAGCTCGGACACCCTCGACCCGCACATCCCGGCCACCAACCCGGACATCGCGCGCACGCTCAGCCTCTACGAGCCGCTGCTGCACTGGGACCAGAACTACACGATCAAGCCCGCCGTAGCCGAGTCGGTGACCCCGACCGACGGGGGCCGTGCCTGGATCGCGACGATCCGGCGCGGCATCCGGTTCCACGACGGCCGCCCGGTGACCCCGGACGACGTGGTCGCCACGTTCCGCCGGATCCTCGACCCGGACGACCCGAAGTCCGGAGCGTCCAGCCTGACCACGGTCCGCGACGTGACGGTCGTCGGGGACCGGCAGGTGCGGTTCAGCCTGAGCGAGCCGTCGCCGATCTTCGACCAGTACGTCGCCGAGTACACCTCCGGCATCGTGCCGGCCGACTTCGACGTCGAGCGCCCGATCGGCACCGGAGCGTTCCGGTTCGACTCGTTCACCGTCGGCCAGCAGAGCGTGTTCCTGCGCAACGACTACTACTGGCGCCCGGACGAGCCGTACGTGGACCGCCTGGAGCTGATCAACTTCGCGGAGGACGACGCCCGGGTCAACGCGCTGCTCTCCGCGCAGGTGGACGCGATCGACCAGGTCCCGCTCGCCCTGACCGGGGTGATGGCGGCCTACGACTCGGTCCGCGTGCTGACCTCGCCGACCGCGTCCTGGCTGCCGTTCACGATGCGGGTCGACGTCGCACCGTTCGACGACGTGCGGGTGCGCCAGGCACTGCGCCTGATCGCCGGCCGCGCGGAGATGGTCAACCAGGTGCTCAGCGGGCAGGGGGCCACCGCCAACGACCTCTACTCCCGGTTCGACCCGGCCTACCTGCGCTCGGTCCCGAACCGGGAGCAGGACCTGGGCCGCGCCCGCGACCTGCTCGCCGCGGCCGGGAAGCCGCGGCTGTCGGTGGAGCTGGTGACCTCGCCGATCCAGGCCGGGACGGTGGAGGCCGCGCAGGTCTTCGCCACCCAGGCCCGCGACGCCGGGGTGGAGATCGGGCTGCGCCGGGTCGACACCTCCACGTTCTTCTCCGACCAGTACCTGAGCTGGGAGTTCGCCCAGTCGTTCTGGAACACCCGCAACTACCTCCCCCAGGCCGCGTCCAGCTCGATGCCCGAGGCCCCGTTCAACGAGACGCACTGGACGGACCCGGAGTACGTGGCGCTGATCCGGCGGGCCCGGGCCGAGATGGACCCGGGCCGGCGCACGGCGATGGTCGCGCAGGCGCAGCGGATCGAGTACGAGCGCGGCGGCTACCTGATCTGGTCGTTCCCGGACCGGGTCGACGCGACCCAGAGCTACGTCGGTGGCCTGGTGCCCAACCGGACGGGCCTGTCCCTGTCCGGCTACGAGTTCCGGAAGGCGTGGGTGGGCCAGTGAGTACGTCCGTGACCGAACCCGAGCAGGCCACCGCGCCGGGCGGACCGCCCCGGCGCGGCCCGTCGTTGCTGGTGCGGATGGTGCTGCGCCGGCTCGTCGTGAGCGTGGTCGTGCTGTGGATCGTGTCGGTGCTGGTCTTCGTGGCCACGCTGCTGCTGCCCGGCGACCCGGCGCGGGCCATCCTGGGTCAGCAGGCGACCCCGGAGCGGGTCGCGGCGCTGTCGGAGCGGCTCGGGCTGGACCAGCCGGTCTGGGCGCGCTATTTCGACTGGCTGGGCGGCGTGCTCACCGGCGACCTGGGCTTCTCCGCGGCCACCCAGGGCCCGGTGTCGGAGCTGCTGGCCGGCAAGCTCGTCTCGTCCGGCCTCCTGTTGCTGCTCACCGCCGTGATCAGTACGCCGGTGGCGCTGGCGCTGGGCACCTACTCGGCGGTGCGCCGCGGGCGTCCCGGCGACTCGGCGGTGTCCGGGGTCAGCCTGGTGCTGGCGGCGCTGCCGGAGTTCGTGATCGGCGTGCTGCTGGTGGTGCTGCTGTCCACCTCGGTGTTCCGGCTGCTGCCCTCGGTGACGCTGTCCCGCCCCGGTGAGCCGGTCTGGACCCAGCCCGGCCAGCTGGTGCTGCCGGTGCTGACGCTGGCCCTGGTGGTGATCCCCTACGTGATCCGGATGACCCGGACCACGCTGTCCGAGGCCCTCGACGGCGGCTTCGTGGAGATGGCCCGGCTCAAGGGCCTGCCCGAACGCACCGTGGTGCTGCGCCACGCCGTCCCGCACACCGTCGGCCCGATCGCCCAGGTGCTGGCCATGCAGCTGGCGTGGCTGGCCGGCGGCGTCGTGGTGGTGGAGTTCCTGTTCCGCTACCCCGGCATCGGGCAGGCCCTGATCGACGCCGTGGCGACCCGCGACGTCCAGGTCGTGCAGGCCATCACCCTGATCATCGCCGGGTTCTACGTCCTGGTGAACCTGGCCGCGGACCTGGTCGGCATCGTCGCCGACCC
>NZ_JADQDD010000019.1 GCF_019263595.1 Pseudonocardia sp. KRD291 | reverse complement strand
GGAGTCGGTGACACCGGAGAGGTCCCGGGCCCGGCGGCGTCCGGCGACGGAGGGCTCCGAGTCCTGCCGGTCCGGACGGGGGGCCTGACCGACCGGCGCGCGTCCCGTGTCGCGGGTGCCCGGCAGGCCGCCGCCGTAGATGTGCTGTGCCTCCTCGGCGAGCTCGCGCGTCACGCACGGCCACGTCGCGCTGACGCCGGTGGCGTCCCGGCATTCCCGGCAGTACCCCTGCGCATCCGGCGTGTGCTCCTCGAGCGTCCGGCGCAGCAGATCGGGCATCTCGGACAGGATCGATGCGAGTGCCAAGACTCACCTCCAAGTCGATTGCGACGCACGCTAGTACTCGCGATCTTGTCCTGGACAGGGGGGCTTCGTCGTCGTCGGGCGGCCGGAAAACAGATCTGGAACGACCCGTGACCGGGTCGCCGGCGCGTGTTCCCCACCGATGTCGCGGCGGGCCGGCAATGCTCGCGATCCCGTTCCGTGGGGCGTGTCGCACAATTGCGGAACGGCGATCGCGCGCAGTTCCGGGGAGCCGTGGACGTCACGTCGGGCGCGGAGCTCCCGGAGCCGGGTCGACCGGTGCGGCCCGGGTGTGGGCGGGTGCTCCGCCGCGGCGTCGATCGCGCGGGCGGACCCGCACCGGCGGCCGCCGGGACCCCGCCGGCGCCGATCGGCCGGGGTCTGCGTGGGCGTCGTCGTCGCAGCGTGCGGACGGGTTCGGCGGGCCGGACCGCGCGCGGTGCGCGCCCGCGGACGGGCACCGCGCGGACCCGGCTGCGGCCGGACCGACCGGCCTGCGCCCCGCCGGACCCCGCCGGCCGGTCGTGGCCTCCATCGGATCGGACGACCGGCCGGCTCCCTCTCCCGGATCGGAACGGGCGACGGCGCGGGGTCGTCGGGCCCGCGCATTCGCGGAGCGGAAACGTCTACCCGGTCTACCGCGGGAGAATCCGTACGGACTCCTGCGCTGCCGTCGTCCGGCGGAACGCGGCCGTGATCCCGTCGTCATTCGCGACGATCTTGTAGGTGGTTCGGCGAGCGGTGTCGGAGCGGCGGCGAGAGGGGGCGCCCCGGTGTGGAGGGCACCGGAGCGCCACGCGCAGGACTGTCGGCGACCGGGGTCGGGACCGAACGGGTCAGGCCCGGACCGGGCTCCCCGCCGGCGCGCGACGGGTGCACGCCAGCACGACCCCGGCGCAGAGCACGGTCAGCACGGTGCAGACGACGACCGCGACGTCCCAGCCGGCGAGCAGTGTCTCCGGCGTCTCCGCCCCGGTCGGCGAGCTCAGCACCGACACCAACGTCACCCCGATCGCCGCGCCGAGGTAGCGGCTGCTGTTGTTGATCCCGCTGCCCATCCCGGCCCGGTTCGCCGGGACGCTCGCGACGGCCTCGCGGCCCAGCGTGGCGTTGACGACGCCGGTGCCCAGCCCGGCCACGACCAGCCCGGTCAGCACGAGCCACGGGCTCGAGTCCGGGCTCACCCACATCATCGGCACCAGTCCGGCCGCGACCACCACCAGCCCGGCGCCCAGGCGGATCGCACCGGTGACCTGTTCGCTGATCCGCCGGGTCAGCAGGGCGGTGACGATGCTCGTCCCGGACCAGCCGAGCAGCATCAGGGCCGCGAACACCGGGCCGTGCCCCTGACCGCGCTGCAGCACGACCGGCAGGAACGACGACACCGCGATCACCCCGAGGCCGCTGGCCAGGCTCGCGGTGGTGGCTGCGACGAGCCCCGGACTGCGGAACAGCCGCAGGGCGACCATCGGGTGCGACGAGCGTCGCTGCACGACGACGAACCCGGCGAGCAGCAGCGCCCCGGCGACGAGCAGCGCGATCGGGACCGGTCCGACCGGCAGCCGCCGGGCCTCGGTGAGCCCGGCCAGCAACGCCGAGAGCGCGGCCGCGAGCAGCACCATCCCCGGCAGGTCCACCGGGCGCGGCTCACCGGAGGTGGACTCGGTGAGCAGTGACCGGGCGGCGGCCGCCACGCCGAGCGCGGCGACGGCGATGAGCACGTAGAACACGCGCCAGTCGATCAGCGAGGAGAGCACCGGACCGGCCGCGATCCCCGCGGCCAATGCCGCACCCCACATCCCGGTGGCGCGGGCCCGCGCCGGCCCCGGCGGGATCGCGTGGCTGATCAGGGCGAGGCTGCAGGCGATCATCGCGGCGGCGCCGACGCCCTGCACGACCCGTCCGAGGACGAACACCGCCGTCCCGGGCGACGCCGCACCGGCCGCGGAGGCGACCGCCAGCACCACCGCGCCGAGCACGAACAGCCGTCGACGACCGTGCTCGTCGGCCAGGGTGCCGGCGGTGAGCAGCGCCGCGGTGAGCCCGAGGCTCATCGAGCTGAGGATCCAGGACTGTCCGGACGGCCCGGCTCCCAGGTCCGCCGAGATCGCCCGGAGGGTGGTCAGCGGTGCGGTGTAGGACACGAGTGCGAGCAGCGTGCCGAGTGCGGAGACGACGACGGTGCGGCGTTCCATGGGCGTCTCCCGAGGAGTTCGATGGTCGAACCGGACGGTAGCACGAGGTGGTTCGGTGATCGAACCGCGAGCGTAGGATGGCGCCATGCCGCTCGGATCCGACTACGCCTCGCAGGCCTGCTCGATGGCCCGCGCGCTCGAGGTCGTCGGCGAGCGCTGGACGTTGCTGATCCTGCGGGACTGCTTCTACGGCGTACGCCGGTTCACCGACCTGCACCGCCACCTGGGCGTGCCCAAGGCCGTGCTGGCCGCGCGCCTGGACGCGCTGACCGAGGCCGGCGTGCTGCGCCGGGAGGAGCCGGGCCCGGCCCGGGTCGAGTACGTGCTCACCGCGCGCGGTGCGGACCTGTGGCCGGTGCTGCACGCGCTCTACGGGTGGGGCGAGCGGCACACCACGGCCGTGCCCCGCCGCCGGATCTTCCGGCACGTGGGCTGCGACGCCGAGCTCGACGGCGCCGGCCGTTGCCCGGTCTGCGCGACGGCACCGGGGCCGGGCGAGGTGGAGGTGCACCCGGGCCCGGGCCTGGCCGGGGAGCCGGAGCCGACCGAGCCGGTCGGGCGGGCGCTGCTGGCTCCGCAACGCCTGCTCGAACCTCTGACCTGACTGCCGGGCCGGGTGCTCAGCCCTCCGGCACCTCGCGGCGGATCTCGTCGAGCCAGATCCGCGCGGACATGTCCGAGGGCGCGCGCCAGTCCCCGCGCGGCGAGAGCGCGCCGGTCGGCGAGACCTTCGGCCCGTTCGGCAGGGCCGAGCGCTTGAACTGGCTGAACGAGAAGAACCGCTGCGCGAACACCTCCAGCCAGCGCCGGATCTCGGCGGGGGAGTACTCGGGGCGCCGGTCGTCCGGGAACCCCGGCGGCCACTGCCCGGCGGAGGCGTCCGACCAGGCGTGCCCGGCCAGGAACGCGATCTTCGACGGCCGGAAGCCGTGCCGGAGCACGTAGTGCAACGTGAAGTCCTGCAGCGCGTACGGGCCGATCTTGGCCTCGCTCGACTGCACCTGCTCGCCGTCGGTGGTGGGCACCAGCTCCGGGGTGATCTCGGTGTCGAGCACCGATCGCAGGACGGCGCTGACGTCGTCGTCGAACTGCCCGGAGCCGGCCACCCAGCGGATCAGGTGCTGGATCAGCGTCTTCGGGACGCCGCCGTTGACGTTGTAGTGCGACATCTGGTCGCCGACGCCGTAGGTCGACCAGCCCAGCGCCAGCTCGGACAGGTCGCCGGTGCCGAGCACGATGCCGCCGCGCTGGTTGGCGAGGCGGAACAGGTAGTCGGTGCGCAGGCCGGCCTGGACGTTCTCGAACGTGACGTCGTAGACGGCCTCCCCGCGGGAGAACGGGTGGTCGATCTCGGAGAGCATGGTCCGCGCCGTCGGCGTGATGTCGATGGTCTCGAGGGTGACGCCGAGGGCGTGCGAGAGGGCGATCGCGTTGTTCTTCGTGTGCTCGCCGGTCGCGAAGCCGGGCAGGGTGAACGCGAGGATGTCGCTTCGCGGGCGCTGCTCGCGGTCCATCGCCCGGGCGGCGACGATCAGCGCGTGCGTGGAGTCCAGCCCGCCGGACACCCCGATCACCACCTTCGGGCCACCGATCGCGCGCAGCCTCTGCTCCAGCCCGGAGACCTGGATCGAGTAGGCCTCGTAGCAGTCCTGCTCGAGCCGCTCCGGGTCTGCGGGCACGAACGGGAAGCGCTCGATCGAGCGCTTCAGACCGATGTCCCGGTCCGGCGGGTCGAGCACGAACTCGACCGTCCGGAAGCTGTCGACGCGCGCGGCGTGGGTGCGCCGGTTGTCGTCGAACGTGCCCATCCGGCGGCGCTCGGCGGCGATCAGGTCCAGGTCGACGTCGGCGACGGCCCGCTGCGCGCCCTTCGGGAACCGGTCCGACTCGGCCAGCTGCCCGCCGTTCTCGTAGATCATCGTCTGGCCGTCCCAGGCGACGTCGGTGGTCGACTCGCCCTCCCCGGCCGCGGCGTAGACGTAGGCGGCCAGGCAGCGCGAGGACGCCGAGCGGCACAGCAGCCGTCGCTGGTCGGCCCGCCCGATGGTGATCGGGCTGCCGGAGATGTTCGCCAGCACCGTCGCCCCGGCCAGCGCCGCCTCCGCGCTCGGCGGGATCGGCACCCAGAAGTCCTCACAGACCTCGGCGTGCAGCACGAACCCCGGGAGGTCGGTGGCGGCGAAGAGCAGGTCCGGGCCGAACGGGACCTCGGTCCCCCCGATCCGGATCGTGCCGCGCTGGTCGTCGCCCGGGGCGACCTGGCGGTGCTCGTAGAACTCCCGGTAGGTCGGCAGGTACGACTTCGGCGCCACCCCGAGGATCCGCCCCCGGTGGATCACCACCGCGCCGTTGTAGATGCGGTGCCGGTGCCGCAGCGGGGCACCGACGACGAGCACCGGCAGCAGGTCCGCGGTGGCCGCGGCCAGCGCGACGAGCTCGTCGGAGACGGCGTCGAGCAACGTGTCCTGCATCAGGACGTCCTCGATGGAGTACCCGGACAGCGTGAGCTCCGGGAACACGACCAGCCCGACGCCGTCGGCGTGGCACTCGCGCGCCGTGGTCAGCACCGAGGCGGCGTTCGCGGCCGGGTCGGCCATCTCCGTGCGGATCGTGGCGGCGGCGACGCGCAGGAAGTGGTGGCGGTAGGCGGAGTGGAAGCTCATCGGGAACCTTCTGCTGCGGCGGGCAATCCGCCCGCAGTCTGCCGCACCTGATCAGGTCCCCGCGCGACGCGGCCGAGGCCGGACGCAGGACGCATCGGTGCCGCGTCGGGAAACCCGGCGCCTCGCCTACGCTCCGACGATGCCGGAGGTGCGGGTCGGGGTCGCGGCCGTCGTGGAGGACTCGGGCCGGTGGCTGGTGCTGCGCCGGGCCGGCGCGCACGGCGCCGGGACGTGGGGCCTGCCCGGCGGCCATCAGGAGTTCGGCGAGTCCCCGGAGGCGACGGCGGCGCGCGAGGTGGCCGAGGAGACCGGGCTGAGGGTGGAGGCCACCGCCCGCCTCGGCTTCACCGACGACCCGATGCCCGAGGCCGGCCGGCACTACGTGACGCTGTTCCTGGCCTGCGCCGTGCTCGCCGGCACGGCGGCCGTCCGGGAGCCGGACAGGGCCACCGACCTGGCCTGGCTCACCCCGGCCGCGCTGCGCGCCCGCGACGACCTGTTCGCGCCCCTGCGCCGGTTCCTGGACGAGCACCCGGACGCCTGAGCAGCCGGAGACGCCTGATTAGCCGGAGACGCCTGCGCAGCCGCGCGTCCGCTCAGCGGCGCAGGACCCGCAGCAGGGCCGACGGGCGCCCGCCGAAGCCCTCGGCCTCCAGCACCACGAACAGGATCCGCGGCAGGTCGCGCACCGCCGGGAACATGATGTAGCGCGGCGTCCACTCGGGCCGGAACTTCGCGTTGAAGCGGTACAGCGAGTCGATCTGCCACCAGCGCGACGCGATCCGCAGCAGCCGCGCCCAGGACCGCGCCACCGGACCGGCGCCGATCCGTTCCCCGCGCTCGAGCGCGGAGCGGAACACCGCGAAGTTCAGCGACACCCGGCGCACGCCCAGCCGCGGCGCGGCCGCCATCAGCTCGGCGATCAGCAGCTCGTTGACGCCGTTGTCGGCATCGGCGGCGCGCACCATCAGGTCCAGCGACAGACCGTCCGGCCCCCACGGGACGAGCTGGAGCAGGCCGCACGGTGCGCCGTCGCGGTCGGCGGTGACCAGCACCGTCTGCGGGTCGGCCGGGTCCGCGACCCGGGACAGCGCCATCGAGTAGCCGCGCTCGACAGGGGCGTCGGCGGAACGGGAACCGGTGCCGCACTCGTCGGCGCGCCAGCGGTGTGCGCGCGCGGCGATCGCGGCGCGCTCGGGCTCGTCGAGGTCGCACAGGCGGTGGACGACGGCGGTGTGCCCGGCCCGGTTCATCCGGTTGACGGCCTGGCGCACGCTGCGCATCGGCCGCCCGTCCAGGGAGAAAGTGGCGGAGTCGAGCACCGCCTCGTCGCCGAGCTCGAGCGCGTCCAGCCCCGCCTTCGCCCACGCCGTGGCGCCCCGCTCCGAGCACCCGAGGACGGCCGGCGACCAGGCGTTCTGCAGGCAGGCCTCGAGGAACGCCTCGATCGCGCCGGGCCAGGCGCCGACGTCGCCGACCGGGTCGCCGGAGGCCAGCGCCACCCCGGCCAGCACCCGGTAGGACACCGCGGACCTGCCGCCGGGGGAGAACACCGCGCCCTTGTCCCGGCGCAGCGCGAAGTAGCCCAGGGAGTCTCCGCCGCGGGCCAGCAGGGCGCGCAGCCGCTCCTCGTCGTCGGGCGTGAGGCTCGGCCGCGGCTCGGGGGAACGCAGCAGGTGATAGCCGGCGACGACGATCGCGACGACGCCGAACGTCAGGCCGATGGTGGCCGTCAGGTCGTCGAGCCAGGCGGCCCGGAAACCGATCGGGCCGGACACCCCGACGAGCGACAGCGCGGAGTGCGCGGCCTCCTGCCCCCACCCCGGCCGGCCCTCCAGGCGCCGGTGGTTGAGCGCCAGCAGGACCCAGACCAGTACGAAGCCGGACAGGGCGAACTCCGCGAGGGTGCGGACCGCGCGGCCCAGACCGCCGGGGTCCTGCCGGGCCACGAAGTAGCGCCGGGTCAGGTAGAGCGCGACCAGCAGCGCGACGGTGGCGACCGTGGCGACGAGCCCGCGGCGCTCGTCGACCACGTGCAGCAGGTTGACCACGGTCAGCCCCGCGGTGGTGACGACGGCCAGCCACCACGCGCGCTGCTTGCGCCGGCGCAGCCCGGTGGCCAGCAGCAGCACCGCCACGCCCGCGACCAGGGTCAGGACCGTGCCGGCCAGGCCGACCGAGGGCGGCAGCCCGAGCGAGCTGCGCAGCTCGCCACCGAACATCCGGCGCGGCGCGGGCAGGACGGCGGTGGCGATCGTGAACAGCGCGACCAGCCGCGCGAACCAGACGACCGCGCGCACGGTGGCTGCGATCGAGGACCGCCGGCGCCGGGCTTCCGGGTCGGGGACGACGGACGACGCGCGCGCGGACCGCTGTTCGCCGGGGTCGGTACCCGTCGTCCCGGGCCGGTTCACCACGGTGCGCCCACGACGGCGGCCGTCGGGTCGGACGGGATCGTGGCGATGTCGACGCCGAGCACCGGGCAACGATGTCACGCCCCGGTCGTGGCACCGAGCGCGGCCGGACACCTGCCCGGCGGGACGCGGAAGGCACTCCGTCCGGGAAAAGTGTGCTGTATCGCATTGATTGCGCCCTGCAACGGCAGTCGCGGAGGATGCGTCCGTGTCTCACGGAGCGACTGACGTAGCGGCGTCGGCCAGGCCGGGCCTGGGCGATTTCACGCTGACCCCGAGGGTGCTGGTCACGATCGCCTGCGCGATCCCGATCGGAGCGCTGGGCGCGCTCGCGGCGTGGGCGCTGCTGAGTCTGATCGGGCTGATCACGAACCTGGTGTTCTTCGGGCGTGTGTCCACCGAGCTGGTGGCGCCGGGCTCGGTGGATCACCCGGCGTGGCTGGTCCTGCTCGCCCCGGTCGTCGGTGGGCTGGTGATCGGGCTGATGGCCCGCTACGGCTCGGAGAAGATCCGCGGGCACGGCATGCCGGAGGCGATCGAGGCGATCCTGATGCGGCGCAGCCGGGTCGAGCCGCGGGTCGCGGTGCTCAAGCCGGTCTCCGCTGCGGTGAGCATCGGCAGCGGCGGCCCGTTCGGGGCGGAGGGCCCGATCATCATGACCGGGGGCGCGATCGGGTCGATCCTGGCCCAGCACCTGCACCTGTCGGCCGACGAGCGCAAGGCGCTGATGGTCTCCGGTGCAGCAGCGGGGATGGCCGCGACGTTCAACGCGCCGCTGGCGTCGGTCCTGCTGGCGGTGGAGCTGCTGCTGTTCGAGTGGCGGCCCCGCAGCTTCCTGCCGGTCTCGGCGGCGGTCGCGGTCGCGGTGATCCTGCGCGCGCCGCTGCTGGGATCCGAGCCGATCTTCCCGGTGTCGATGTCCGGGGCCGGGGTCGATCCGTGGGTGGACCTGCTGTGCGTGCTGGCCGGCGTGCTCGGCGGTCTGCTCGCGGTCGTGGTGACGGCGCTGGTCTACTTCTCCGAGGACACGTTCGCGCGGCTGCCGATCCACTGGATGTGGTGGCCCGCGATCGGCGGTCTGATCATCGGCGTCGGCGGCCTGTTCGTGCCGCGCGCGCTCGGCGTCGGCTACGACGTGATCGACGAGCTGCTCACCGGACGGGCGACGATCTCCCTGATCATCGGGATTCTGGTGGTGAAGAGCCTGATCTGGGGGTTGTCGTTGGGCTCGGGCACCTCCGGCGGGGTGCTGGCGCCGGTATTCATGATCGGTGCAGCGCTGGGCGCGCTGGAGGGGCTGGTGTTCCCGTCGTCGGTCTCGCCCGGGTTCTGGGCGCTGTGCGGTCTGGCGGCCGTGGTCGGCGGCGTGATGCGCTCGCCCCTGACCGGGGTGGTGTTCTCCCTCGAGCTCACCCACGCCTGGCCGGCCCTGCTACCGCTGATGATCGCCTCGGCGTCGGCCTACGGTGTCTCCGCGCTGCTGCTGCGCCGGTCGGTGCTCACCGAGAAGATCGCCCGCCGGGGCTATCACCTGTCCCGCGAGTACGACGTGGATCCGCTCGAGGTGCTGCTCACCGATGAGGTCATGCACCCCACCCCGGTCACACTCGGGATCGCCGACCCACTGCCGGTGCCCGTGTCGGTGACCGGCTCCGTGCTCGCACGCCGCCACGGCCCGGCACACGATCTGGCGCCGCTGCAGCGGCTGTTCCCGGTCCTCGATACCGCGGAGCGGCTCGTGGGCGTCGTCCCGCGCCAGCACCTCGTCCACCCACCGGCAGGCGCAAACACGGTCGAGTCGTTGCTGGTCGCGGAACCGCTGGTGGTCCGCGCCGACGACACGCTGCGCGCGGTGGCCTCGCGGTTCGCCCAGGCCGCGGTCAGCGCGGCTCCCGTTCTGGATCGCGAGGACCCGACCCGGCTGGCCGGGCTGATCACTGCCGAGCACCTGCTCGACGGGCGCCTGCGTGACCTGGCCGAGGAACACCACCGGGAACGCCCGTTCGGCCCGCGGCGGTGGCCGAAGGCGCCCCGGGTACGCGGCTGAGCGGTGTGCGGCGGGCCGCATCGAGCCTCCCGATTTGCGTGCGCATGTGCAATCATTGCCCTGGCCACTGTGGGGGCGAGCGGGACGGCGGGAGAGGTCGATGACGGCGAAGACGGTCGAGACGGTGCTCGCAGGCAAGGGCCGGGAGGTGGTCACGGCGTGGTCGTGGTCGACGATCGCCGAGGCGAGTGCCTTGCTGGCCGGGCCGCCGAGGATCGGGGCGTTGGTCGTGCTGGACCAGGCCCGTGAGGTGGCCGGGATGCTCACCGAGGGCGACATCGTGCGGGGGCTGCTCCAGCACGGCGGCGGCCTGGGGGCGGTGACGGTGGAGTCGTTGATGGCGCACCGGGTGCCCACCTGCGCCCCGTCCGACGAGCTGACGTCGGTGATGGACACGATGACCGCCTGGCGGTTCCGACACCTGCCGGTGGTGCGCGCGGGCGAGCTGTCCGGGCTGATCAGTATCGGTGACGTGGTGCGGTCGCTGCTCGCCGACGCCAAGCTCGAGGTGGCGGTCCTGCGTGACGTGGTGATCTCCCGGACCTGAGGGGCGGGAACGGGCCCGTATACGTTGGTGCGCGACGGCGCCCGCCCGGAACCGGGCGCGCACGACACGGACACCGGAACGGCCGGTGACGCCGCGATCCGCGGGGGGAGGGGAACAGGCATGTCCACCGAGGCTCCAGCGGAGGACGCGATCGTGGAGTCGGTGCTGGCCGCCGCCAGGGTGCTGGTCGCCCTGAGCGCACGGTCGGTCGCCGAGTCGCCCGACGCGGTGACCCTGCCCCAGTTGCGGGTGCTGGTCATGTTGGCCAGCCAGCCCTCGATGAACCTCAACGGTGTCGCGGCTCGGCTCGGCGTGCACCCGTCGAACGCCACCCGCGCCGTGGACCGGCTGGTCGCCGCCGACCTGATCGACCGCCGCGACGACCCCTCGGACCGCCGTAATCTGCTCCTCGAGCTCACCCCCGCCGGGCACGCGCTGGTCCACGACGTCATGCAGAGCCGTCGTAACACGATCTCCGAGATCCTCGAGCAGATGTCGCCCGAGGCGCGTCAACAGTTCGGCGCCGGTGCCGCCGCGTTCGCCGCCGCAGGTGGCGAGTTCCCGTCGACCGCTGCCTGGTCTCTCGGCTGGACGACCACCTCGTGACCGGGTAGGTCGCGACAGCCGCCGCGGCGGAACAGCCGGACGAACTCCGGATCCTCCCTTCTTCGGTCCTTCGGCGATCTCGCGCGGCAGACGTCGATCTCGAGGCGCCGACATCGCGTCTTCCTGTCCCAGCGGACGTGCGTCGGACGCCGCCCCGACCGGGACGACGTCCGACAGCCCGGGCCACCGGTTTACCAGGCGTGCACCGTGGCGCCGTATGGGTGGGGTCTCGGCGGCACCGGTCGCCGGTACTCCTCCCGACCTCACGATCACAAGAGCGGCGACGGGCACCGGGTGGCGTGTTCAGCCCTGTTTTCCGACGGTGAGCAGCACCGCGGAGTCCTCGATCGCGTCGAGACTGTGCCGGGCGGCGGGCACGGTGAGCAGGTCCCCCGGGGATCCTTCCCAGCTGTCGTCGCCTGCGCGTAGGCGCACCCGTCCGTGCAGGACGTGCACGGTCGCGTCGCCGGGGCTGTCGTGCTCGTCGAGGCCGTAGCCGGCGGCGAGCGCGATCAGGGTCTGGCGCAGGACGTGCTCGTTCCCGCCGAACACGGTGTGCGCGCTCCGCCCGCTGGACGCGGCCCGGGCCAGTTCCAGCTGTCCGCGGGCGAGTGCGGTCAATGAGGCCTTCTGTGACACGTGGCGTGCACCTTCCGAACGAGGGAAGTCAGCGGTGGTGGAGGGCCGAGGTCCGGCGCCGCCAGCGTAGGCGAGAGGACTGCGACGAAGACCGAGACGACGCTCGCCCCACGGGTCGACGTCCGCCGGGGCACGGGTGCCGGTCGCGTCCGAGATGGACCGCCACGACGGGGACACCGCGGTCCGGATCGCCAACCGGCACGCCGCGCTGCACGCGGCGGGGGTGCAACCCGGGCGGCAGGTCGAGCTGCCGGAGGCGCCGTTCCTGCACCTGTTCGTCCCGCGCGGCGAGGTCGTGCTGGAGGCCGCCGGGCCGCCGGCGGCCGGCGACGCCGTGGGGTTCACCGCGACCGGGGACAGGGCGACGGCGGGCGGGCACATGCCCCGCGACGTGGTCGGGCAAACCCGACGACCAGCGGTCGCACGGCCCGGGTTCCCGGTCACCGTGCGTCGTGCGGACGCCTGCCCCCGGTCCCCCGCCCGGACCACGGTCCTCCCTCGATGGGCTTGCCGGACAGGAATCCCGTGTATCGGGCGCCGGTCGCGTCGACCCTGGCTGTGTCAGCGATCACGAGTACATCGACCACGGAGGCTGAACAGAAATGATCACCGAGAAGATGACCCGCGAGCTGATCGGCCGGCAGGCCTACGACGCCCGGGGCGAGAAGGTCGGCAAGATCGGCCAGATCTACCTCGACGAGCGCAGCGGCACTCCGACCTGGGCCACGGTCAACACCGGCCTGTTCGGCATGAAGGAGAGCTTCGTGCCGCTCGACGGCGCCGACGTCAAGGGTGACGACGTCGCGCTCGGCGTGCAGAAGGACGCGGTCAAGGACGCGCCGCACGTCGGCCAGACCTCGGAGCACCTGTCCGGCCGCGAGGAGGACGAGCTGCGCCGTCACTACGACGTCTCCGGCGATCGCACCGCGACCGGCGACGGCAACGGCCGGGCCGCAGCCGGGGACGCCCGCGGTACCCGCGAGGACACCCGCGACCACGACCGCGCCGACAACGGCTCGATGACCCGCCACGAGGAGCGCCTGCGCGTCGGCACCGAGTCCGAGGAGACCGGCAAGGTCCGGCTGCGCAAGTACGTCGTGACCGAGGACCAGCAGGTCACCGTGCCGGTGAGCCACGAGGAGGTGCGGCTCGAGCGCGAGCCGATCGCCGACGGCACTCCGGCGGCCGGGAACGCGAAGATCGGTGAGGACGCCCACGAGGTGACGCTGCACGCCGAGCGCCCGGTCGTGGACAAGTCCACCGAGGCCGTCGAGAAGGTCCGCCTCGACACCCGGACCGTGACCGAGGACCACACGGTCTCGGACGAGGTCCGCAAGGAGCAGGTGGAGGTCGACGACCCGAACCACCAGGTGTCGGGCCGTGACGGGCGCGACAGGCACTGATCGACGTCTCGATCACGCCGGCCGGACCACCGGCCCCCACGCCGCCGGGCACGCATCGCGTGCCCGGCGGCGGACGTCTGTGCCCTGCCCCCGATCCGGGATAGTGGTCCGGGAATGACGGGACGCGCCGATCGGTTGTTGCGTCTGCAACTACTTGTCGAGAGGATCTGAGTCGATGACCGAGACGACGCCCGCCCCCCGGGTCGACGTCCGCCGCGCTGCCGACCGCTTCGCGACGGCGATCCCGTGGCTGGACTCGCACCACTCGTTCTCCTTCGGTGGGCACTACGACCCGGCCAACACCCACCACGGCCTGCTGATGGTGAACAACGACGACGTCGTCACGGCCGGTCAGGGCTTCGACACCCACCCGCACCGGGACATGGAGATCGTCACCTGGGTGCTGCAGGGTTCGCTGGTGCACCAGGACTCCACCGGTCACTCCGGTGTCATCTACCCCGGGCTGGCCCAGCGGATGAGCGCGGGCACCGGGATCCTGCACTCGGAGAAGAACGACTCCTGGCGCCTGCAGGGCGGTGACACCCACACCGACCCGGTGCACTTCGTGCAGATGTGGGTCCTGCCCGACTCCGGCGGCGTCACTCCCGGCTACGAGCAGCGCGAGATCGACGACGAGCTGCTCTCCGGGGCGCTGGTGCCGGTCGCGTCCGGGATGGAGCGCCACGACGGGGACACCGCGATCCGGATCGCCAACCGGCACGCCGCGCTGCACGCGGCGCGGCTGCGGCCCGGGCAGCAGGTCGAGCTGCCGCAGGCGCCGTTCCTGCACCTGTTCGTCCCGCGCGGCGAGGTCGTGCTGGAGGGCGCCGGGCCGCTGGCGGCCGGCGACGCCGTCCGGTTCACCGCGACCGGGGGACAGAAGGTGACCGCGACCGAGGCCTCCGAGATCCTGGTCTGGGAGATGCACGCCACCATCGGCGGTTGAGCCGCGACCGCACACCGAACGAAGGAGACCGCAGTGTCCGACAAGGCGTCGCTGATCACCGAGGACGAGCGCACGAGTCTGGCCGCAGCCCGCGAGCGGGTCCGCGACGAGTTCCTCTTCTCGCACGACCACCGTCCGGCGAGCACCGGGCGGGGGATCCACCACACGGCGCTGATCTGCGCCGACGTGGAGACAACTGTCGAGTGGTACCAGAACGTGGCCGGCTTCCCGGTCACGGTGCTGTTCGAGAACCGCGACCTGGCCGGGTCGACGCACTTCTTCTTCGACGTCGGCAACGGGAACTGCCTGGCCTTCTTCGACCTGCCCGGGGTGAAGCCCGCGCCGTACGCCGAAGTGCTCGGCGGCCTGCACCACGTCGCGATCTCGGTGCCGGAGCAGCACTGGCACGAGATCAAGGCGCGGCTCGACGAGCGGGGTGCCGAGTACTTCGTGCACTCCGGTTCGTCGATCTACACGCAGGACCCGGACGGCGCGCGGATCGAGTTCATCTCCGACCCGCTGGGGCAGATGTACGGCGAGTCGACCACCTGATCGCGGCTCACCCTCCCTGCGGGGTGATGACCACGACCGGGCATGCGGCGCGGGAGGCCACGTACTGGCTGATCGAGCCGAGCAGCGCTCCGAAGATCCGGCCGTGTCCGCGCGAACCGACCACCAGCAGCTCGGCCCGTTCGGCGAGCTGCATCAGCGCTTCGGCGGGGTGCCCCTCGACCGGCGTGGTGGTCACCGTCGTGGTGTCGTCGGCGACACCGGCCGCGGCCAACGCCGAGGCCAGAACCTCCTCGGCGGCGATCACCGGATGCCGGTCGTCGACGGTGGCCACGTTGCCCACGGTCGAGGGCACCGGGAAGTGCCACGCGGTCACCGCCTGCACGGTCAGGCCGCGTGCGGACCCTTCCCGCACCGCCCAGCGCAGTGCGGCCAGTGAGGCGGGGGACCCGTCGACGCCGACGACGATCCCGCCGCGTCCGGTGGGGTGCGGAGCCGCGCCGTCGCGGGTGCCCATCAGTTGCTCCCCGCCCCGGGATCGAGCAGCTCGGCGAGCACGGCCGCCTCGCTGATGTCGGCCTGCCGGGTGGCGGTGAGCAGGGTCAGCGGCTGCTGCTGCGCCAGCTCGCGCAGGTGCCCGAGCGCGCCGGCTCGTCCGGGGTCGTCGAGTTCGCTGCGGTAGCGGCGTCCGAACTCGGCGAACCGGTCCGGGTCGTGCCCGTACCACGTACGCAGCTCGCGGGAGGGGCCGATCTCCTTGCACCATTCGTCGAGGTCGGCCCGCTGCTTGCTCAGCCCGCGTGGCCAGAGGCGGTCGACCAGCACGCGGGTGCCGTCCTCGGGGGTGCGCGCGTCGTAGACGCGGCCGACCCGTACGCGGGAGTGTCGCGGCATTCTCGGCTCCTATCGCTTGCCGGTACCGGACTCGCGCGGGCCCGGGTCCGGGAGTCGATTCGCACGCTCGCGCACCGGATCGGCTCCGCCGGTGTCGTCTCGTGGGTGGATCCGACGTCCGGGCGGACCGCCCTCGTTCTCCCACCTCGCCAGGTCCGGATCGGGCTCACCGCTGGCCCCATGAAGGCGGGTTCCCGGGGTAGCGGGGTCCACTCGCAGCGGTGTCACGACCGCGCCCCGGACGAGCACCCACCGGGCTCGGTGCAGCGGCGCCGGCTGTGGAGACGCTCCAACGCCTCGTCCAGCAACGCGGCACACTCGACCTCGGAGCGTCGCTCGAACAGGTAGGCCAACGGGGTCTTGAACGGCGGCACGGCCACCAGGCGGGGAGGGTGCGCGCGGTCGCGACCGGCCGGCAGGCCGCAGTGGCGGCACTCCCACAGGTCGGGCGTCGCGACCTGCGTGGACCAGATCCTCGGCGTGTGGTGGCCGTTTGCGCACCAGTAATCGACCTCGAGTGGCGGCTCTGCCACGCGTAGCGTGGTGTGGGGGATCATCGGACGTACCTCCTCGGGTCCGGGTGGCCGGGCCGTGTCGACTACTTGTTCAGGCGCTGCTTGAGGGCCTCGAACTCGTCACGGATCGAGGTCGGGAGGTTGTCGCCGATCTTGTCGAACCACTCCTCGATCAGCGGTATCTCGGCCTTCCACTCCTCGACGTCGACGTTCAATCGAGCAGCGGCAGCACGTGCGAGCCCATCCGGGTCATGATCTTCATCGAAGATCACGACGTACTCCGAGTCGGTGATCTCGACGCCGAGCATCGGGTCCTCGGCGTCGGTCGGGCCCATGCAGAACGGCACCACGTAGAGCGTCCGGCCGCGCATGCTGCCGCGGTAGAGCTCGGTCATCGTCTGCTTCATCTCGGCCGGCGCGACCCAGTTGTTGGTCGGCCCGGCACCGCGCTCGGTCTCGGTGCAGATGAACGTCCGCTCCTCGACGCGGGCGACGTCACCGGCGTCGGACGCCGCGCAGAACGAGTTGGGCTTCTTGTCCGGGTCGAGCCGGGTGATCGTGCCCTGCTCGACCAGCTGGTCGGTGAGCCGCGTCCACTCCGCGTCGGACCCGTCGCACCACACGACGCGATCGGGGGTGGCCAGCTCAGCGATCTCCTGTACCCAGGACACCACGCCCTGGTTGGCGGTCGGTGCGTGGTCGAGCCCGGCTCCGATCGTGGCAGTCATGCAGATCTCCTCGTCTCGCACGGAAGCGGGCGACGCTGCACCGGGATCGCGGTCACCCCCGTTGACGTCGGCGTCACCCGTGGCGGACCCGCCGCCGTGCGGGTGACGACCTCGGCGTCGGTCAGGGGGCGCGGGCCGATCCACAGCACGGCGCACAGCGTCAACCCGGCGACCTTGCCGAAGACCGCGCCGTGGTGGTGCGCAGGGAGCCTGTGTGGCGGCGCGGACCCGAAGGACCCGACCAGCTCCGGATCGTCGATCAGCAGCCGGCGCTCGATCTCGAAGAGCAGCTTCCGCTCGCGGTCATCGAGCATGACGCACCTCCCGCGCGTATCGGGCCCTCCGATGGGACCCGGCAATCAGCACATTTTCTATCGTAACACGATATAGAGTCGTAGAGTTCTTCGTGCGCTGGATGGGGCTTGAGTAGGACGACGGTGTGCTGCTGATCGAGGTCAGGAGGGGCGGCGTCGGTGGTCGCGACCTCCCGGGTCGCGACCGGTGTGTCGGTGTCGTCGTCCGGTTGCGCCCTGGTCGTCGACGGTCATGCGCCTCTCCCCGTTCTCGGCGTGCGAATCTCAGACCGACTTGGGGTCGTCGTCGGGCCGGGACTCCTTGCCAACGCCCTGAGCGACGACCTCGGCGACCTGCGGGGCGCGTCCGCTGTGGGCCTCGGCGCGGGCCCGTTCGACGAGATGGGGGTAGTGCAGGTCGAATGCCGGGCGCTCGGAACGGATCCGGGGCAGTTCGGTGAAGTTGTGCCGCGGCGGCGGGCAGGAGGTCGCCCACTCGAGCGAGTTGCCGAAGCCCCACGGGTCGTCGGTGGTGACGACCCGGCCGTAGCGGTAGCTCTTGAACGCGTTGTAGATGAACGGCAGCGTCGAGGCCCCGAGCACGAACGCGCCGATCGAGGAGATCATGTTCAGCGCCGTGAAGCCGTCGGTGGGCAGGTAGTCCGCGTAGCGGCGCGGCATGCCCTCGTTGCCCACCCAGTGCTGGACCAGGAACGTCAGGTGGAAGCCGACGAACGTCGTCCAGAAGTGCAGCTTGCCGAGCTTCTCGTCCATCATCCGGCCGGTCATCTTCGGGAACCAGAAGTAGATGCCGGCGTAGGTGGCGAACACGATCGTGCCGAACAGCACGTAGTGGAAGTGCGCGACCACGAAGTAGGTGTCGCTGACGTGGAAGTCGACCGGCGGCATCGCGAGCAGGATGCCGGTCAGGCCGCCGAACAGGAACGTGACCAGGAAGCCGCAGGCGAACAGCATCGGGGTCTCGAACGTGAGCTTGCCCTTCCACAGGGTGCCGATCCAGTTCACGAACTTGACGCCGGTCGGGATGGCGATCAGGAACGTGGTGAAGGAGAAGAACGCGAGCAGCACCGCGCCGGTGGCGTACATGTGGTGCGCCCACACCGCGACCGACAGGGCCGCGATCGCGATCGTGGCGAAGATCAGGCCCTTGTAGCCGAAGACCGGCTTGCGGGCGAACACCGGGAAGATCTCCGAGACGATGCCGAAGAACGGCAGCGCCACGATGTAGACCTCGGGGTGCCCGAAGAACCAGAACAGGTGCTGCCACAGGATGACGCCGCCGTTGGCGGGGTCGAACACGTGCGCGCCCAGGTGGCGGTCGGCGAGCAGCCCGAACAGGGCGGCGGTGAGGATCGGGAACGCGATCAGGATCAGCAGCGCGGTGATGAAGATGTTCCAGGTGAAGATCGGCATCCGGAACATCGTCATGCCCGGGGCGCGCATGCAGACGATCGTCGTCACGAAGTTGACGCCGCCGAGGATCGTGCCCAGACCGGACACGATCAGGCCGATCGCCCACAGGTCGCCGCCCGGGCCGGGGGAGTGGATGACGTCGGAGAGCGGGGTGTAGGCGAACCAGCCGAAGTCCGCCGCGCCGCCCGGGGCCAGGAACCCGGCGATGACGGTCAACCCGCCGAACAGGAACAGCCAGTAGGAGAAGGCGTTCAGCCGCGGGAACGCGACGTCCGGAGCGCCGATCTGCAGCGGCACGATGTAGTTGGCGAAACCGAACAGGGTCGGCGTCGCGTAGAGCAGCAGCATGATCGTGCCGTGCATGGTGAACAGCTGGTTGTACTGCTCGGTGGACAGGAACTGCATCTCCGGACGTGCCAGCTCGGCCCGCATCAGCATCGCCATCGCGCCGCCGGCCATGAAGAACCCGAACGTCGTGATCAGGTACAGGATCGCGATGTCCTTCGGGTCCGTGGTCCGCAGCATCTTCAGCAGAGTGGATCCCTTGTCCGACCGGCGTGCCGGGTACGGCTGCGAGGGAACGGGTTTCGGTTCGACCGCGGTCATGATGATTTCCGGGTGGTCGATCCGACGGGGCCGACCTCGATGGGCCGCCGCCTACCCAAGCCGCGTCGAATCGCCGCGACGCCACCGCGTGGACCGACCTCCCGGTCGGCGACGACGTGGCCCACCAAGTCCACGCTCACGATGAGACCTCGACGCCGAGGACGATCCCGGCCGCGGCGCATCCGGCCCCGGGGTCAGCGGACGACGGGCTCACCTCTCCCGCCGGCCCGGCTCGCTGCGGCGCTTCTGGACCACCGAGAACAGCACGGCCAGTCCGGCGAACAGGATCGCCGTCCACGGGGCCCCGGAAAGCATCATCAGAAACCCGAGCGCCACCGCCAGCCCGATCGCGATCCGGTACGCCCACCAGGGCATCTCGTAGATGCACTGGATGGAGTACGTCGACGGTTGCCGGGCGGTGTCGAAGGACCGGGTGAAGTCCGGGTCCTGGGCCATGAACTGGCGTTCGACCTCCTGTAACGCCTTGCGCTCGTGATCACTGAGCATGGCGGCCCCCTCAGGTGCTCGCTCGTCCGATCTCCGGAACGAGGTTTCCCGCCCGGTCGACGCCGGACGGGGGAATCAGTCACGGCCGAGGCACTCGACGGGTGGTTCTCGGGGCGCCTGCGACCTGGTTCCAACATGCCTCGCCCCCCGGCCGAAGGGCACCGGTGCGACCGGCCGACTTCGCCGGGCCAGGTTGCTGACGCCCGGCATCAGGACCACGACGCCGGGCCGACCCCGAACGCAGAGGTGGCCCGGACCCGCGGATCGCTCCGCCGGTCCGGGCCACGCCCCCCCGTGTGGGGAGCCCCGTCGAGGACGGGCCTAACCGCCGTTGCGCACGGCGTCGGCGATCCGGTCCCCGAGGTTTTTGTCGATGTTGCGCCAGTACTCGAAGGCGCGCTGCAGGACGGGCTCGGAGACCCCGGCCTGCAGGTGCCCGGACACGTTGCCGATCAGCCGCTCGCGACCCGCGTCGTCGAGCACCTCCCGGACCATGATCCCGGCCTGGCCCCAGTCGTCGTCGTCGGCGCGCAGCGTGTAGGCGGCGCGCACCATGTCGCCGTCGGCGTGCCAGCTTCCGGCATCTCCGGTCCTCGACGGGTCGGCCCGGGGGCCGCCGTAGGAGTTCGGCGCGTAGACCGGCTCGAAGGCGTTCTCGGTCCGTCCGACGCCGTCCTTCTGGTAGTTGTGCACCTCGCACCTGGGCTTGTTGACCGGGATCTGCTTGTAGTTGACGCCGAGCCGGGCGCGGTGCGCGTCGGCGTAGGAGAACCCGCGCGCGAGCAGCATCTTGTCCGGGCTCAGGCCGGTGCCGGCGACGTGGTTGTTCGGCTCGAACGCCGCCTGCTCGATCTCGGTGTGGTAGTCGGTGACGTTGCGGTCCAGCGTCATCGTCCCGACCTCGATCAGCGGGTAGTCCGCATGCGGCCACACCTTGGTCAGGTCGAAGGGGTTGATGCGGTAGGTCCTGGCGTCCTCGAACGGCATGATCTGCATCTTCAGCGTCCAGCTCGGGTGATCACCGCGCTCGATCGAGTCGTAGAGGTCGCGCTGGTGGTAGTCACCGTCGACACCGGCGAGCCGGTCGGCCTCGGCCTGGTCGAGGCACTCGATGCCCTGGTCGGTCTTGAAGTGGTACTTGACCCAGAACCTCTCGCCCGCAGCGTTGCACCAGCTGTAGGTGTGGCTGGAGTAGCCGTTCATGTGCCGCCAGGTCCTCGGGATGCCCCGATCACCCATCAGCCAGCTGAGCATGTGGGCCGACTCCGGTGAGAGCGTCCAGAAGTCCCACTGCATGTCGTGGTCGCGCAGGTTGGTGGCCAGTCGGCGCTTCTGCGAGCGGATGAAGTGCTGGAACTTCATCGGGTCGCGCATGAAGAAGATCGGGACGTTGTTCCCGACCATGTCCAGGTTGCCCTCGGAGGTGTAGAAGCGCACCGAGAACCCGCGGGGGTCGCGCCAGGTGTCGGGGCTGCCCCGCTCGCCGGCGACGGTGGAGAACCGGGCCAGCATCTCGGTCTCGACGCCGGGCTGGAACACCGCGGCCTTGGTGTAGGCGCTGACGTCGCCCGTCACGACGAACGTGCCGAACGCGCCACCGCCCTTGGCGTGTGGCTGACGCTCCGGGATCCGCTCCCGGTTGAAGTTGGCCATCTGCTCGATCAGGTAGTGGTCCTGGAGCAGGATCGGCCCGTCCGGGCCGATCGTGAGCGAGTGTTCGTCACTCGCGACCGGGATCCCGGCGTCGGTGGTCGTGGGCTCGGGCTGCGAACTCGTCACGGCCGCGCCTCCTCGTGCTCGTCGTGGTGGGTCGTGCGTGCGTTGTGACAGTCGGGACAACGGCCCCAGAAGACGATCTCGGCCTCGTCGAGCTGGTAGCCGGCGTCGTCGTCGGGGGTCAGGCACGGTGGGACACCGACGACACAGTCGACGTCGGTGATCCGTCCGCAGGAGCGGCACACCAGGTGGTGGTGGTCGTCACCGGCTCGTGTCTCGAACCGAGCCGCCGACCCGGCCGGCTCGATCCGGCGGACCAGGCCGGCGTCCGCGCACGCGCCGAGGACGTCGTAGACGGCCTGGGTGGAGACGCGGCCGATCCGGTTCCGCACCTGGGCGGCCACGGTGTCCACACCCGCGTGCGGATGCCCGTCGAGCACCTCCAGCACGGCGACCCGTGGCGCGGTCACCCGCAGGCCCACCTCGCGCAGTCGCCGGGCCACGGCGGAGTACCTGCGGTCCATCGCGATCACCACCACCAACACTGGAATCGTTCCGTTGCCGTGCAGTGTATCGTTCTACGATAGATCGTGACACGATGCAAATCGTGCCGGCGAGGCCACACGCGTGGTCATCCGAGCGGGGCCTTCTCGGCTTGCGAACCGTCGGTTCACCGGAGCGGGTCGAAGCTGCGCAGCACGTCGCCGGTCTCGCCGCGCAGGATCTGCCCGGCCAGCAGCCGCCCGGTGAGCGGGCCGAGGGCGACGCCCCACATGCCGTGCCCGCCCGCGACGTACACCCCGGGGGTCCGGGTCCGGCCGACCAGCGGGAGACCGTCGGTGGTGCAGGGCCGCGAGCCGACCCACTCGTCGCGCCGGGCGGTGAAGTCCACCCCGGAGAACATCGGGGCGGCGGCCTCGACGATCGCGTCCACCCGGCGGGGGTCGAGCGGGGCGTCGGGGTCGCGGAACTCCATCATCCCGGCGACCCGCAGCCCGTCCGACGGCCCGCCGAGCGGGGTGCACGCGACCCGCTGGGTGGGCAGGTAGATCGGGTTGCGCGGCGGCGAGGCCGGCGCCACGGTGAAGCTGTAGCCGCGCCCGGCCTGGACCAGGCGCCGGACGCCGTGGCGGCGGGCGAGCCTGCCCAGCCAGGCGCCGTTGGCCAGCACGACGGCGTCGGCCTCGAGCGGGTCGCCGTCGGTGAACCGGACCCGTGGCCGGGTCTCGGCGCCGTCGATGTCGGCCACCTCGCGGCCGGTGACGATCTGCGCGCCGGCCGCCTTGACCGCGTCCGCGAGGGCGTGCACGAACCGGCCCGGATTGATGAACCGCTGCCCGGAGATGCTGATCCCGCAGTGGACGCCGGGACCGAGTGCGGGCTCGAGCTCGTGGACGGCGTCGTCGTCGAGGAGCGAGTAGTCGGTGTGCCCGCCGTCGGTATTGACCCGCCGGAACTCCTCGAGCAGCCCCTCGCGGTCGGCCTCGTCGGCGAAGGCGGCCAGCATGGGGGAGGCGTGGCTGATCCGCTCCTCGACCGCCGCGCCCGCCGCCTCGGTCAGCTCGTCGTAGGCCTGCAGCGCCGAGGCGTTCGCGGCGATGAAGACCTGCAGTGCCGTGCGCCAGTGCCGGTCGGTGCAGTGCCGGGCGAACCCGGCGAGGAACCCGAGCAGGCGCGGGTCGGGGCGCAGCGGGACGTAGACCGGCGACTTCGGGCTGAGCATGGCCCGGATCCCGGTCGCGAGGATCGCGGGTTCGGGTAGCGGGAGGGTCAGGGCCGGGGCGAGCCAGCCCGCGTTGCCCCAGGACGATCCGGCCGCGATCTCCTGCCGTTCGACGACGGAGACCTCCGCCCCGCCTCGCTGCAGGTGCCACGCGGTGGCCAGGCCGACGATGCCCCCGCCGACCACGACGATCCTCTGGTTGTCCATGCTGCGAGTGTGTCGCCGTCGTGTCGCGCGAGGGCTGACGTTCCGGCCAGCGTTCGAGGCGGTGGGGTGTGCGATCCCACAAGGTCAGTCGGACCGTTGGGCGGCGAGGTGAACCATCAGGGCCAGCCGCGTGACCGGGGCGTCCGGATCCACCTCGCAGGCCTCGCGGGCTCGACGGAGTCGGTTGCGGACGGTGTTCGGATGCACGCGCAGCCGCTGCGCCGCTCGGGTCACGCTCCCCGCGGCGGCGAGATAGGCGTCCACCGTGGGCGCCAGCTCGGTCCGGTGCTCGGCGTCGTGCCGTTGCAGCGCGTTGAGCGGACTCGCCTCCGCATGCGTCGTCAGGAACCCGCGTACCCTGTCGATGAGGACCTCCGCGAAGACCTCGCGCAGATCGGCCACCCGGACGCCGGTGGCGCGCCGCAGCAGGATCGCGACCACCTCCTCGGCGGTGCCGGCCGACCGGGCCAGATCGTGGGCGAGCACGGTGTCCCCGATGCCGGCGGCGAACTCCGTCCTCTCGGCGATCCGCTCCATGAAGTCGGTCAGGATCCGGCGCCCGGAGGACGCGGCGAGGACGCAGTAGAGGGTGTCCTCGCGTACCGCGCACACCGATCGCGGCGCCACGGCGTTCAGGTGCAGCATCAGTGCACTGGCCACCCGCTCGATCCGGCCGGGCGCGCCGCCCCGCACCGCGACCGTCACCAGTTCCGCGGGAAGTGCTGCCTCGGTGGCCTCCCGGACCGCGGTCTCGCCTCCGGCGAGCAGGCGTTCGAGCCGGTCGACCCGTGCCCGATGGGCATCGTCGGACTCCCGCCGCGCCATGCGGAGGTGGCGCGCGACGGCGGGACCGGCCGCCCGCAGCGCCGCCTCCTGGTCTGCCGTCGGGGCGCCCCCCGTCACCGCCCAGATGGATCCGAGCAGCTCACCGCCGCTGCGCACCGCGACGACGGCCCGGGGGCGCATCTCCAGCTCGGAGAGCTCGACGACGATGACCTCGTCGGAGGTACGGAGGCGATCGAAGATCCCGGCCCGGTCCAGGGCCAGGCGGACCTCCGTGGGGACCTGACGGTTGAGGATCGTCTCCACCCGGGTCCGGTCCGCACCGGCGTGGTCTCCCGCGTGTGCGACGACCACAGTGTCCGGATCTTCGATCGTGATCGGGCAGCCCAGTAGCTCGGCCAGGTCGCGGGCCAGCCCGAACAGATCGTTACCGCCGGACATGAGCCTCCCGTGGACGAGCGGATGCCGCAGGGGCCGTGGCCGGGACGCCCGACCGCGCACGGGATCGTCGCACAGCGCGTGCCGTGGACGATCGCGGACGTCACGAGGGCATACGACACGGGCGGACGCGCCGGCGCAGGTCATCTATATCGTGTTACGATGCTATTCGGTGCGGCCGTCGTGCTCCTCCAGGAGCCACGGCCGGGCCGCGACGAGAAGTACGCCGCAGCGGGAGATGACCATGAGCGGACCCGAGCACGGTGGCGAGGCCACGCAGGAACGCAGGCATGTCGGCGAACCCGTCGGCGGGGAGCCGGTGTGCCTGATGCACCGGGTGTGCCCGGAGTGTGGACGGCTGGCGGACGAGGACCCGCCGACGCGCTGCCCGCACTGTGAGGCCGTCATCGACGAGGGGTAGACCCCGGCGGGGTACCGGTTCCGTCACGTCCACTGCATCCCGCTCTCGAGCCCGAGCGCCGATATCTCGTGGTGGCTCAGTGCCTGCGCCGGATCGGGGTTCAGCGCTTGAGCCATGATCAGAGCAGCGACCTGACGCTCGTCCGATCCCCGCAGACGCCGAACCTGAGCGGCCACGGCAGGACCCACGAACGCTCCTGCGCGGCCGTCGGAGCCGAGCCGGCAGGGCCCGGCGCGGACCGTCCAGGCCGGGGAACACTGTCGCCTCGCCCGAATGAAGGGGTCGGCGTCGTTGTCCTGGACGAGCTCACAGTCGATTCCTGCTCGCTGCACGATCTCCATGACGAGGTGCAGGTCGACGGCTGCGGGCTGGTCGGAGATGGCGGACTCCCGTCTTGTCGTGGTCGCGGAGTCGGGGCGGGGTCGGCATGAGGCGTGCAAGGAGCGAGAGCACGGCGTGAGGCTCCGGACCACCGGTGCCGGACCCCGGCACCGTTGTCAGCCTCGAGGCTCCGGCTCGTGATCCCTGAGGCAGTTCTGGCTGCGCAGGTGACCAGGCGGCGGCGCAGAACCGGACGGGCTCCAGTCGGTGAGTCGACGGGGTCGACCGCACCATCGCTGCCAGCGGGCCCGGGTGTCGACCGCGCGGACGGTCCAGCCGGCGCTCGAGGCACGCAGCCCGACATCGGTGACGCGCCGCGCCCGCGTCCCCGGTGTGGTCGGGACCGGGCGGCCCAGCACCGAACTGCGCAGACACACCCCGGCGCCCGCGGCGCCGCTTCCCGGCTCCGGGCGTCCCATGACCACCTCCCGCACCTCGACGGCCGTGGCATGCCACCGTCGGACCGCTGCGGCCGGGAGCCG
Source organism: Pseudonocardia sp. KRD291 (assembly GCF_019263595.1). Lineage (GTDB taxonomy): Bacteria > Actinomycetota > Actinomycetes > Mycobacteriales > Pseudonocardiaceae > Pseudonocardia. The sequence goes on along the minus strand of NZ_JADQDD010000019.1, from coordinate 14,742 downwards.
CGTCCGGTGACCACCGACGTCGACGACCAGCTCGATCACCGCGCCGCCCGCCGGGTCGGCGGGCGGGCGCACCACGAGGTCACGTACATGCCCGAGGTGTTGGTGGCGCGGACCGACGACGGCGAGCCCGAGTACCTGGCGCAACCACAGCCAACGCGCAGCGTGGACATCCATTCCAGACCTCCGACGGAGTGGGTCGAACGGGTGCCGGGTTCTGCTCAGGTCGGTGACCCACTGATGCGCTGATGCGCAGCGCGGTAGGGGGCGGCACGCTCGAGCGTCACCTGCTGGACCCGACCGTCGGGAAGCCGGTACTCGCACGTCGCGCCTTCCCGGGCCCCCGTCAGCGCCCGGCCGAGCGGGGAGTCGGGCGAACAGATCTCCACGTCGGGCTGGGCGCCACCTTCACGGTGGGCCAGGAGGAACGTCTCGGGCTCCGGGTCCTGTGGGTAGCGGACGGTCAGCACCATGCCGGGCTCGGCGACCCCGTCGTCGGGGGGAGCGTCCCCCACCGCCGGGTTCCGGAGAAGTTCCTGCAGCTTCCGGATCCGGTGGTCGCGATCACGCCGGTCGGCAAGGACCTGCTGCTCGGTGTGCTGGTCCGAGCTGTCGCGAGCGCTCGCCCCCGCGGGGTCGGACGCCGCCGACGCTCCGGCGCGCTGGCGAAGGAGCGCTGCGAGCTCGTTCCGCAGCTGGTCGTAGGTGACCTGGGCCAGCCATACCGGGGAATCCATGATCCATCTCCTGACGATGAGCGCCACGCTGCCCGGGTCAGGCGTGCCGGACCGTGGGGTGGGTGGGCCGGCGAGCGGGCATGACGACGTGGGCGCCGATCGAGCCGCGACCTCAGGGCCGCCGTGTCACCGCTCCTGGGATCGGATCACCGGCGCTCTGGTCGGCCGCGGCGCAATGACGGCAACCTGTGTCCACGGTGCCTGCGGGGCGTCGGCATCGGCCAGGGTCGGTGTGCGCAACCTTGGCGGGCCGGATCTGCCGATGCCCGGCAGCGTGAGCGGGATCGAGACGTGTCTCGTGGCGCGGGGTCGGCAGGGCTTCGGCAGGGATTCGGCAGGCCCGAGGGCGCCGCGTTGCTTACGCTTCGCGACCGCCGTCGACGGGCGTCGCGCCGTTCGCCGCCGGATCGTCGTGCCAGGTCGGCAGCGCGAGGGTGGCATTCATGCGGCGCAGTTCGTCGCGGTGCAGCGCGCTGAGGCGGGTCAGGACCTGCTCCCCGTCGGGGGTCAGCAGCACTCGGACCGCGCGGGCGTCGTCGGGATGCGGTGCACGTTCGAGCAGCCCCTGCGCCTGGGCGCGGTTGACCAGCTCGACGACGCTGTGGTGGCGGAGCTGGAGCCGGTCGGCCAGCTCACGCACCGTGGCCCACTCCCGATCGGGGAAGCCCTTCAGAGCCAGCAGCAGCTGATAGTGCTGCGGGGTGACCCCGTGGCTGCGCACGGTCTCCTCGCTGAAGCGCAGGTAGCGCCGGATCCCGAAGCGGAACCGGGCCAGCGCCTCGAAGTCCTGCTTGGTCAACGAGCCGGGGTCCGGCTGGTCGTCCTGGGTCGCCACGACCACATCCCACCATGCGCGCACCGCGTCCCGTCTCGGCATCCCCAAACTGTATCGCGTCACGATGTGTCGTGATACGATACAAAGTGCGCGGACCGGACGAATCGCTCGGGCTGCGTGGTCACCCCTTCACCGGAGGCCCGTCATGCTCAGTGATCACGAGCTGAAGACACTGCGCGAGCTCGAACGCCGGCTGCTCGACGACGACCCGGATTTTCCCCGGTCGTTCACCACCCGCGAGCGGCGCCTGCACCGCCCCGTCCGGGATGCCGGCCGCGACCGCGACTGCGGTGGTGTCGTTCGCCCGCCTCCGGTAGCGGGACACGCGACGACCACCACTGACGACCGCCGGAGGGCGACATGATGCTCACAGTTGTTGTACTGATCGCGATGGCAGCCCTGGCCCTGGTGCTGATCGGGTCCAGCGTCAAGGTCATCACCCAGTACGAGCGGGGCATCGTGTTCCGCTTCGGCCGGGTCCGTCCCGAGACCCGCGGCCCGGGGCTGGCGCTGATCGCGCCGGTCGCCGACCGGCTGCAGAAGGTCAACATGCAGGTCATCACCCAGCCGGTGCCGGCCCAGGACGGCATCACCCGGGACAACGTCACCGTGCGCGTCGACGCGGTCCTGTACTACCGGGTGGTCGACCCGGTGCGGGTCGCGGTCGATGTGCAGGACTACCGCGCGGCGGTGCTGCAGGTCGCGCAGGCCTCGCTGCGCTCGATCATCGGCAAGAGCGACCTGGACGACCTGTTGTCCAACCGGGAACGGCTCAACCAGGGCCTCGAGCTGATGATCGACAGTCCGGCGGTCGGGTGGGGTGTGCACATCGACCGGGTGGAGATCAAGGACGTGGCCCTGCCCGAGTCGATGAAGCGGTCGATGTCCCGGCAGGCCGAGGCCGAACGCGAACGACGGTCGCGGGTGATCACCGCCGAGGGCGAGCTGCAGGCCTCGCAGAAGCTCGCCGAGGCCGCCGAGGTGATGGCCGAGCACCCCGCCGCGCTGCAGCTGCGACTGCTCGAGACCGTGGTCGAGGTCGCGGCGGAGAAGAACTCGACGCTCGTGCTGCCGTTCCCGGTGGAGCTGCTGCGCTTCCTCGAACGCGCGACGCCCCCGGAGGCCACCCCGAACCCGGCGAGCGCCGAGGTCGTGAGCCCCGACGTCGCACCGCGCACGACCGACATCCCGACCACGACCGACGACCCGCTGGCGGCCTCGCACACGGCGGCGCCGCGATGAGCGGGAACGCGGCGGCGCGGGCCGCGGTGGTCGTGGCCGTCGACGACGCAGGCACGGCCGCGGACGCGGTGGAGTGGGCGAGCGCCGAGGCCGCGACCCGGCGATGCCCGCTGCGCATCGTGCACGCCTTCCACCCCCCGCCGGCCGACCCGTACTGCATCGCGGCGGCGACCGACAACCTGTTGACGGTGCGCACGACCGCCGAGGTGGTGCTGCGCAAAGCCGTCGCCCGCGCCCACTCGGTCGCCTCCGACATCGAGGTCTCCACCACGGTGCTGCGGGGATCGCCGGGTCACGCGCTGCTCGGACAGGCCGGCGGTGCGCAGCTGCTCGTGCTGGGCAGCCGCGCCCGACACGGACTGCGCGGCCTGCTGACCCGGTCGGTCTCGATCCACCTCGCCGCGCACGCCGCCTGCCCCGTCGTGGTCGTCCGGCCGACGCAGCACGCGCAGGCGCCGGGCTGGTCGCCGCCCCGCGTCGTCGTGGGCGTCGACGCCACGGACCCGTCCGCGCTCGGCTTCGCGTTCGGGGCCGCCCGCCAACGCGGCCTGCCGCTGTTCGCCGTGCGCGCCTGGACCCCGGACCGGCCCGCCGACCTCGAAGGGATCTCCGGCCCGACGACGCTGGCCGAGCTGCTCGCCCGCCGCACCCTGGAGCGCGCACTCGAGTCCTGGCGCCCCGAGTTCCCCGATGTGGCGGTGCACACCACGCTCGTGCGCGGCAACCCCGCCCAGGCGCTGATCAACCAGTCGCACCGTGCCGCGCTGCTCGTCGTCGGGACTCGGGGGCGCGGCCACCTCAGGGGAACGATGCTCGGATCGGTCAGCCAGACCGTCCTTGCGCACGGTCACAGCCCGATCGCGGTCGTCCACGGCACGACGCCAGCGCCCACCGCCGCGGTCGCCGACGGTGACCCGGGCCGGGCACGCGACCCGGGACCGGGGCGCCGTGACACGCCGGGGGACCGCCGGTGGTCGGCATGACGGTCCCCGCGCATCACCGACAGGGTGGGTCCTGCACTGTGGTCGCGACGTCGCGGGCAGACCCGTGACCGTGACCGACCGAGAGGCGGCGGCCGTGAACCGACGACAGGGACCACGCCCGTCCGGACGGGGCGACGACCACGCCGAGGACCACACGTGGCTGACCGAGGTCGCCGACGCGGCCGGCCGAGAAGCCGGGATACCGGTCGAGCTGCTCGGCGACTACCTCACGCTGCTCGCCGACGCGGCCGTCACCGGACGCAAGCCGCACGCCTCCGAACTGGACGCGGTGGGCCTGCTGGGACGGCGCGCCGCCGAGCTCGGGGTGTCCGCCGGCAGCGCCGTCCAGCTCTACCTCTGCGCGGCACGGCTGTTGTGGGGCGAGCTGCCGATGATGATCCGGTCACGGGACAGCGCCGCCGTGCGGGGCGCGGCCGACGCGGTGCTCTACGTCGTCGACGCCGCCGTGGCGAGCCTGGCCGAGGGTTACACCGAGGCCCGCCGACAGATGGCGCGCTGGGAGGAGACCCAGCGCCGCGAGTTCATCGACGACCTGCTGCGGGGCGACGCCGACGTCGGGCGCCTGGTCGAACGCGCCGAGCCCTTCGGGCTGGACATGGCCCGCCCGCACCAGGTCGCACTGGCCGCGCCCACCGGCGCGCTCGACGGCTTCGAGATGGCCATCAGCGACCTGGAACAGGCGATCGTGCACAGGGTCGGGGACCGCGACGTGCTCGTCGCGACGAAGGACGGCTGGATCGTCGTCGTCGCTCCCGCCGACACCTCCATGTCGCCACCACCACACGGGTCACGCCCCGCAGTCACCGACCTCGGCGACTTCATCCACGCCGAGCTCGACCGGACCGCGCGGGGGCGACCGTGGCGGGTCACCGTCGGCCGGCCCTACCCCGGTTCGTACGGGATCCCCCGCTCCTACGAGGAGGCTCGCGAAGGCCTGACCATGGCCGTCCGGCTGCACCTGGACACCCCGGTGATCCACGCCGAGCAGCTGCTCATCTATCGGGTGCTGCTGCGCGACCAGCCCGCCATCACCGACCTCGTCCAGGCCGTCCTGGGCCACCTCGTCGAGGCCCGTGGTGGCGCCGAACCTCTTCTGACGACCCTCGACGCATACTTCGCGACCGGCGCCGTGACCACCGAGACGGCCCGCAGGCTGCACCTGTCGGTCCGCGCGGTCACCTACCGCCTCGACAGGATCAGATCACTGACCGGGTACGACCCGGCCGACCCCGCGCAGCGGTTCACCATCCAGGCCGCCGTGCTCGGGGCCCGCCTGCTCGGCTGGCCGGCGCACGACCTCAGCCTTCCGCGGTGATCCCGATGCATGATCACGGTGCATGAGCACATTGCGTCGGGTGCCGCGGTGACCGCGGCCGGACGAACATCCGATGATCATGGCCCGAACAGGGCCGGGACCGCAGGTCGAGCGGTCTTCCGGAACCTGTACGTGCCCCCGGCAGGATTCGAACCTGCGCTTTCGCCTCCGGAGGGCGACGCTCTATCCCCTGAGCTACGGGGGCGGTACTGGGGGAACTCTAGCGCACCCGACCCGTGCCCTCGCGTGGGGGCACGGACCCGCGCGATCCGGTCACAGCGGCAGCGGCTGCGCTCCGCGCCGGGCCAGCAGCTGTTTCATCAGCTCCGACTCGGAGGTCTGCGCGCTGAGCATCTGGGAGGCGAGGTTGCGCACCTCGACGGTCTCGGCGTGGTCGCGGCCGTACTCCAGCATGCTCGCCCCGCCCTCGTGGTGGCGCAGCATGAGCTGCAGGAACACGGTGTCCAGCGCGGGCTCCGGTGTCTGGCGCATCCGGCGCAGGTCCGCGCTGGTGGCCATCCCGGGCATCGCGGCGACCGACGCCATGCCGGCCATCGCGCCGCCGCCGTGGTCGCCCGCCATCCAGCCCATGTGCCCGCCGGAGGGAAGCGCCGGCTGGTCCCACAGCCCCAGCCAGCCCTGCATCCGGCCGACCTGCTGGTTCTGCGTCGTCTCGATGTCGAAGGCGAGCTGGCGCAGGGCGGGGTCGGCGGTGCGGTCGCGCTCCCAGGACGCCATCTCGACGGCCTGGCGATGGTGCACCGACATGTCCTGGGCGAACCCGACATCGACCGAGTCGGCGTCCGGTGACCCGGCCCCCGGTCCGGTCGCCCCGATCAGCAGCCCGCCGAGCAGGGCGATCACGGCGAGCAGGACGACCACCGACCACCAGGGCGCGGCCGACGGACGCGGGGTCCGCGGCCCGGGTTCGGTCACGCCTGCCGGTTCGCGCGTCTCGGTCTCGCTCACCACACCACTGTGCCCGATCGCAGCCCGGGGCCCGATCACAGCCCGGGGCCCGATCACAGCCCGGGGCCCGATCACAGCCCGGGGCCCGATCACTGGCCGGGCACGGCCCCCTCGGGGCTCGCGCCCTGGGACCCGGCGTCGCGCTCGCCGAAGACGGTCTGGCGGTTCACCGCGGTCTGCGGCGGGGCCGGCTGGAACGGCGGCGGGTTGTCCTGGTCGAACGCGCCCGGGCCGAGGGCGTCGCAGCTCGCGCCGACCTCCGGGTAGGTGAAGCGGTTGAGCCGCAGTGCGCGGATGAACTGGTCGATCCGCTCGTCGTCGGCCGAGGTGAGCTTGAGCTGGTGGCCCCAGGACTGCAGCGCGATCGGCTGGTCGAGGCCGGGGTAGGGCGACATCACCGTGTAGGGCTGGCCGTCGACCTTGGAGCTCAGGGTCTCCAGCGCCGCACCGGTGACCTGGTCCGGGTTGTAGGCGATCCACACCGCGCCGTGCTCGAGCGAGTGCACCAGGTTCTCGCTGCGCACCGGGGTCGGGTAGACCACGCCGCCGCAGGCGGCCCAGTAGCCGTCGTGCGTGCCGCCGAAGGGCGGGTTGTTGGTGTAGGCGACCTGCTGGTTCGGCAGGATGTGCTGCCCGGCGGCGTACTGCTGGGTGACGACGCCGGGGATGGTCAGCGAGGGGTCGCGGTTGTCGTCACCGGGCACGAACGCGCGCTGCTCGTTGCGCTGGATCAGCGGGTAGCCGATGAACACCGCGGCCAGCACGACGACCAGGACGATGCCGCCGATCATCAGCCAGGGCGGCTGGCGCCGGTTGACCGCCCCGATGTTCGGCTTGCGCTTGTTCTTGCTGGACTTACCGCTGGCCATCGGATCCCTCTGGTCGGCGCCGGCCCCCGTCGCGGACGTCGCCGGGGGAGATGCGGGCGGGCGTCACGTGCCCCCGGAGTCTACGAAGCCGGTGCGAAGCGCAGACGGCGCCACCTCCTAGAATCATCACGGTGAATCCCGACGCGCTCGCCGAACTGGTCCGTGACGTCGCCCGGGACGTGCTGACCGAGCGAGAGCTGGACCTCTCGGCGCTGCCCGCGGACGCCGGCGTGGAGCGCCCGCGCAACCCCGAGCACGGCGACTACGCGACCAACGTCGCGCTGCGCACCGCGAAGAAGGCGGGTGTCCCGCCGCGCGACCTGGCGACCTGGCTGGCCGAGGCGCTCGCCGCCCGGGACGGGATCGCCGCCGCCGAGATCGCCGGGCCCGGCTTCATCAACCTGCGCCTGGCCGCCGACGCGCAGGGCGCGGTCGTCGGCGACGTGCTGGCCCACGGCACCGCCTTCGGCGCCGGGGACGAGCTGGCGGGGCAGAAGCTGAACCTCGAGTTCGTCTCGGCCAACCCGACCGGCCCGGTGCACCTGGGCGGGACCCGGTGGGCCGCGGTCGGGGACGCGCTGGGCCGGGTGCTGCAGGCGCGCGGCGCCGCCGTCACCCGGGAGTACTACGTCAACGACGCCGGGGCGCAGATCGACCACTTCGCCTCGTCGCTGATCGCGGCGGCCACCGGCGGGCCGACCCCGGACAACGGCTACGGCGGCGCCTACGTCGGCGAGATCGCCCAGCGCCTGGTCGCCGCGAACCCCGGGGTGCTCGACCTGCCCGAGGCCGAGCGCCACCGGGTGTTCCGGGACACCGGTGTGGCGCTGATGCTCGAGGAGATGCGCAGCTCGCTGCACGCGTTCGGCACCGATTTCGACGTGTGGTTCAGCGAGCTGTCGCTGCACGCCTCCGGTGCGGTGCAGGAGTCGGTCGGGCAGCTCAAGGACAGTGGCGCGCTCTATGAGAAGGACGGCGCGTGGTGGCTGCGCTCCACCGAGCAGGGTGACGACAAGGACCGCGTCGTCATCAAGAGCGACGGCAGCCCCGCCTACATCGCCGGTGACATCGCCTACCTGCGCGACAAGCGCGCGCGCGGCTTCGACCGTTGCATCTACATGCTCGGCGCCGACCACCACGGCTACACGGTGCGGCTCAAGGCGGTCGCCGCCGCGTTCGGCGACGACCCGTCGGTGGTCGAGGTGCTGATCGGGCAGCTGGTGAACCTGGTCCGCGGCGGTGAGCCGGTGCGGATGAGCAAGCGGGCGGGCACGATCGTCACGCTCGAGGACTTCGTGGACGCCGTCGGCGTGGACGCGGCCCGGTACTCCCTGGTGCGCTCGTCGGTGGACTCCACCCTGGACGTCGACCTCGACGTGATCAGCCGCCAGACCAGCGACAACCCGGTCTTCTACGTCCAGTACGCGCACGCCCGGCTGTCCTCGCTCGCCCGCAACGCCGCCGACCTGGGCCTCACCCCGGGGGAGTCCTACGGGCTGCTCGAGCACCCGCGCGAGGGCGACCTGATCCGCACCCTGGGCGGGTTCCCGGAGGTGGTCCGGTCGGCCGCCGAGCTGCGCGAGCCGCACCGGGTCGCCCGCTACCTGGAGACGCTGGCCAGCGCGTACCACAAGTTCTACGACTCCTGCCGGGTCCTGCCGATGGGCGACGAGGAGATCTCCGAGCTGCACCGGGCGCGCCTCGCGCTGTGCGTCGCGGCACGGCAGGTGCTGGCCAACGGCCTGGCCCTGATGGGCGTTTCCGCGCCGGAGCGGATGTGAGCGCCGACATGATCGTTCCCGTGGAGGCGCAGTCATGAGGGCGCACCCCGCCGGCCCGATGCACGCCGGCATCTCCCAGCCACCGGAGTCCGCCGGGCCGCTCCCGGCCGGTCCCGAGGAGCTCGACGAGCTCGCGCCCGCGGTCTGGCCGCGCAACGCCGGGCGTGGCGAGGACGGCGCGCTGCGGGTCGCCGGAGCCGACGTCCGCGATCTCACCGAGCGCTACGGCACGCCGTTGTTCGTGCTCGACGAGGACGACTTCCGCTCCCGTGCCGCGGAGTTCGCGGCCGCGTTCGGGGCCTCGTCGGTGCACTACGCGGCGAAGGCTTTCCTGTGCACCGAGATCGCCCGCTGGGTGGACCAGGAGGGGCTCTCGCTCGACGTGTGCTCCGGCGGGGAGCTGGCCGTCGCGCTGCGCGCCGGGTTCCCTACGGCGCGGATCGCGTTGCACGGCAACAACAAGTCCACCGACGAGCTGGTCGCCGCCGTCGAGAACGGCGTCGGCCGGGTGGTGCTGGACTCGTTCCACGAGATCGCCCGCCTGGACGCGATCGCCCGCGAACGGGGCGTCGTGGCGCCGGTGATGATCCGGGTCACGGTCGGCGTCGAGGCGCACACCCACGAGTTCATCGCGACCGCGCACGAGGACCAGAAGTTCGGCTTCTCGATCGCCGACGCCGAGGGCGACTCGGATGCACTCGAGGCCGCACGCCGGGTGGTCGCGTCGTCGCACCTGGAGCTGGTCGGGCTGCACAGCCACATCGGCAGCCAGATCTTCGACACCGAGGGCTTCGAGGTCGCCGCGCGCCGGATCGTGCGGCTGCTGGCCCGGTTGCACGCCGACCACGGCCCGGAGAACCTGGGTGCGCTGCGCACGCTGGACCTGGGCGGCGGTGTCGGGATCGCCTACCGCCCGGACGAGACCCCGCTGTCGGTGCCGGACCTGGCGCAGCAGCTGCGCGGGATCGTCGAGCGCGAGTGCCACGCCGCCGACCTCGACGTGCCGGACATCGCCGTCGAGCCGGGCCGGGCGATCGCCGGGCCGGGCACCGTGACCGTCTACGAGGTCGGCACGACCAAGGACGTCCCGCTCGGCGGGTACGCGCGGCGCTACGTCAGCGTGGACGGCGGGATGAGCGACAACATCCGCACCGCGCTCTACGACGCCGCCTACGACGTCCGGCTGGTGTCGCGGTCCTCCGCGCTCGACAGCTCGCCCACCGTCGACGCCGGGTCGGACGGCCACGGCGGCGCCGACGCCGGCCTGCCGGGCGGCACCCCGGTGCTCTCCCGGGTGGTCGGCAAGCACTGCGAGTCCGGCGACATCGTCGTGCGCGACTGCTGGCTGCCCGCCGACCTGGCCCCGGGTGATCTGCTGGCGGTCGCCGCGACCGGCGCCTACTGCTACGCGATGGCGAGCTCCTACAACCGCCTCCCGCGCCCGGCTGTCGTCGCCGTGCGGGAGGGGCGCGCCCGGGTGCTGCTGCGCCGGGAGACACTGGAGGACCAGTTCCGTTTCGAGGTCCCCTCCGAGGAGGACGGCGCGACCGGAGCCGGGGCGGCGGCCGCGGCGGGGGCGCCGTCGAACGGTCACACGCACGACACCGGGGCGTACGCCGGCAGGTGAGGAGAGTTCCGCCACCCGGCGTCGCCGGGACATGGTGTGACCAGGAATGATCGGCGCCCGTTCGGGTGCGTGTGCACGAGGAGGCGTGGTGGGCAGGGGCGAGGACGCAGCCGTCCGGGTCGCGTTGCTGGGATGCGGCACCGTCGGCACCGAGGTGGTGCGGCTGCTCACCGGGCAGGCGAAGGACCTGACCGCGCGGATCGGCGCGCCGGTCGAGCTGGTCGGGGTCGCGGTGCGGCGCCCGCACCGGCACCCGTGGCTGACCGAGAACTTCGGTGACCTGGTCACCACCGACGCCGCCGCGCTGGTCGCGCGCGACGACGTCGACGTCGTCGTCGAGGTGATCGGCGGCATCGAGCCGGTGCGCACGCTGCTGCTCGATGCGCTCAAGGCGGGCAAGTCGGTGGTCACCGCGAACAAGGCGCTGCTGGCCGAGGACGGCCCGGCGCTGGCCGAGGCGGCCGACGCCTCCGGCGCGGACCTTTACTACGAGGCCGCCGTGGCCGGGGCGATCCCGCTGCTGCGCCCGCTGCGCGAGTCGCTGGCCGGCGACCGGATCACCCGTGTCGCCGGGATCGTGAACGGAACCTCGAACTTCGTCCTCTCGGCCATGGCCAGCTCCGGCGCCTCCTACGGCGACGCGCTGGAGGAGGCCACCCGGCTGGGCTACGCCGAGGCCGACCCGAGCGCCGACGTCGACGGCTACGACGCCGCGTCCAAGGCCGCGATCCTGGCCACGCTGTCGTTCCACACGCGCGTCACGGCGTCGGACGTGCACCGCGAGGGCATGCGCTCGGTCAGCGCCGCCGACATCGCCGCGGCGCGCCTGCTCGGCTGCACGATCAAGCTGCTGGCCATCTGCGAGCGGGTGGAGTCCAACGGCGGCGAGGCCGTCTCGGCCCGGGTCTACCCGGCGATGATCCCCACCTCGCACCCGCTGGCCGGCGTGGACGGCGCATTCAACGCCGTGTTCGTCGAGGCCGAGGCGGCCGGACAGCTGATGTTCTACGGCCAGGGCGCGGGCGGCGCACCGACGGCGAGTGCGGTGCTCGGCGACCTGGTCGCCGTCGCGCGCAACCACGTCGAGGGCGGTCGCGGGCCGCGCGAGTCCGCCTACGCGAGCCTGCCGGTCCGCCCGGTCGGCGACGTCCCGACCCGCTACCACGTCGATCTCGAGGTGGCCGACCGCGAGGGCGTGCTGGCCGAGATCGCCGGCGAGTTCGCCCGCTCCGGGGTCAGCATCGCCGCGGTCCGCCAGACCGGCGGCGCCGCGGGCGACCGGGACGGGGACCCGGGGCAGGCGCGGCTCACCGTCGTCACGCACTCGGCGCCGGACTCGGCCCTGGCCGGTACCGTCGCCGCGCTCGCCGAGCTCGACGTCGTGCTCGGTGTGGCCGGCGTGCTGCGGGTCGAGGGTCTCGGCCGCGCGGTCAGTGCGCTGGGCATGCCCGGATGACCTCGGCGACCCCGGTTCCACGGGAAGGCGACTCCAGCTCCACAGGAAGGCAAGGCGGCCCGATGACCGGCAGTGTCCAGAGGACCGAGCAGCACGGGGTCCCGCGCCAGGACTTCCCCCGCGGCGCGGTCGCGCCGCCCCCTCCCGGGCACTGGCCCGGCGTGATCGAGGCCTACCGGGACCGGATGCCGGTGCAGCCGGACTGGCGCGTGGTCACCCTGGCCGAGGGCGGGACGCCGCTGCTCCCGGCCCCCCGGCTCTCCGAGCGCACCGGCTGCCAGGTCTACCTCAAGGTCGACGGGGCGAACCCGACCGGCTCGTTCAAGGACCGCGGCATGACGATGGCCGTGACGGCGGCGCTGGCCGAGGGCAAGCAGGGCGTGCTCTGCGCCTCCACCGGCAACACCTCGGCCTCGGCCGCGGCCTACGCCGCCCGCGCCTCGATGACCTGCGCGGTGCTGGTCCCCCGGGGCAAGGTCGCGCTCGGCAAGCTCGCCCAGGCCGTCGCGCACGGCGCGCGGATCCTGCAGATCGACGGCAACTTCGACGACTGCCTCGAGCTCGCCCGCAAGACCACCGCCGACTACCCGGTCGCCGCGCTGGTCAACTCCGTGAACCCGACCCGGATCGCCGGGCAGGCCAGCGCCGCCTACGAGATCTGCGACCAGCTCGGGCAGGCGCCGGACGTGCACTGCCTGCCGGTCGGCAACGCGGGCAACATCACCGCGTACTGGAAGGGCTACCGCGGCTACCACGCCGACGGCCTGATCTCCGACCTCCCGCGGATGTTCGGCTTCCAGGCCGCGGGCGCCGCCCCGCTGGTGCACGGGGCGCCGGTCACGACGCCGGAGACGATCGCCACAGCCATCCGGATCGGGTCGCCCGCCTCCTGGAACGGCGCGATCGCCGCGCGTGACGAGTCCCACGGCAAGATCGCCGCGGTCACCGACGACGAGATCCTGGCCGCCTACCGCATGCTCTCGGCCGAGGAGGCCGTGTTCGTCGAGCCGGCGTCGGCGGCGAGCGTGGCCGGGCTGCTGGCCTCGGCCGCGGACGGCACGCTGCCGCGCGGGTCGCTGGTGGTGTGCACGGTCACCGGGCACGGTCTCAAGGACCCGGACACCGCCCTGCTCACCGCGCCGGAGCCGGAGATCGTCCCGATCGATCCGGGAGCGGTCGCCTCCGCACTCGAGCTGGCCTGATGGGACGACCCTCCGAGGTCCGGATCCGCGTCCCCGGTTCGACGGCGAACCTCGGCCCGGGTTTCGACTCGCTCGGCCTCGCGCTCGGCATCCACGACGAGCTCCACGTCTGCGCGACGGCGGAGCCCGGACTGTGGGTGGACGTCACGGGGGAGGGCTCCGCACACGTGCCGCGCAACGGCCGGCACCTGGTCGTGCGGGCGATGCGCCAGGCCTTCGAGCTGTTCGGCGACGCCCCGGCCGGGATCCGGCTGCGCTGCACCAACGCCGTCCCGCACTCGCGCGGGCTGGGCAGCTCCGCGGCCGCCGCGGTGGCCGGGGTGACCGCCGCGGCCGTGCTCACCGGGCGCGACGTCGAGGACGAGCACGAGGCGTTGCTGCAGCTCGGCGCCGCGATGGAAGGCCACGCGGACAACGCGGCGGCCAGCCTGATGGGTGGGTTCGTGCTCGCCTGGGAGACCTCCGGGCAGGCGCGCCGGTTCCACGCCGAGAAGCTCGACGTGCACCCCGACATCCACCCGGTCGCGTTCGTCGCGGACGCCGAGTCGGCGACGAAGACCACACGCGGCCTGCTCCCGGAGCACGTCCCGCTGCACGACGCCGCGTTCACCGGCAGCCGCACCGCGCTCGCCGTGCTGGCCATGACCGCGCGGCCGGACCTGCTGATGCCGGCCACCGAGGACCGGCTGCACCAGCCCTACCGACGTCCCGCCTACCCGAGCTCGCTCGACCTCGTCGAGTCACTGCGTGCCCGCGGCGTGCCCGCGGCGATCTCCGGGGCGGGTCCGACGGTGCTCGCGCTGACCGCGGACGGCGTCGCCCCCGAGGGTCTGAACCTGGACGGTTTCACCGTCCTGTCGCTGCCCGTCGACCCCGACGGCGTGTGTGTCGAGGTTGCCTGACCCGTCGCTGACCAGGTGCGACGGTCGTCCGACACGCGGGAGGGCGGGGGGTTGTTGCCGCCCGTGACGGATACGTCTAGTGTCGGCCCTGCATGGCGATCCACGCGTCGAACGCGTAGTCTTGTGGCTGGGCCCGCTCGCCCGATCCCCCTCTCTGGCTGGACTCGGAATCCCGAACGGGCGGCCTGACTCCCGTGACGTCGTCGTGGGGGAATCATCTTTTCAATTGCTGCCGGCACGGGTCTACCTGCCGGATGAGCGTGTGAAATCCCCTGACCTGGACAGGACACCCGGGTCGGTCAGGAAGGAAATTCGTGAGCGAGACCGATCTCGTCGGCTCCCAGTCCGCAGACACCGAGGCGGCCCCGCGTCGCCGTGGAGGCCTCTCCGGCATGGTGCTGGCCGAGCTGCGTGAGCTGGCCACCGAGCTGAACGTCCCCGACATCGCCGGTATGCGGAAGGGGGACCTGATCGCCGCCATCAAGGAGCGCCAGGGCGCCTCCGCCCCCGCTCCCGCCGCCAAGCGTGCATCGCGACCCGCTCCCCGGGCCGCCGCCGCGACGGACGACGCCCCCGCGGCAGCGCCGCAGCTGTCCCTCGGCGACACCGCCACCTCGAACGGCGCCGCGAGCAGCGACAACGGTGCCGACGCGGTGGCCGCTCCGGCTGCCCCGGCCGCGCCGACACGTCGTCGCCGGGCCGCGAGCCGTCCGGCCGGCGCGCCGTCGACCGAGGCGACGCCCCCCGCGGTGACGACGGACGCGGCACCGGCCGCACCGAAGGCCGCGTCGGCACCGTTGTCGCTG
>NZ_JADQDD010000189.1 GCF_019263595.1 Pseudonocardia sp. KRD291 | reverse complement strand
CGTCCGCGAGCGGCTGCGCTCCACGCGCACCCCCGAACACATCGACCTGCGGACCGAACTCCCCTACTCGGAGACCGGGAAGCTGTTGCGCCGCACACTGCGCGACGAGGTCTCAGCGGCCATCGGCACATGACCGGGACCGAGCTCGACCTCGAGGACGTCCTCCCAACCGGCGCCTGGGAGCTCCCCGAGGAGTTCGTGCTGCTGCGCGAGACGGTCCGCGAGTTCGTCGAGACCGAGGTGCACCCGCTGGAGGACACCCTCCCGCACGACACCGCCGGTGTGCCGCAGCCGCAGCTCGGCGAGCTGCAGCACAAGGCGCGGAAGATGGGCCTGTGGGCGCTGGCCACCCCACGGGAGTTCGGAGGCGCGGGCCTGTCCGTGCTCGGCCAGGTGGTGATCGGCGAGGAAGCGGCGAAATGTCGGATGGGGGCGTTCTTCCCCGCCGGCGGCGCGTTCGGCGGGAACCCTCCGAACGTGATGTACAAGGCGTCGACCGAGCAGTTCGACCGGTTCGCGCGGCCGATCATCGAGGGTCGGATGTCCAAGGCGTACACCGCGATCAGCGAGGCGACCGGGGGCTCCGACCCGGCGGGGGCGATCCGCTGCCGCGCGGTGCGCGACGGTGACGAGTACGTACTGACCGGGACGAAGCTGTGGACCTCGCACGCCGGGAACGCCGACTGGGGTGTGGTCTACGCCCGGACCGGCGAGGCGGGGGCCCGGGACGGGATCAGCTGCTTCATCGTCGAGCAGGACACCCCGGGGCTCACGATGACGCCGATCGGGGTCATGAACTCCTTCTCCCCCTACGAGCTGCACTTCGACGGCGTACGGGTGCCCGCCGCCAACCGGATCGGCGACGAGGGCGCCGGGTTCCGGCTCGCGAGCGAGTTCCTCGTGCACGGCCGGATCGTCTATGCCGCGGGCCCGATCGGGATCGCCCAGTACGCGCTGGGCCTGGCCGTGGACTGGGTGAAGCGGCGCCAGGTCTTCGGCGAGGCTCTCGCCGACAAGCAGGCGGTGCAGTTCATGGTGGCCGACAGCGAGATCGAGTTGCGGGCCGCCCGCTTGCTGATGTATCAGGCCGCGTGGAATGCCGACCTCGGCAAGGACGTCAAGGTCGACGCGTCGGTCTGCAAGGTGTTCGGCACCGAGACGGCGTTCCGTGTCGTCGACCGCTGCGTGCAGCTGTTCGGTGCGATGGGGCTGTCGCAGGAGATGCCGCTGGAGCGCTGGTTCCGCGACCTGCGGGTGAAGCTGCTCGGCGAGGGCGCCTCGGAAGTCCAGCGGATGGTCATCGCGCGACGCCTGCTCCGGTAGGCGCTTGTGTCACCGCGAGGGGAAGGACGTCACGGTCCTTCCCCTCGCGGTGACCTCGGAGCTACTAGTGGGCGGGACCATCCTCGGGCAGGCCGCGGTATCGACGGGCGCTGGCCAGCTGCGGGGCGTGGTTCGCGTCGTACTGCTCGATCCACTCCTTCGGCAGCCGCTTCCAGGCCTCACCGACCCGCAGCCGCTCGTCCTGGCTGAAACGCTCGGCGGCGACAACGTCGCCCACGAACAGCGTGCTCTCGTCCATGTCCAGGGACCTCACCACGCGGGCCTCGACGTAGCTGTGGGCGCCCAGCAGGATCGGGGCCCCGGTGACCCCCGGTTTGGTCCGGAACGCGGTGAGCTTGTCCCCGTCGCGCCCCGAGCTGCCGCCCAGGCCCATGAGGATTTCCAGGGACTCCTCCAGCGCCTCTTCCGGCGCGGCGGCGAGCAGGTGCATCACGAAGACGCCGGAGCTCAGCACCATGTCGTGCGTCTTGTTGTACTTGGTGAGGCTAATGGTGGCGCGCGGCGCCTCCGGGACGATGCTGGCGGCGCCCGCCGACAGCGACATCAGTCCGTTCGCCACCCCGCCTTCGATGGTGGTCACCGCCACCGGGAACGGCCGGAGGCCGGAGAGCGCATAGTTCGCGGCATCGAGATCGACTGGCATGTCCACTCCAGACAACGCTGACCGGGGCGAGCAGCCCCACGAGGGTCGGGGCGACCGACAGCATCGACCCGCTTCTGACATTATGTTCACGATCTGAAGCCCCGGTCAACGCCTCGAGACGGAGTCGAGCTCACATTTCTGACGGCGCGTCTACAGCGTGCGGGGCTCTCCGACGAGCAGGCCCCGCTCCAGGACCTCGACCATCAGGTCCACGATCTCCGAGTCCGAGATGTCGGGCGCGGACTCCTGGATCGCCTCGGGGAGCCGATCGAGCACCGCAAGGAACACCCCCGCCGCAACGTCGAGATCCAGCGGGTACGGCCGCTCCAGCTGTGCGAGCACCCGCATGGCGGCGGCGTGCATGGCGGCATTGCCGCCCTCCGCGGCCGCGACGAGGCCCGGGTCGGTCAGCGCGCCGTCGACCCAGGCCCGGAAGACCCCGAGGTAGCGGCGGTGGAACGGGACGAAGTCGGTCAGCCACGTCCGCAGCTGCCCTGGCGTCGCATCGAGCGCGGCGAGCCGGCCCGCGAGCCCGACCGCGACGACCTGACACTCCGCGGACAGCCTGCGGAGCAGGTCGAGCTTGTCGTCGAAGTACTTGTAGAAGGTCGCCCTGGCGAACCCCGCCTCGGCGACCAGCTCGTCGACCCCGGTGCCGTGGTATCCGCGCTCGGCGAACAGTCGCGCTCCGGTGGCCATGATCGCGTCGACGGTCGTGGCGGCGCGGGCGCTCGGCCGGGGGCGGTCGATCTCGATCGTCACCGACTCCGGCACCCGGTGCAGAGGCGTGGTCTCGACCGGCCCGAGCTGGTCGAACGCCTGCGGCGGGGTGTCCGGGAACAGCATCAGCTGCATCACCACGGCGAGCCCGTCGATGCACTCGTCGACGCCGGGGAGCGGAACGTTGCCCCGGTGCCGGAAATAGTTGAAGCGGTGCACGAGCCCGGTCAGCGCGAGCGACGCCGCGTCCAGGGCCATCCCCTCGACGCCGCTCTGCGCGAGCCGCCGGGTGATCCGCGAGTTGTAGGAGCGGACGAAGCCCATGACCAGTGGGCGGACGGCGGCGTCCGGGGTGTCGATGCTGGCCCACTGCACGAACATCGTGGCGTACTTGTCGTAGACCCATGCCCATTCGCCGAGCCACCAGTGCAGGTTGTCGAAGCCCTCCGGGGTGGGTCCGAGTGCACCCAGCCTGCGCACGACGCGCATCAGCGCGGCACCGCACTCGTCGAGCAGCTCGACGAAGATCTGGTCCTTGCTCTCGAAGTACTGGTAGAGCGTGGCGCGTGAGGTGCCTGCAGCCTTCGCGATCGCGTCGACTGAGGTGCTGTGGAACCCCTGGGTCTCGAAGAGCTTCAGGGTCTCGACGACGATCCGCTGCCGGGTGCGGGCGCCACGACGACCGACGACCGGGCTCGCGGGCCAGTAGCCGTCGCGTCGCAGGATCTCGCCGCTCTCTGACATCGTGTCCATGATAGGCCCACCTCACCCCGGGGCCGACGCCGGGCGGACGGCGTGGCGCCGACGACCCCCGGTCGTGGCGATCACCGCCGCACCGCGGCAGTGGTTACCGCGTCACCCCGGCAGCAGGAAGTCCGCGATCGCCGTGACGGCAGTGCGCTCCCCGACGCTGGCCGCCAACGACACGGTGAGCAACACCCCGTCGGGGCGCGGCTCGGCCTCGACGACCTCGCCTGAGCAGCTCAGCACGTCGCCGGGGTAGACCTGCTCGCGAAAGCGCACCCCGAACCGGCGCACCGCATCGGCACCGAGCCAGTCCACCGCGTATCCGGCCAGCAGCGCCGCCACGTGCATCCCCTGGGAGAACACCGAGGGATAGCCGGCCGAGCGCGCCATCGCGTCGTCGTAATGCATCGGGTTGAGGTCCCCGGAGGCGCCGGAGTAGCGGACGAACATCTGCGGGGTCATCGGGCCGTAGTCCCGGGCCGGAGCCCGGGCGCCGACCTCGACCGCGGTCGCCGGCGCGCTCATGATGCCTCGTCCGTGGCGGCCGGCCGGGCCGCTCGCTCGATGTAGGTGGCCCTGGCCTCGGCGACCAGGGTGCCCGCCTCGTCCCGGAACTCGGTGACCACCACGCAGAAACGCATCTCACCGCCCCTCTTGCCGGGCTTCGCATAGCGCTCGTCGACCCGCTCAACAGCCGTGAGCGTCTGCCCCGCGCGGGGCGGCGGGCCACGGAACACGTACTCCTGCTCACCGTGCAGCAGCCGTCTGCGGTCGAACCCGACCGCGACCCGGGCCGACTCCGGGCGCCAGAGGGCGGAGCTGGCCAGGAACGTCGGCGGGACGACCGCCTGGGCGCCGCGGTACGCCGGATCGGCGGACTGCATCGCGGCGGCGAACTCTGCGATCTTTCCCCGCTCGACCACCACCTCGAACTCCTCGCCGCGCGTCCCGACCGGGGCGCTCACGGGGGCACTCATGGGATCCTCCTCCTCCCGGGCCGCCACGACGGCAGCCCGCCGGACTGCGCGACACGCTACGTCAGAAATCGGGAGCGGTCCACGCCGCACAGGGCCCACTCGCTGCTTGCCAAATGGTAGACACATTGTCAGAATAAGTCTGTCCAGCCGTCGCGACGCCGCGGCGCCCTCGAGCGGGGAGTACCAGCCAGCGTGACGACCACCGTGCGCATCCATGAGAAGCTGCTGATCGGCGGGCGACCCCGCGCGTCCGCGTCGGGCCGGACCATCGAGGTCCGTTCCCCCGCCACCGGGCAGATCGTGGGCACCGTCGCGGAGGCGGACACCGCCGATGTCGACGCCGCCGTGGCCGCCGCCCGCACCGCCCTGGCCTCCGGCCCGTGGGCTCGGACGACCCCGCAGGAGCGCGCCGAGATCCTCGGCAGGATGGGCACGCTGCTGCGCGACCGCACGGACGAGCTCGCCGACCTCATCTCCGACGAGGTCGGCTCGCCGCGCGGTTGGGCGGTCGGCGGGCAGGTCGGCACCGCGCTCGGCGTGCTGCACGTGCACCGCGCACTCGCGGCCTCCTACCCGTGGGTGGAGACGCGCGCCGCGCTGGTCGGCGGCGAGGTCCGGGTACGCCGGCTGCCCGTGGGCGTGGTCGGGGCGATCGTGCCGTGGAACGCCCCGCTGTTCACCGCGGTGCTGAAACTCGCCCCAGCCCTGCTGGCCGGCTGCACCGTGCTCCTCAAACCGTCGCCGCTGGCCCCGCTCTCCGCCGTCGTCCTCGCCGAGGTGGCCGCCGAGGCCGGCCTGCCGAAGGGGGTGCTCACCGTGCTGCCCGCCGGTGCGCAGGCGAGTGAGCACCTGGTCTCGCATCCCGGCGTCGACAAGATCAGCTTCACCGGCTCGACGGCGGTCGGTACCCGGATCGGCGAGCTCTGTGCCCGCGACCAGCGCCGCTGCACCCTCGAGCTGGGCGGCCGGTCGGCCGCCCTGTTGCTCGACGACGTCGAGCTCACCGACCGCGTCGTCGACGACCTCGTCGACGGGGCGATGGCGAACAGCGGGCAGATCTGCATCGCCCAGACCCGGTTCCTGGTCCCCCGCTCGCGCGCGAAGGAGATCACCGAGGCGCTCGCGGCCCGGATCTCGGCGCTGCGTGTCGGTGACCCGGCCGACGAGGAGACCGAGATCGGCCCGGTGATCGACGACCGGGCGAAGCAGCGGATCGAGAGGATCGTGGCCGACGCCGAGGCCGCCGGTGCCCGCGTCGCGGGCCGCGCCGGCGCCCCCGACCTGCCGGCAGGCCACTACGTCGCGCCCGTGCTGTTCACCGACGTCGACCCGGCCGTCCCGGTCGCCCGCGAGGAGATCTTCGGCCCGGTCGCGGTGGTCCTGCCCTACACCGACGTGGACGAGGCCGTCCGGATCGCCAACTCCACGGACTACGGCCTCGCCGGGAGCGTCTGGAGCGCCGATCCGGACCGTGCCGAGCTCCTCGCGGGCCGGTTCGCCGCCGGCTCGGTCGCCGTCAACTCCTCGGCCGCCATGGATCTCGGCAGCCCCTTCGGCGGCATGCGCCGCTCGGGCACCGGCCGCGAGTGCGGGCCCGAGGGCGTCACCGCCTTCGTCGAACAGCAGTCGATCGTCGTCCCGGCCGCGCGCTGAGCCGGACGACCGATACCGGAATTACCTGAAGGAGCAGATCGTGGAGACGCTGGCAGCGGTGCTCTGGGAGCGCGAGGCGCCCTGGTCGGTCGAGACGATCGAGCTCGACCCCCCCGGGCCGCAGGAGGTGCAGGTCGAGCTGCACGCCTCCGGGATGTGCCACTCCGACGAGCACATCGTCTCCGGCGACATGCCCTTCCACCTGCCCTGCATCGGCGGGCACGAGGGCGCGGGCGTCGTGACCACGGTGGGCGACAAGGTCACCTCGGTCCGGCCCGGCGACCACGTCGTCTTCGGATTCATGCCCTCGTGCGGGCGCTGCCCGTCGTGCTCGACGGGGCACCAGAGCCTCTGTGACCTCGGCGCCCGGCTCTACACCGGCCGGCAGATCGCCGACGGCACGGCCCGTCACCACGGCCGCGGCCAGGACATCGCCACGGCCTGCCTGGTCGGCTCGTTCGCCCACCACACCGTGGTCCACGAGGCGAGCTGCATCCGGGTCGACCCGGCAGTCCCGCTGGATCGGGCCTGCCTGCTGGGCTGCGGCTTCGTCACCGGCTGGGGCTCGGCGGTCTACGCGGCCGACGTCCGGCCGGGTGACACCGTCGTCGTGGCCGGGGTGGGTGGCATCGGGGCGGCCGCCATCCAGGGCGCGAAGCTCGCCGGCGCGCGGGTGATCGTCGCGCTCGACCCGGCGGCGTCCAAGAAGGACCAGGCGCTCGCCATGGGCGCCACGCACGTCGCGACGAGCTGGGAAGAGGCCCCCGGCGTGGTCACCGAGGCCACCTGGAACCGCGGCGTCGACAAGTTCATCTGCACCATGGGCCGGGGCGACGGGAAGCTCATCCGCAAGGCGCTCGCCATGACCGCCAAGCGCGGCAGGCTCGTCGTCACCAACATCCACCCCGCCGCGGAGCGCGAGGTCGCGGTGAACTTCATGGACCTGACGCTGTCCGAGAAGCAGATCGTCGGCACGCTCTACGGCTCCGCGAACCCGCGGGCCGACATCCCCAAGCTGCTCGAGCTCTGGTCCGCGGGACTCGTCGATCTCGACGCCGTCGTCTCGCGCACCTATGCACTCGAGGACATCAACGACGGCTACGCCGACATGCGTACCGGCAACTTCCTGCGCGGGGTCCTCCGGTACCCCGCGGCCGGCTGAGAGGGCGGACCCGTGACCAGCACGGAAATCAGCACCGGGACCGAGCGGCCCGGCGACGTCCTGGACGACCTGACCTGGTGGACCCGCCCGGTCGAGGAGCGGGACGCGCTCTTCGCGCGACTGCGCGCCGAGGACCCGCGCCCCTACGTCCTCGAGCGGGACCTCGGCGGGGCACCGCGCGGCGGCGGGTTCTGGGCCCTGACCACCTACGACGACGTGTGGGACGTCAGCCGCAGGCCGGACGACTTCTGCTCCGGGCAGGGCACCACGATCTTCGACCAGCCGGCCTCGCTGCGCGAGTACCGCGGCTCGATCATCGATATGGACAACCCCGAGCACCAGCGGCTTCGCCGGATCGTCTCGCGCGGGTTCACCACGAAGTCCCTGGACCGGCTGCACACCGACGTCGAGCAGTCTGCCCGAGACATCATCGGGGCGGTCGCGACGCGCGGCGGGTGCGACTTCGTCACCGACATCGCGGCCCTGCTCCCGCTGCGGATCGTCAACGTGATGATGGGGATCCCGCAACGCTACGAACAGTTCATCTTCGACCAGACCAATATCGTGCTCGGTGCGAGCGACCCGGAGTACGTCCCGGACCAGACCCCGCGCGCCGTCGCAACCGCCGTCTGGAAGGCGGGCGAGGCGCTGTCCGACCTGCTCCGCGAGCTGGCCGCGGAACGGATCGCCGAGCCGAAGGACGACCTGATCACCACGCTCGTCACCGCCCAGGGCGAGCGGCTGACCCCGGAGGAGCTGGCCCGGTTTTTCATCCTGCTCGTCGGGGCGGGCAACGAGACCACTCGCAACGCGCTGTCCCACGGCCTGCTCGCGCTGACCCAGTTCCCCGAGCAGCGGGCGCTGTGGCAGGGCGACCCGGATACCCACACCATCGCCGCCGTCGACGAGGTGGTCCGCTGGGCCTCCCCGGTCCTGTACATGCGGCGCACCGTGACCCGTGATGGTGTCCGGCTGGGCGAGCAGGAGTTCCGCGAGGGCGACAAGGTGGTGCTCTGGTACCGCTCGGCCAACCAGGACGAGAGCCGATTCCCCGACCCGACCCGGTTCGACGTCACCCGCGACCACGGGGCGCACGTCGCCTTCGGCGCGCCGGGCCCGCACCACTGCCTGGGCGCCAACCTCGCGCGGCTGGAGCTGTCGGTGGCCTTCCGGACGCTGTTCGAGCTTCTACCGGACATCCGGGCGGTCGGCGAGCCCCAGTTCCTGCGCTCCAACTTCCTGCACGGTGTCAAGCACCTGCGGGCCGAGTTCACTCCCCAGGAGGTGACGGCGTGACCACGACCGAGGCCGCCCCAGGCGTCCTCGTGACCGACGCGGCGGGCGTCCGCCGGATCACCCTGAACCGGCCGGAGGCGGCCAACGCGCTGCGGCCCGAGGACCGCGACACAGTGATCGACGCGCTGCGTGCCTCCGACGGCGATCCCGAGGTCCGGGTGGTCGTCCTCGCCGCCGAGGGCAGGCACTTCTGCTCCGGGGCCGATGTGAAGGCGCTGGCCCGCAACCGGGCGTCGGGCGGGGAGAAGCGTGTCGGCGACGCGATGCGGAAGATCATGGACGGCGCGCAGACCCTGGTCGC
Source organism: Pseudonocardia sp. KRD291 (assembly GCF_019263595.1). Classification (GTDB taxonomy): domain Bacteria; phylum Actinomycetota; class Actinomycetes; order Mycobacteriales; family Pseudonocardiaceae; genus Pseudonocardia. The sequence goes on along the minus strand of NZ_JADQDD010000189.1, from coordinate 3,557 downwards.
GTCCGTGCTGGACTGCGGCAAGCCGGTGGTGGCCATCGTCCAGGGCCCGGCCGCCGGGATCGGGGCGCACCTGGCCTTCGCCGCCGACCTCGTCGTCGCGAGCGAGCAGGCGACCTTCGTCGAGGCGTTCGTCCGTCGTGGCCTGGTGATGGACGGCGGCGGCGCCTACCTGCTCCCCCGGCGGATCGGTATGCAGAAGGCGAAGGAGCTGGCGTTCTTCGGCGACGCGCTGCCCGCCGCCGATGCGCTGGCCCTCGGTCTGGTCAACCGGGTCGTCCCAGCCGCGGAGCTGGCGGAGGCCGCCGAGGCATTCGTGCAACGCCTCGCGGTGGCCCCGACCAGCGCGATCGCCCTCACCAAGAAACTGCTCAACGCGTCCCCGGACACCGACCGCGCGGGGGCCTACCTCGCCGAGGCGATGGCGCAGGAACTGCAGTCGCACGCCCACGACTCCGGCGAGGGCGTGCGTGCGTTCGTCGAGCGCCGCGACCCCGACTACCGCGGACACTGAGAGGACACATGACCACCCCACCGGCGAGCAAGCCGCGCAGCGACATCCCCACCCCGGACGCGGACACCGACGTCTACTGGGCCGCCGCCCGGGAGGGCCGGCTGCTGATCGCCCGGTGCGCCGGGTGCGGCCGGGCCCACCACTACCCCCGCCCGTTCTGCCCGCACTGCTGGTCCGGCGCCGTCACCCCCGAGGAGGCGAGCGGCCGGGCCACGCTCTACACCCACTCCACCGTGTTCGTGAACGACCTCGTCCCGTTCGCCGAGCGGCTGCCCTACGTCGCGGCCGTCGTCGAGCTGGCCGAGGGCCCTCGGGTCATGACGAACGTCGTGGACTGCCCACCCGGGGACCTGCGGATCGGCATGCCCCTGCTGGCCGTCCCCGCCCCGCTGACCGACGAGCTGACCGCGACCGTGTTCCGGCCGGCCGCCCCCGAAGGAGCTACCGCATGACCGGCCTGTTGGAAGGCAAGATCGCCCTCGTCACCGGCGCGGGCCACGGCATCGGCCGGGGCCACGCGCTGGAGCTGGCGAAGCACGGCGCCACGGTCGTGGTGAACGACCTGGGGACCTCGGTGTCCGGTGAGGGCTCCGGTCGCGACGCCGACGCCGTCGTCGACCTGATCGGCGCGCGCGGCGGGAAGGCCGTGGCGGACTACAGCGACGTCGGCGACGAGCAGCAGGTCGAGGACATGGTCGGGCGGGCCGTCGACGAGCTCGGCCGGCTCGACATCGTGGTCAACAACGCCGGGATCGTGCGCGACCGTGCGATCTGGAACATGAGCCCGGCGGACTTCGACCTGGTGATGCGTGTGCACGTGCGCGGGACATGGCTGGTCAGCCGCGCGGTCGCGACCCGGTGGCGGGCCGAGGCGAAGGCCGGAGGCGGCAACGTCTACGGCCGGATCGTCAACACGACCTCGGGCGCCGGTCTGCTCGGCAACTTCGGCCAGACCAACTACGGCACCGCCAAGGCCGCGATCGTCGGGCTCACCCAGACCCTGAGCCTCGAGCTGGCCGGAATCGGCGTGACCGTCAACGCGATCAGCCCCGGAGGGGTGACCCGCCTCTCGGCCACCCTCGGCGGCGATCGCAAGGCTCTCGAACCCGACGAGCGCCCCGACGACGAGTTCGATCCGAAGGACCCGTCGCTGTGCTGCCCGGTCGTGGCCTGGCTGGCCAGCCCCGAGGCCGGGCACATCAGCGGGCAGGTGCTGCGGGCGATCGGCGAGGAGATCACCTTGATGCAGGGCTGGTCCCGCGGTGCGACGATCTCCAACGGCGGCACCCGCTGGGACGCGGAGAAGCTCGGCGCCCGACTCGCCACCGACGTCTTCAGGACCCGGACTCCGGGCTTGCGGCTCGGCAGCTGAGCCGGCCCACCATACCTGAACAAACTTGTCAGATTCGAGGAGCTTTCCGATGAGCCTCACCCTCAGCCCCGGCGTGCGCCTGCGCTCCGCCGTCTGCCCGACCGAGGTCGTGGTCCTCCGTGCCGGCGGCCCCGCCGATCTCCGGTGCGGGGGCGCCCCCATGGTCGGCAAGGACGAGCCGGTCGGCAGCGCGGGTCCGGTCCCGCCGTTCGACGGCGGCGTCCAGGTCGGCAAGCGCTACGTGCACCCCGGACAGGGCGTCGAGGTGCTCTGCACGAAGGCCGGGCCCGGGTCGCTCTCGGTCGGTGAGGAGCCGCTCGAGCTCAAGTCGGCGGCTCCGCTCCCCTCCTCGGACTGAGCCCGGCCCCGGGTCCCGCGCGGTCGAGCAGGCCCCGCTCCACGAACAGCGCTACCGCGTCGGCGACCCGGCCGGCCGGGTGCTCCGGGAACAGCTCGGCCATCCCGGACGGGACCCGCTGCAGCAGCGCCAGCAGCACCATCGCCCCCACGTGGCACGGGAACGGGTAGTCCCGCGACACGCTCGCGGTGAGCCGGTAGGCCGCCGCGAACAGGTGCGTCGACGCGGCCGCCGCGTCGACCCGGATCTCGCGCGCAGCGTCCGGGTCGTCGAACCAGACCGCGAACGCGCCCTGGTAGCGGGTGTGGAAGTGCACGTAATCGTCGAGCCAACTGCGCAGGGCAGCGGGGTCCGGCGGGCCCGAGCCGGTCAGGTCGTCGAGCCGGGCGGCAGCCCCGACGACCCCACCCGCGGCCTCCTCGCTCAGCACCGCCAGCAGCGCACCCTTGTCGCGGAAGTACTTGTAGAGCGTCGCCCGCGCGACCCCGGCCTGCGCGGCGACCGCGTCGAGGTTCGCGTGCCGGTAACCGAGCTCGGCGAACGCGACGCCGCCCGCCTCCTGCAGCCGGGCGACCGTCGCCGCGGCGCGCCGGCCGAGATGGCGGGTGCGCGGAGCCGGGTCGTACGAGCGCACGGGTCCGGGTGGGGACACCGGAGCTGGCACCCCGACCAGTCCGGTCAGCACCCCCGACGGCGTGGCCGGGAACAGCACCTGCTGCACCACGGTGGCGAGCCCGTCGAGCACCGCACGGTCCTCCACGGGGCTGAACCCGGTGTGTCGGTAGAGATTCACCCGGTGCACCACCAGCAGCAGCGCCAGCCCGAGCTCGAGCCGGTCCGGGTCGTCGAACCCGGACTCCGCCAGCCGGTCCGCGATCCGCCCCGCGTAGGCGTCGACGAAGCTCGCCACCATCGGCCGGAACGGCCGGCCCGCGTGGTCGATCACGTCCCACTGGACGAACATCGAGGCGTAGCGGTCATAGACCCACGCCCACTCCCCCAGCCACCAGTGCAGGTTGTCGAAACCCGCGGCGGTGGGGCCGAGCGGGCCGAGCCGCCGGATCAGCCGCATGAGGGCGGCGCCGCACTCGTCGAGGAGCTCGGCGAAGACCTGTTCCTTGCCCTCGAAGTACTGGTAGAGGGTGGCCCGGGACACTCCGGCCGCGCGGGCGATGTCCTCGACCGACGTCGCTTGGTAGCCCTGGCCGGCGAACCGGTCGAGCGCAGTGTCCAGGATGTGTACCCGCGTCCTGGCGCCGCGGCTGCCGACCTGCGGGCTGTTCGGCCCGTAGCTCGACCGGCGGGGCGATCCCCAC
>NZ_JADQDD010000188.1 GCF_019263595.1 Pseudonocardia sp. KRD291 | reverse complement strand
CCCTCGGCCCGCCGTCGCGCCCGCTCGCTGCTGCGCGGCGGGCGCGGCACCGCGGAGCCTGCCGTCGAGCGTTCCGGCCCGGGCGCCCCCGCGCCGCAGCAGGGAGGCGCCGCGGCCTCTGCCGCTGCCACTCCCCAGGCCGGCGCGCCGCAGGCTCCCGCGCCGCTGTCCGCCGACCCCGGCCCGCTGCCGGCCGGCTTCCCGGGTGGACCCCCGCCGGCCGAGCACGGCACCGGGTACGGCCCGGCAGCCCGTCCGGGGCCACCGCAGCCGGTCCGCCCGGCACCGCGGCCGGTCTCCCGCCCGGCACCCGCGCCGGCCACCGCGACCCCGAAGGTCGGGGTGATGGGCGGGATCCCCCTGGTCATCGGTGGCGCGCTGATCGTCCTGCTGGGCGCCGCGGGCGGCTACGCCGGCGTCCGGACGGTGGCCGGCCAGGAACCGTCGAGCACGGTCACCGTCGCCACCGACCGCGTCCCGCGGGTGCCCTACCCGGACCCGCTCGGCTTCAGCGTCTCGGTGCCGGAGAACTGGTCCCAGTACCGGCACACGGCCGGACGCGACGACACCGTCGTCCGGTTCGTCAGCCCGGACGGCACCGAGGAGTTCTCGTTCCGCTCGGCGGAGTCGGCGGACGCCGTGACCGGCGGCCTCACGGCCGAGGCGATGGGAGTGGACTCGGTGGTGGCCACCCAGACCCCGGAGCAGGTGCAGGGCGTGCCCGGCGCGGAGCAGACCCGCGTGCGCACCGTCGAGGGCCCGCAGGAGCGCACGAGCTGGGTGCGGGTCGTCCCTGGCCGGAACTCCGGGGTCTGGGTCGTCACCCTGACCACGCCGTCGCACCGGTCCGAGGACACCTCGGCCGCCCTGTTCGACGCCGTCGCGGACGGGTTCCGGATCACCGGGTCCTGACCCGCGGCACCGTGTCTAGGCTGGCCGCCATGAGCTCCCCGGCCGTCCCCGACCCCGCCGAGAACGCCGCCCGCGCGGCCGCCGAACTGGCCCGCGCCACCGGCGTCGACTCGCACGACGTCGCCGTCGTCCTGGGCTCGGGCTGGCGTCCGGCGGCGGACGTGATCGCCGCCGGGACCGGTGCGGTCGACGTCCCGATGGCGGAGCTGACCGGCTTCGTCCCGCCGACCGCGTTCGGTCAGAGCGGCATCGTCCGGTCGGTCCCGGTCGGCGACCGCCGTGCGCTGGTGCTGCTCGGGCGCACCCACCTCTACGAGGGCTTCGGCGTCGAGCCGGTCGTGCACGGGGTGCGTACCGCCGCCGCGGCGGGCTGCCGCGCAGTGGTGCTGACCAACGCGGCGGGCGGGATCCGCGAGGGCATGTCGGTCGGGCAGCCGGTGCTGGTCTCCGACCACCTCAACCTCCTGGCCCGCTCGCCGCTGATCGGGGCCCGGTTCGTGGACCTGACCGACGCCTACTCGCCGCGGCTGCGCGAGCTGGCCCGGTCCATCGACCCCTCGCTGACCGACGGCGTCTACGCCGGCCTCCCGGGCCCGCACTTCGAGACCCCGGCCGAGATCCGGATGCTGCGCACGATGGGCGCCGACCTGGTCGGCATGTCCACCGTCATGGAGACCATCGCCGCCCGCGCCGAGGGACTCGACGTCTGCGGGATCTCGCTGGTCACGAACCTGGCCGCAGGGTTGAGCGGGCAGCCGCTGAACCACCAGGAGGTCCTGGAGGCCGGCGCGGCCGCGGCGACCCGGATGGGCGAGCTGCTGCGCGAGCTGGTCGGGCGGGTATGAGAGAAGCTTGCGGAACGAAGATCGGCGCAGTCTGATGGCCCTGCAGTCGGTCTTGCGGGACGCGGCGATGCGCTGGATCGCCGACGATCCCGACCCGGACACCCGCGACGAGCTGCAACGCGTCCTGGTCGCGGCGATGACCGGTGACCCGGTCGACGATCTGGCGGACCGGATGTCCGGGCCGCTTCGGTTCGGGACGGCCGGGCTGCGCGGGCCGGTCCGTGCCGGGCCCGCCGGGATGAACGTCGCCGTCGTCCGCCGGGCGACGTCCGGCCTGGCGGCCTGGCTCGTCGCGAACGGGCAGGGCGGTCGCACGGTCGTCATCGGCCGGGACGCCCGGCACGGCTCGGTCGCGTTCGCCGAGGCGACGGCCGGGGTGCTCGCCGGGGCGGGGTTCCCGGTCGCGCTGCTCGAGGGCGCCGTCCCGACACCGGTGCTCGCGTTCGCCGTCCGGTACCTCGGCGCAGTGGCCGGGATCCAGGTCACCGCATCGCACAACCCGCCGGGAGACAACGGCTACAAGGTCTACCTCGGCAACGGCGCCCAGATCGTGCCGCCCTCGGACGCGCAGATCGAGGCCGCGATCGCCGCCGCGCCGCCCGCCGTGTCGGTCGACACCGCGGACCCGCCGCCGCCGGTGTCGGTCACCGGGGCCTACCTGGACCGGGTCGTCGCGCTGCCCCGCACGGGCGCGCGGGCGCTGCGGATCGCGCTCACCCCGCTGCACGGCGTCGGTGGTGAGACGTGCGTTCTCGCGTTGTCGCGCAGCGGGTTCGACGACGTCCGGGTCGTCGCCTCGCAGGCCGCGCCGGACCCGGACTTCCCGACCGTCGCGTTCCCGAACCCGGAGGAGCCGGGCGCGACCGACGCGGTCCTGGCCCTCGCCGCCGACGTCGGGGCCGACCTGGCCGTGGCGCTGGACCCGGACGCGGACCGCTGCGCGCTCGGGGTCGCAGGCCCCGACGGCTGGCGGATGCTCACCGGCGACGAGACCGGTGTGCTGCTCGCCGACCACCTCCTGCGCCACGGCACGGGCGAGGACCCGCTCGTCGCCACGACGGTCGTCTCGTCGTCGATGCTGCGGCCACTGGCGCAGTCCTACGGGGCGCGGTTCGCCGAGACGCTGACCGGGTTCAAGTGGATCGTGCGCGGCGGGCCCGGGCTGGTCTACGGCTACGAGGAGGCGCTGGGCTACTGCGTGGACCCGGACGGGGTGCGGGACAAGGACGGCATCGCCGCGTGTGTGCTGGCCGCCGACCTCGCCGCGTCGCTGCGCGCAGTCGGTGCGACGCTGCTCGACCGCCTCGACGAACTTTCGGTGGCCCACGGGGTGCACCGCACGCGGGGCCGCTCGATCCGGATGGAGCCGTCCGAGCGGGACGCCGCGGTGGCCCGGTTGCGCGAGCACCCGCCGGCGGGCTGGGACCTCGACCGCCCGGCCCCGGACGTGCTGCGCCTGCGCCGCGACGCCGCGCGGGTGGTGATCCGCCCGTCCGGGACCGAGCCGAAGCTCAAGGCCTACCTGGAGGTCGTCGAGCACCCGGACGGGCCGGACGGCCTCGCCGCGGCCCGCGAGCGCGCCGACGCCCGGATGACCGACCTGCAGGACGAGATCGACGCCCTGCTTGCGCCCCGGCCCCACCACTGAGGACCCGGCCGCGTGCAGAATGACCGCGATGCCCAGGCTGCTGATCGTTCACCACACGCCGTCGCCGGCGACCGCGGAGCTGCTCGCCGAGGTGCGCCGGGGCGCGAGCGACCCGGAGATCACCGGCGTCGAGGTGAGTGCACGCGCCGCGCTGGCCGCGACCGCGTCCGACCTGCTCGCCTGCGACGCCGTCCTGCTCGGCACCCCGGCGAACATCGGCTACATGTCCGGGGCGCTCAAGCACTTCTTCGACCAGGTCTTCTACGTCTGCGGCGACGACACCGCGAACCTGCCCTACGGCCTGTGGGTGCACGGCGGCTCGGACACCGCCGGAGCGGTGCGGGCCGTCACGGCGATCGCCGACGGCATGGGCTGGGCGGCCGCGGCGGCCCCGGTGACGATCACCGGTGCACCGGACGCGACCGCCCGGCAGGCATGCTGGGAGCTCGGCGCCACGGTGGCCGCCGGGATCATGGATTCGTAGGAGGGAACGCGTGCGCGACGAGGTCACGGTCCACATGAAGGCGCCGGCCGAGCGGGTCTGGGCGCTGGTCTCCGACGTCCGCAACACCGGCCGGTTCTCCCCGGAGACGCTCGAGGCGCAGTGGCTCGACGGCGCGACCGGGCCCGCGCTGGGCGCCCGCTTCCGCGGCCACGTCAAGCGCAACGGCCGCGGCCCGATGTACTGGACGGTCTGCAAGGTCACCGCCTGCGAGCCGGGCCGGGAGTTCGGTTTCGCCGTCATGGCGGGCGGGCTGCGGGTGAACAACTGGCACTACCGCTTCACCCCGAGCGGCGACGGCACCGACGTCACCGAGTCGTTCGCCCTCGAGCAGAGCCTCCCGACGAGGCTCTACTGGGCGGTCGCGGGCCGGGCCCGGCGCCGGACGAACGTGCGCGGCATGACCGAGACGCTCGAACGCATCCGCGCGGTCGCCGAAGGGGCCTGAACGCGACCGTCGCGCCAGGCCTCGATCCGGTCCGCCCACATGCGCGCGATCAGCCGGTAGGCGGCCGGGCCGGCGTGCAGCCCGTCCACCGTGCCGGACCCGGCGAACAGCCGCGACGTGTCGACGAACTCCACCGAGTGCCCACGGGCCCGGTGGGCGGCCGCGACGCCGGGCGAGAGCCGGGCCAGCTCGGCGCGCGCCGCGCCCTGGCGGGCCAGCGGGGCCCAGACCCCGGCCATCACCACGTGCGCGTCCGGTGCGGCGGTGAAGATCCGGGCGAGCAGCGCGTCCAGCCGGCGGGCCACGGTGGCCCCGGACGCGCCGGCGATCAGGTCGTTCGTCCCGGCGTGCAGGAGCACCACGTCCGGGTCCGCGGCCAGCACCCAGCCCCCGGCGGAGAGGGCCATCCGGGCCGCCGTGATCCCGGAGCGACCCTCGTGCTCATGGTCGGGCAGCGCGGACGGTCCGCTCGCACGGGAGCCGACGAAGTCGACCCGCACCCCGTCCGCGGTGAGCCGTTGCCACAGGGGCAGCCGGTACCCGGCCGTGCCGACGCTCCCGACGCCCTCGGTGCTCGACGCGCCGAGCGGCATCACCCGTACCTCTCCCGGCGCCGAGGCACGCACCTCCGGTGCCTGCGGCCGGTCCGCGGGCAGGGCGGCGGTGACGCCCAGCGCGACCGCGAGCACGCCGACCAGCAGCACGGCGCGGCGCAGCGGGCGCGGGCGCCGGGGCGCGACCGCGTGGTGGCGCGCGTGCCCCCCGTCGCGCCGCCGCGTCCGCACGCGTCTCAGACCGCCCCGAACTGCCGGTCCCCGGCGTCCCCGAGACCCGGGACGATGAACGCGGAGTCGTTGAGCCGCTCGTCGATGCTGGCGGTGACCAGCCGGACCGGCAGCCCGCTGTCCCGCAGCCGCGCCACGCCCTCCGGCGCCGTGAGCGCGCAGATCGCCGTCACGTCATCGGCGCCGCGGGCGGTGAGCAGCTCGATCGTGTGCACCAGCGAGCCGCCGGTGGCCAGCATCGGGTCCAGCACGAACACCGGGCGCCCGACGAGCGACTCGGGCAGCGACTCCATGTAGGGCACCGGCTGGTGCGTCGCCTCGTCGCGGGCCATCCCGACGAAGCCCATCTGGGCCTCCGGGACCAGGTTCAGCGCGGCGTCGGCCATCCCCAGCCCGGCCCGCAGCACCGGCACCAGCACCGGCGGCGTCGCCAGCCGGTACCCGACGGTGCGGGCGACCGGGGTGTGCAGCGGCTCCTCGGCCAGCGGCGCCTCCCGGGTGGCCTCGTAGACCAGCATCAGTGTCAGCTCGCGCAGGGCTGCGCGGAACGTCGCGTTGTCGTTGCGCGCGTCGCGCATGCTGGACAGGCGCGCCCGCGCCAGGGGGTGGTCGACCACACGCACGTCCATGTCCCGCAGGGTAGTCACCGCGAGGCGCCGTCACGGGGTGGCGCGGCCGGGGGTCTCGCTGGTCCAGCTCCACCGCCCGTCGGCGCCGCGGCGGGCACGCATCCGGTCCTCGCAGACCGGGTGCTGCTCGTGCTCGAGACAGCCGGTGGCCGCCCAGGCGCCGATCACCACCTCGTCCGCGGTCGCGTCCAGGCGCAGGAACGACTTGAACAGCGGCGGGGCGTCGCCGTCGAACAGCACCGACATCAGGTTGTGCCCCGGCGCCGAGCCGCGGGCCGGGAGCCGGAACAGCGCGGGCTCGATCCGCCGGGCCCACAGCCCCGGCTCGACGTCGGTGCCGCGCGGCGGGTCCATGTGCAGCCGCCGCGCGACGAGCGCGGTGGCCTCGCCCGGGCTCAGCACCAGCCGGTCGAGCCCGAGGCCGAGCACCCGGTCGTAGCGACGGCTGAAGTAGGCCAGCGAGTCGCCGCGCAGCGGGTAGCAGCGGAAGTCGTCCTCGGCGACGGCGACCGGCGCGTCGTCGAGGTTCGGGATGGTGTGCGTGGCCGAGAGGAACGCACCGCTGCCGCCCGCCACCAGGTACAGCAGGGTGCGGCCGTCGGCGAGGGTGACCGGGTAGCGCTGGTAGGCGTGGTCGTCACCGCCGATCGCGGCGATGTAGTGCGCCCGCGGGTCGGTGACGATCTCGTCCACGGAGCGCGGGCCGCCCGGACGCGGGTCGCGCACCGGGCACGGCTGCGGCGCGGCGTAGGTGAGCAGCGGCTTGCCGGTGAGCAGGATCTTGGGCCGGTCGTCGGCGAGGGAGACCTCGCGCAGCCAGTCGGCCTGGTCGGCGTCGATGCCGCCGTGCAGCCCGGTGTCGATCAGGACCAGGCGGACCGGGCCGGCGTCGATCGCGCAGTACGGGCCGGGCTGGGTCCCCTGCTGGCCCGGTGCGCCCCGCCAGCGGGCCCGCATCCGGTCCACCTGCGCCGCCGTGCCGCGCGGGGCCCGGCGCCACAGGCGCCCGCGCAGCCACCGCTTCCACGCCGGGCCGGGGCCGGGCACGCGAGGCGGGCCGGCGTCCGGGGCCTGGCCGCAGAACGTGGCCATGAAGCCGGTCAGGTCGTCGTACCAGTCGTGGTTGCCGGGCAGGCCGTAGATCGGGCCCGGGTAGCCGGTGTAGGGCCGGTGCAGCCGGTCCTCGTACTCGGCCACCCCGCCCGCCGGGTAGATCACGTCGCTGACGACGACGGCGAGGTCGGTGTCGGCGGCGACCCGCTCCAGCACCGGCGGCACGACGTACTGCGACGCGTCGCCCTCACCCGGGTCGCCCAGCAGCGCGACCGAGATCGTGTCCCGGCCGGCGAAGCGGTCCACCACCCGGGTGTCCAGGTTCCGCGCCGGGTCCTGCGGGCCGGTGTCCATCCGGCGCAGCCAGGCGGTGCGGGTCGCGTCGGTCGGGTCGCCGAGCAGCTGCGCGACGACGTCGTTGCGCGAGGCCCACAGCGGCCCCGGCCGCAGCCAGCGCGGCAGCCATCGCCACCCGAACCCGACCGGCGGCTGCGGCGGCACCCGGGACGCGAACTCCCCGATCCGCGCGCACTCCCACCCGGCGTCGCGCTCACCGACGCGCGACGGGGCCGCCGGCTCGGGACCGCTCGGCAGCGGGTCCCGGCCCCGCGCGGTGCTCACCCGCAGAACCGGACGATCTCGGCCGCGAGCTCCGGGCCGGCGTCCTCCTGCAGGAAGTGCCCGGCCCCGGCGATCGTCGGGTGCGCCCGCCCCGCGGCGCCGGGGAGCTCGCGTGCCAGCACCGCCCGCATCGGGCCGGTGATCGGGTCGGAGTCGGAGAACGCGCACAGCACGGGGACGTCGAGCCGGCGCAGCACGTCCCAGGCCGCGCGGTTGGGCCCCGCCGACGGGTCGTCCGGGCGGGTCGGCACCAGCAGCGGCATCGCGCGCGGTCCGGCCGCGTAGGACAGGTCCGGGAACGGGGCCGCGTAGGCGGCGCGCACCGCGTCGGACATCGGGCGCACGCACCCGGACTCGACGAGGCGGGCGACGTCGAGGGTCCCGGCCGCGCCGGCCCTCTCCACGGCACGGCGGAACTGCCACCAGACCTCGGGCATGTCGTGGTCCCCGGTGGGCAGCCCGGTGTTCGCGGCCACCACCCGGGCGAACCGGCCCGGGTGCTCGGCGAGCAGCCGCAGCCCGATCAACCCGCCCCAGTCCTGCCCGACCAGGGTCACCCCGTTCAGGTCGAGCACGTCGAAACACAGCGCGCGGGTCCACTCGACGTGCCGGGCGTAGCTGTGGTCGGCGATCTCGGCCGGCTTGTCCGAGCGGCCGAAGCCGACCAGGTCCGGTGCGACCACCCGCATGCCCGCCGCGGCCAGCACCGGGATCATCGTGCGGTAGAGGAACGACCAGGTCGGCTCGCCGTGCAGGAGCAGCACCGGCGGCCCGTCCTCGGGCCCGGCGGCGGCCCACGCCATCCGCAGCGTCCCGCCCTCGCCGTCGCCGATCTCGGCGTCACGGTGCGCGATGCCGGGGCCGGGCAGGCCGGCGAAGCGCTCGGGAGGGGTGCGGAGGATGCGCATGACCCGATCCTGACATCCGGCACCGACAGCCGTCCTCCGCCGACCGTCGGCGAACCTCGACACGAGCGGGTGTCACCGTTCACACAAGGTGAGCGGAAATCGTGCCCCGACGGGTGACGCCCTGGTCAGGCCGGAGGGCACCCTGGTCCGCCCGAGTGATCTTCGGATCACCCCGGGAGGCGTTGCGTGACAGCGAATCCACGGACGGTTCAGCGGTGACCATCCGTCGTCGATCATGCGCCCTCCGCTCCCTCGGTAGCGTGATGCGCCGCAGCGGCCGCCACGATCGGCACTCGCGGTCGCCGAATTGAGGATTCACCTGACCCGAACGGGTGGTATGGCCGAAACGGTGTCACACCCGAGCCCCCGCCGACGCTGTACTAGATGACGAGGAGGTGATCCGGTGCCGGAGAACACGACTTCCGAAGAGGCGACCTTGATCGCTGCGGCGGAGAGGCTTACACAGTGCGACGGTTACGTCGTGCTGGCGGTGGACCCGCAGACCGGGGAGGTGGACGCACACGGGCCGTTCGACGGGATGACGGCCACGGTGAAAGCGGACCAGCTCCGGCGAGATTTCGACCGCGGTGGACTGGAGGACGTCTCCATCGGCGTGGTCCGTCTGCACAGCCAGGCCTGACCGCCGGGATGGACGACCGCATCCGCGCCGCGGGGGGAACGTCGACGCTCGGCGCAGATCGCCGGGCACTCGACCCGCTCCCCCGTCCGGCGCAGAGGCGGGCTGGTTCATCCGGCCCAGGCCTGTGCGGACGTGCGGCCGCACGCGACGTCGGCCCGGACGACCGGGCGATGGCGCGGACGGTCGGGGGCCGGCGCTAGGCTCGCGGCGTGGCAAGCGACATCGTCCCGATCCAGCTCGCCCTCACCCGGGGTGACGTGGTCACCCTGTGGGCGCCCCGGTGGCGCGAGGACGGTGAGGAGTGGGAGGCCTTCCTCGGCGACGAGGAGGCCGTGTTCGGTTTCGACGAGGTGGCCGGGCTGGCCGCCTACGTCCGGACCGCCCCGGAACACGACCTCACCGACCATCCCGCGTGGTCGGTGGTGCCGACCCTGTCGGTCGGCGAGCTGACCCCGGACGAGAACCACCGGTTCGACATCGTCGGCCTGCCCGAGGTCGCCGCGGGCGAACCGGACGGCTGGACGATCGGTGAGCTCGACGAGACGGTCGCGATCGTCCGGTCGCTGGCCGAGGTCTGCGACCTCGACGACGTCACGCGGATCCTGGACGGCGAGCCCGGCTTCGACCTGTTGCGCCGGGGCGCGGTCGCGTTCGCCGGGCGCGAGGGCGCCAAGCAGTGGACCGCGCTCTCGGACACCATCGGCGAGAGCTGGGACGCGGTCCTCGACGCCCTCGACGAGCTGGTCGCCACGCCCGAGATCGACGGCCCCGCGCTGGAGAGGTCCCGGGCCGAGGCCGTCGCGCTCGCCGAGGCCGAGGAGGCCGCGGGGGACCCCGACGACGACCCCGATGACGACGTCGACGACGCGGAGCTCGAGGCCGAGGCGCACTCCCAGGGCGCGACCGTGGACTCCCCCGACGAACCGGAGGCGCCGGTCGGTTTCTGGGGTGAGGTCGGCATCGACCCGATCCGGATCGAGACCTCCGACGGCGAGGTCGTGACGCTGCGCTGCTACCTCGACGACAAGCCGGTGTTCCTCGGGTCCGGCGGCCGGATCGACGTGTTCGGCTCCGAGCGCGCCCTGGTCCGTGCGCTGGCCGACCCCGACGGCGCGGTCGTCGCGCACACCGACCTGGCCGCGGCGTCGACCTGGCAGGAGGTCCTCGACGCCGCCCACGTCGGGGAGCTGGAGGCGACCGTCGAGGACATGAACACCTACGTCCTCACCGGCGTCGGCGAGGACCTCGCCGAGGGTGTGCTGGACATGGACCCGGTGCAGCTCGACCTGGCCTCGGAGCTGCTGCTCGACGTCGGCGAGTGGGCCGGGGACGACGAGCCGGCGAACGCGCTGGCCGAGTCGTCCCGGCTGGGCTGGCTGGTGTCGTTCGTCGTGCGCCCGGACCCGACCCGGATGGCCCCGAGCCCGCCGTTCGGGCCCGAGGCGGCGCAGTGGGGCGAGCTGGTCGCCACCCTGCGCGGCCGGCTGCGCCTGCACTGATGTCGGCGCCCGCCACCGGGCGGGGCGCTCAGACCGGCTCCGCGCCGCCCATCCCCGCCTCGCGGGCCAGCAGGCCGAGCTGGGTGCGGTTGGCGCACTCCAGCTTGTCCAGCGCGCGGGAGACGTAGCCCTTCACGGTCGCCTCCGTGAGGTGCAGCGTCCGGCCGATCGCGGCGTTCGTGGCGCCGTCGGCGAGCAGCGCGACGACGTCGCGTTCGCGCTCGGTCAGCGCCGCCAGCCGCCGGCGGGCGGCGCTGCGGGCGTCGCGCTGTCCGGCCGATCCGGTGACCAGCGAGCGCGCCGCGGACCGGGTCATCACGGTGTGGCCCTCGGCGGCCACCCGGACCAGCCCGGCGAGCTCGTGCGGCGGGGTGGACTTGAGCAGGTAGCCCGCGGCGCCCGCGCGCAGCGCCCGGTGCACGTGGTCGTCGCCGTCGAACGTGGTCAGCGCGACGACCGGGGGCGGGTCCGGGAGCCCGGCGATCCGCCCGATCGCGGCGAGCCCGTCCACCCCGGGCATCCGCAGGTCCATCAGCACCACGTCCGGCCGGTGCCGCACGACGGCCTCGACCGCCTCGGCGCCGTCCGCGGCCTCGGCGACGACCACGATGTCGCCCGCCGCGCCGAGGATCGTGCGCAGGTGCGCGCAGACCATCGGCTCGTCGTCGGCGACGACCACCCGCAGCCTCCCGTGGGTCTCGCCGGTCATCGCGGCACCGGCACGGTCGCGGTGACGGCGAACCCGCCGTCCGGTGCGGGCGCGGCCGCGAACGTCCCGCCGAGCAGCTCGATCCGCTCCCGGAGGCCCCGCAGCCCGCTGCCGGCGCCGGTGGCGGCCAGCTCCGCGGTGCCCGTCCGGCCGGTTTCCGGGACCCCGGCGCACGCGGTGTTGCGGACCTCGACGACGACCGTGTCCGCGGCCCGGCGCACGCTGACGCCCGCCTGGGCCCCGGGGGCGTGCTTGTGCACGTTGGTCAGTCCCTCCTGCACCACCCGGTGCGCCGCCCGGGCGACCGACGCCGGCAGCCCGGCGACGTCGCCGAGACCCGTCCCCCGCACCGCCAGTCCCGCGGCGCGCGAGGCCGCGAGCAGCTCGCCCAGCTGGTCGGGCCCGGGAGCGCCGGCGTCCGGACCGACGCGGGGCGAGCCGGCCAGCGGCTCGCCGTCGTCTCCGGGGCCGGGCGCGCGCAGCACCCCGACGACCTCCCGCAGCTCGTCGAGTGCCGTCACCCCGGCGCCGCGCAGCGCGGCCGCCGCGTCCCGGGTGGCCGGGTCGGTCGCGGCCATCTGCAGGGCTCCGGCCTGCAGCACCATGAGCGAGACCCGGTGGCTGACGACGTCGTGCATCTCCGAGGCCAGGCGGGCCCGTTCCTCGGCGCGCGCCCGCTCGGCCAGCAGGTGCTGCTCGCGGTCGCTGCGTTCGGCGCGCTCGCGCAGGTCGGCCAGGTTCTGCCGGCGGGCCTGCAGGAACCGACCGGCCAGCGCGGGCACCGCGGAGGCGAGCAGGCCGAGTGCCACGGTGTCCCAGGCAGGCGCCCACGGCTGCACCGCGACCGCGACCAGCGCCCCGATGAGCATCCACGGCGCCCGCCCGCCGCGGACCTGGACCAGGACGAACACCACGGTGGCGGTCGCCGCGGGCAGCAGCGGGTTGCCGGTGAGGGTGGGTTCGGCGACCAGCAGGCCGGGCGAGGCCAGCTCGGTGCCGGTGAACGCCACCCCGCCGGCCAGCATCAGGCCGGCCACCCACAGCGGGAACCGCAGGACCGCCAACAGGGCCAGGTCGCAGACGAGCTGCAGCACCAGCCCGGCCCACGGCCCGGCCGCGCCGGAGGTCCGCGCGCCGAGCACCGCGGCCAGCACGTCCAGCCCGGTCAACACGACCGTCGCCGCGACGATCACCACCGCGGGCCTGCGGGAGGGCCACAACCCGGGCCACGGCCAGCAGGCGGGGTCGGCGCCGGTACCGGGATCGGGGCGGAACGAGGCGAACCCGGCCGACTC
>NZ_JADQDD010000187.1 GCF_019263595.1 Pseudonocardia sp. KRD291 | reverse complement strand
GCACTGGCCGCGCACTGCCAGGTGACCGGGAGCCTCGCCGTCCGGCTCGGGCTCGACGGCCGGGTCGCGGACTGCCTGGCCCAGACCTTCACCCGCTGGGACGGGCGTGGTGTGCCCCGCGGCGTCGGCGGCACCGGCATCGACCTGGCGACCCGGCTGGTCCAGCTCGTCGACGTCGCCGAGGTGCACCACCGCCGGAACGGGGCCGGGGCGGCACTCGCCGCGCTGGCGCTGCGCCGGGGATCGGCGCTGGACCCCGGGCTGGTCGACGAGTTCGCCCGCTCCGGCCCGGCCGTCCTCGACGCGTTGCCCGGGGAGTCGAGCTGGGACGAGCTCGTCGCCGCCGACCCGTCGCCGAGCCCTCTGGACGACACCGGCCTGGACGCCGCACTGGAGGCGATCGCGGACTTCGTCGACCTCAAGTCGCCGTGGTTCACGGGGCACTCCCGCGGGGTCGCCGACCTCGCCGCGGACGCCGCCCGCCGGGCCGGACTCCCCGCCGACGACGTCCGGACCCTGCGTCGCGCCGGGCTGGTGCACGACCTCGGCCGCTCCGGGGTACCGAACACGATCTGGGACAAGCCGGGGCTGCTGACCTCCGCCGAACGCGACCGGATGGAGCTGCACGGCTACTACACCGACCGGATGCTGCGACGCGTCCCGGCGCTGGCCGCGGCCCGTGAGGTCGCGGCGCTGGTGCACGAGCGGCTCGACGGGTCCGGCTACCACCGCGGTCTGCCGGGCGCCGCGATCGGTCCGGCCGCCCGGCTGCTGGGGGCGGCCGACTGCTTCCACGCCATGGTCGAGGCGCGCCCGCACCGGGCCGGTCGCTCGCCCGGCGCCGCGGCGGCGGGGCTGCGCGCCGAGGCCCGCGCCGGGCGCCTGGACCCGGACTCCGTCGAGACGGTCCTCGGCGCCGCCGGACAGCCGACCCGGCGCCCGGCGGGCCGCGCCACCGGGGCCCCGGCCGGGCTCACCCCACGCGAGACCGAGGTGCTGGTGCTGCTGGCCCGCGCCGCGAGCACCCGGCGGATCGCCCGCGAGCTGGGCATCACCCCGAAGACGGCAGGCAACCACATCGAGCGGATCTACCTCAAGATCGGCGCGAACACCCGGGCCGCGGCGGCGCTGTTCGCGATGCAGCACGGCCTGCTGCGCACCCTCGACGCCATCGGTCCATGAGGAGAACTCCCCACGATCTACGCCCCGCGGGTTCATAGCGTCATCCCTGCTCCCGACGCCGGGGGCCGAGGAGCGGAGGACACGATGAGCAACCGGGCAGTGGTCAACCTGGCGACCGGGCTGGAGGACGCGGAGCGCGTGACGGTCGCGTTCCTGGCCGCCGTCGCGGCGGCCGAGCAGGGGCGTCCGACAATGATGTTCCTGAGCAAGGAGGCCGTGCGCCTCGCCGTTCCCGGGGTCGCCGTCGCGACCGCCTGCGACGGGTGCCCGACACTGCCCGAGCTGCTCGACCGCTACCGGGACGCAGGCGGGCGCTATCTGGTCTGCCCGATCTGCGTACAGGCCAAGAAGCTCGACTCCGGCACCATGATCGACGGTGCCGAGCTCGGCGGCACCGTGCCGCTGTGGAACTGGATCGGCGACGGGGCAGCGACGACGTTCAGCTTCTGATCCGGTTGTCGGAGCGCGTAGCCGGGTATCACGGAGATCGTGGAGTACACGAAGCTCGGAACCACCGGAATGGACGTCTCCCGGATCTGCCTCGGCTGTATGAGCTACGGCGCGCCGGACCGCGGCGGGCACCCCTGGTCGCTGGACTACGACGAGGCGCTGCCGTTCTTCCGCCAGGCCGTAGAGGGCGGGATCAACTTCTTCGACACCGCCGACATCTACTCGGACGGCACCAGCGAGGAGATCACCGGCCGGGCGTTGCGCGAGCTCACCGACCGGGACGAGGTCGTGATCGCGACCAAGGTGTTCATGCCGCTGCGCAAGGGCCCGAACCGCGGCGGGCTGTCCCGCAAGGCGATCATGCAGGGGATCGACAACAGCCTGACCCGCCTGGGCGTCGACCACGTCGACCTCTACCAGATCCACCGCTGGGACTACGAGACGCCGATCGAGGAGACGCTCGAGGCGCTGCACGACGTCGTGAAGGCGGGCAAGGCCCGCTACCTC
This sequence comes from Pseudonocardia sp. KRD291, assembly GCF_019263595.1. Taxonomy (GTDB): domain Bacteria; phylum Actinomycetota; class Actinomycetes; order Mycobacteriales; family Pseudonocardiaceae; genus Pseudonocardia. The sequence goes on along the minus strand of NZ_JADQDD010000187.1, from coordinate 10,399 downwards.
GGGGCGTCGTCGATGTGGTCCTGGCAGTTCGCCCAGGCTCTCGCGCTGCAGGAGCACCACGGATGGTCGCGGTTCGTGACGATGCAGAACCACTACAACCTGCTCTACCGCGAGGAGGAGCGGGAGATGCTGCCGCTGTGCGCCGACGCCGGCATCGGCTCGATCCCGTGGAGCCCGCTCGCGCGCGGGCGCCTGACCCGGGACTGGGACACCTCGACCGCCCGCGCCGAGACCGACGACTTCGGCAAGAGCCTCTACCGCGACACCGACCGCCGGATCGTCGACACGGTCGCCGAGATCGCCGACAAGCGCGGCGTCACCCGGGCGCAGGTGGCACTGTCCTGGGTCGCGAACCGGCCCGCGGTCAGCGCTCCGATCGTCGGGGCGACGAAGGAGCACCACCTCACCGACGCGCTGTCCGCGCTCGACGTCGAGCTCGACGACACCGAGACCGCGGCGCTGGAGGAGCACTACGAGACCCGAGAGCCGGTCGGGCACCGGTAGCCACCACGTTCTGGGGCCTCGTGGTCGTGGTTCGTGCCGCATGTGCGTGGGTAGTCATGCGTGCATGCAGTCGAACCGGAGGTTCTGAGAGCACATGAGCACGATGCGCGCGATCCAGGTGGCGAAGGCCGGCGGAGACCTCGAACTGGTCGAGCGGGAGGTGCCGCAGCCCGGGCCCGGCGAGGTCCGGATCCGGGTGCGGGCCTGCGGTGTCTGCCACAGCGACATGTGGGCCAAGGAGGGCGCGCTGCCGATCACGCCGTACCCGATCATTCCCGGTCACGAGATCGCCGGGACGGTCGACGAGGTCGGCGACGGCGTGCTGGGCCCGTGGCGGCGAGGCGACGAGGTGGGCGTCGGATGGTTCGGCGGCGCCTGCTACCACTGCGCCCGCTGCCGTCGCGGGGACTTCATCACCTGCGAGAACGCGAAGATCCCCGGCATCTCCTTCGACGGCGGCTACGCCGAGTACGTGGTGGTCCCCGCGGACGCGCTGGCCCGGATGCCGGATGGACTGTCGCCCGCCGAGGCGGCGCCGCTGCTGTGCGCCGGCGTGACCACGTTCCACGCGCTGCGCGAGAGCCCGGCCCGCCCGGGCGACCGGGTCGCGGTGCTGGGCGTCGGCGGCCTCGGCCACCTGGGGATCCAGTTCGCCGCGAAGATGGGCATGGAGGTCGTCGCGATCTCGCGCGGCACCGCAAAGGCCGACCTGGCGCGGAAGCTCGGCGCCCACCACCACATCGACAGCGAGGCCACCGACGCCGGTCAGGCACTGGCCGAGATGGGCGGGGCCACCGTCGTGCTGGCCACCGCGACCAGCGGCGCGGCGGCGAGCGCGCTGCTGCCCGGTCTGGCCGCGCGCGGGCAGATGATCGTCGTCGGCGCCGCCGAGGATCCGCTGCAGGTCCCGGCCACGGCGCTGATCATGCCGGCGGCGGGGGTCTCCGGGCACCCGTCCGGTACGTCGCAGGACTCGGAGGACACGCTGCGGTTCTCGGATCTGACCGGCGTCCGGCCGATGATCGAGACGATGCCGCTGGAGAAGGCCGCCGAGGCCTACGACCGGATGATGGCCAACGACGCCCGCTTCCGGATGGTGCTCACCACGGAGTGAGCGCTCTACCGCCGGACGCTGACGTGCACGTGGTCGAAGTGCCCGCCGGTGGCGTCGGTCGGGTCGTAGACCCCGCCGCCGTTGTACGGGCGGCCCCACCCGTCGGTGTCGCCGGTTCCCCGGTACCAGATCCGGCCCTGCCAGATCACGTACCGCACGCCCAGGTCGGACGCGTTGTCCCGGAGCCAGTTCGCCACGGCCCAGCCGCTCGCGAGCTCCTCGCCCTCGGGGAAGGTGCCGGAGCGGGTCGGGAAGAAGTCGCAGGCCCGCCCGGCCGGGTGGTCGCTGCTCGGGTTCCAGGCGTGCTCGGACCAGCACGTGGCGGCCCGGACCGGCGCGTCCCGGCCGGGCTCGCCGAACTGCGCCAGGGTGCGGTCGTACACCGCGCGCGCGGTGGGGGTGAGACAGCCCGCCCTACCCGGGAGGGACACGGACGTCGTCGGGTCGTCGACGGTGCACGCCTCCGGCGGGCGCGGGTTCAGCGCCTCGGAGATCGAGAAGCCCCGCGAGTCCGCGACCACGGCGACGACGCCGGCGAGCACCGCGAACGCGAGCAGCACACCCACGACGGGCAGGGCTCGAGTGCGCACGCGCCACGTCCGTTCGCCGGGATCAGGACCCGATCAACGTACGACGACGACCGGGCGTTCCCGTTCCCGGCCGCCCGTCATCCCCGGCCGCCCGTCATCCCCGGCGCGGGAGCCACTCCCGTGCCGACGCGCCCCGCGCGACGAGCACCGGGTCGTAGCGGCCCGGCGTCGCCGACATCCGCACCTGCTCGGTGACGCCCTGGTAGGCGCCGAGAGTGGTGGCGGCGGTGAAGGTCTCCGGGTCGAGGTAGCGGTGCGCCTCGGCGGAGCCCGCGGTCGTGTGCGCCCACTCCCGGTCGAAGATCCCCAGCGAGAGGATCCACAGCGCGACGCGGGTCAGCGACACGTGCACGTGGTACGACCCGCCCTCGACGGCCCGGCGCCGCAGCGCCGCCACGACGCCGGCCTGCGCGAGCCACGGGACGATGTAGTCGTTCACGACCATGATCGGCGGCAGCCGCGGTTCCCCGGCGGTGCCCTCCAGCAGCATCATTCCGCTCACCGACCCGGCCGACTGGTCGAAGCCCGGCCGCCCGGCCCACGGCCCGTCCCGGCCGTGCAGCGACACCGTGACGTACACCAGGCCGGGCCGTTCCGCGGCGGCGTCGTCCGGGGTCAGGCCGATCTCGGACAGGAACGCCGGGCGGCGGTTGTGGAAGAACACGTCCGTCCCGCGCAGGAGCTCGCAGAGCGCACCCCGGTCGCGGCGCGGGTCCAGCCAGGACGAGCGCATCCCGACGTTGGCCGAGGCGTAGGTGGTCTCGTGCTCGGTCTCGCCGGGACGCCACAGGTTCAGCACGTCCGCGCCGTGCAGGGCGAACGACCGCCCGAAGCCGGCCCCGGCGATCACGTGCCCCATCCCGAGCGCCCGTAGCCCGGAGAACGGCTGCTCGCCGGCGTCGGGCAGCGGCTCGGGGGCCGAGTCGCCGATCCTGGTGACCTCGATCAGCGGCAGGTCGGCGAGGACGTCGCGGTACTGCTGCGTCTGCAGCATCTCCGGCAGCGTGCGCAGCATCGGCATCACCACGCCCGCGTCGGACGCGGCGTCCTCCAGCTCGGAGGCCTTCCAGCCGGCGATCGCCTCGGTGACCGCGGGTCTGGTCAGCGGCACGCCGAGCAGGTCCTGCGCGCGTTGGCGCAGGCCCGGGTACATGTTCTGCGGCATCACCCAGCGGCCGTCGGCGCACCGGAAGAACGAGAACGCCATCGCGTTGCCGGTCTCCACCGTGGAGGTGACCGGGTAGTCGCCGAGGCGTTCCCAGGTGCGGTCGTAGAACGGGCACAGCCGGTGCGGGGCGCGGCGCAGGTCGATGCCGATGTCCTGGCCGGGGCCGCCGCGGTCGCGGTGCAGCGCGGCCGCGGCGACCGACTTCACCGCGAGCCCGATCGCCGCCGCGCCACCGACCCGGATCGTGCTCGCGACGATCGGGTCCGCGCCGCTGAACTCCACGTCACCGCCGGCGTCGGCGGCGGAGAGCCCGACGCCGCCGAGCACCGTGTCCAGCTCGGCGTGCGGGTCGAACCCGTCGGCGGTCCGCAGCGGGAACGCCGCGGCGTGCTGCAGTCGGTCGGTCAACGGGCTCACTCGCGCCTCCGCGGTCGGGGTCGGGCGTCGGGGTGTCGGGGTGTCGGGTGTCGATCGTGCCCCTGGCCGTCCGGTCCGGCATGCCGGACCCCGGTGTGGAGCCAGGGTTCGGCTGTCGTTCTCGACGCGGCCGTGCCGGGAGGCCCGAGTTTCGGCACGATGAGTCCGGACGGACGTCGATGATCGGGAGGCGACATGGTGGCATCGCGCGCGACACGGCCGGGGAGCACGACGACCGGCCGGTACCTGCTGGTCCTGGGGGACGCGCTCCTGGGCGACGACGACTCCGCCGCCCGCACCGCGGTGCAGGAGCTGACCGGCCTGGGGGAGGTGACCAGCACCCGGGACGCGCCGGGGCCGTCCGGGGCGGGCGGTACCCGGCCGACGCTGTTCTCCCGGCTCGGGGTGGCGGTCGCCGACCTGACCTCCGAGCAGCTGCGCACGGCGCGTGCCGACCGACGGCTCGTCGGGGTCGAGCCGGAGCGGGTGCAGTACGCGATCGGCGGCCCGCTGTCCGAGGCGTACCTGCGCGGGTTCTCCGACGCCGCGAGGTTCCTGCACGAGCAGGCCGCGGGCGCGGGAGCCGGTGCCGGGACGGTGGGTGCCGCGCAGTTCGGTGACACCGACAAGCTGACCTGGGGACTGCAGGCGACCGGCGTCGCCGAGTCCCCGGAGACCGGCAAGGGGGTCACCGTGGCGGTGCTCGACACCGGTCTCGACCTGACCCACCCCGACTTCGCCGGACGCCCGATCGAGTCCCGGTCGTTCGTGGACGGCCAGCCGGTGCAGGACGTGCAGGGCCACGGCACGCACACCGCCGGCACCACCGCGGGTCCGCTCGCGCCCGGCACCGGCCGCCGCTACGGCGTGGCGCACGAGGCCACGCTGCTGATCGGCAAGGTCCTCGGCGACGACGGCTCCGGCAGCGACGCCGGCATCCTCGAGGGCATCGAGTGGGCGATCACCAGCGGTGCGCGGGTGATCTCGATGTCGCTGGGCTCGGACGTCAACGAGGTCTCGGCGGCCTACGAGAACGTCGGGCGCCGTGCGCTCGAGGCCGGCTCGCTGATCGTCGCCGCCGCGGGCAACAACGCCGAGCGCAGTACCGGCAACGTCGGCTTCGTCGGGATCCCGGCGAACAGCCCGTCGGTGATGGCGGTCGCCGCGGTGGACAGCGCGCTGGCGATCGCGGACTTCTCCGCCGCGAGCTCCGCCGTCGAGGGCGGCCAGATCGACATCGCCGGTCCGGGCGTGGACGTCTACTCGAGCTGGCCGATGCCGCAGGCCACGAACACGATCTCCGGCACCTCCATGGCGACGCCGCACGTCGCGGGCATCGCCGCGCTGTGGTCGCAGCGCACCGGGGCCACCGGCCAGCAGCTCTGGGCCCAGCTGGTGCAGGCCGCGCAGCGGCTCCCGCTGTCCTCGGGCGACGTCGGGTCCGGGCTCGTCCGCGCACCCGGCGCCTGAGGCGACGCCGTGTCCGAGAAGGTCACGATCTCGATCGCCGACGGCCACCTCGACCGGATCGACGAGGTCGTCGCCCGGCTCGAGCAGGCCGGGGTGCAGGTCGAGAAGGTGCTGCGCGGGGTCGGGGTGGTGATCGGGTCGGTCGAGGAGTCCGGTATGCGGGCCCTCGGCGTGCTCGACGGGGTCGGTTCCGTGGAGCCCGACCGCACCGTGCAGCTCCCGCCGCCCGACTCCGACGTGCAGTAGCCCGCCCGGTAGGAGCCGCCCGGTAGGAACCGCTCAGTAGTACGCGCAGGCCGGGTTCGCCGGGTCGGTCACGCAGATCGCGGGGACGCCCGTGTCCGACGACGAGGAACTGGTCAGAGAGCCGAACGGCGAGGTCGAGAACGCATCGCGGAGCTGCATGTACTTGACCCCGCCGTAGACCACGAACGCGAGGAAGACGAGGCTCGCCAGCGACACGAGGACGTAGGTGACGACCCGCAGCGCGGTCATCGCGCCCGAGTCGCGCGCGACCACGGTCGTCACGAGGGCGGGCGCGGACCGGGCCTGCGATGGGCCCGGCTGCACCAGGTCCCGGACGTGGGTCGGCCGCGGCTGTCCCGCGTCCTGGCGGGCGGGCGGGGACGGCTCCCGGGTCACCTGCGGGTTCGGACGCGGCAGCTGCGGATACGCCTGCGCGGCATCCGGGGACGCGTCGGTGTCGCGCTGACGCGGCACCGGTGACGGCACCCGGGTGGCCACCGGCCCTTCGGCGGGGTGTCCGTGGCGGGGGGTCGCGACCTCGGACGCCGTCTCGTCACCGGACCCGCGCCTGCGCTGCACGGTGGTCGGCCAGGGCTGGGATTCGGTCACGGTGTGCCTCCGATCGGTCTGCGTGCGGGCCTGCCGCCCATGACACCGGTCCCCGGACCTGCGGTGTTAGCGCGAACGGCCGGACTCCACCCGTCGTGATGAACCTGCTTCCGGTCCCCGCCCGGGACGTGTAGGCGGTTCAGCGCGTGTAGATGCCGGTCGTGATAGCCCTTCTCCCCGACGGCGCGGGCCAGCGGGCCGCGCGGGTCGCCGGTGGTGGCGATCAGCTCCATCGCCGTGTGCACGTCGTGACGCGGGGTCCAGCCGAGGTCGGTGCGGGCCCGTTCGTTGACGTAGACGCGGTCCAGGCGTGCGAACATCCGCCAGCCGCGCTCGTCGAGGAACCGCGCCAGCTCCGGCACCCGGAGCGTGACGACGGCCGGGGCGTCGCGGCCGAGCTCGGGGAGGTCGTCGCGGGCGAACGGGGTGGTGGCACTGACGATGTAGCGCCCGAAGCCCAGCTCCGGTGCCCGCGCGGCGGCGAGCAGGTGCGCGTCGACGACGTCGCCGAGCTCCACCCGCCGGTACAGGTACTCGACGAGCTTGAGGTTCGCGTCCGACCAGGCCGCGCGCACGTCGTCGCGGTCGTCGCCCTCCGGGAAGAACCGCGACGTCCGCAGCACGACCACCGGCAGGCCGAGGTCGCGGGCGGCCAGCTCGCACAGGTCCTCGGCCGCGGTCTTCGTGGCGCCGTAGACGTTGCGGACGACCGGAGCCACGTCCTCGGTGACCCACGCCGCGGGCGCGCCCGGCGGCGGGGACAGCGCCCGCCCGAACGCGCTGGTGCTGCTGGTGAACACCAGGCCCGTCACCCCGGCCGCCGCCGACTCCTCCAGCAGCGCGAGCGTCCCGGTGACGTTGACGTCGACGAACGCCTGCCGCCCGTGCGAGCCGACGTGCGGCTTGTGCAACGTGGCGGTGTGCAGCACGTGGGTCACCCCGTCCAGCGCCCGCCGCACGACGTCCCGGTCGGTGATCGACCCGACCACCGACGTCCACGGCGAGTCCAGCAGGTCCAGCCCGACGACGTCCTCGCCCCGTTCCCGCAGCGTGCGGACCAGCCCCTCGCCGAGGTGCCCCGAGCTGCCGGTGACCAGGAAACGCGTCATACCCGCGACCCGACCACCCGCCGGTGTGCCGGGCAACGGGGTTTCGTTCACTCCGGGCCGAGCAGCTCCCGCAGCTCACCGACCGCGCGGCGCAGCTCGTCGGCGAACGACGTCATCTGCCCGGCGACGGCCTCCGGCGTGCTCAGGTGCACGTGCAGGCGGTCCGGGAGGAGCACGTAGGCGACGCCGATGCACTGCTCGCTGGTCGAGCCGAAGCCGAAGTACCGGATGTGCGTCGACGGCGCCGAGCTCGTCGACAGGTAGTCCGAGCGCATGACCGCCCAGCCGGGGGAGTCGAACAGCGCCATCGGCTCGGTCACCCCCAGCCCGGCGCCGCGGCGCTCCCGGATCAGGTCGAGCTCCCACAGGTGCTGCTCGGGCGCGTCGCCCGCCTGGCACTGCCTGGCCCGGGCCCCGTGCGCGGCGGCGGCCGCGCGGAACGCCTCCCGACGGGTGCCGGCGTCGGTACCGGGGCTCTGCATCGCCTCGACGAACGCGAGCACCTCGGGCGTCACCACCCGCATGGCCTCGGTGCGCCCTCCCCGGAACTGGCGGGTGGCGATCGACTCGTAGGTCGCCCCGGTCAGCCCCCGGGCCCGGCGGTGCGCGAGCTGGTAAGCCATCTGCACGAACGCGTCCGGGGAGCTGCCCAGCGACTTGGCCGTCTCCGCGCCGAAGTCGTCGAACGTCAGCACGGTGGTGGCGGTCGCGGCGAGGAACGCGTCGAAGTCCTCGGCGGCGGCGCGGACGTCGGCGCGCAGCGCGTCGTCGAGGACGAACTCCACCGGCGTGACGGCCGGCTCGCCCTGCCCGTGCGCCCCGACCCGCTCGGCGTGCGCGGAGACGGGCTCGCCGAGCATCGCGTCGACCAGCGTCAGGATCGTGGTGCCGTCGAGCAGGCAGTGCTCCACGTTGATCCCCGCGGTCCCGTCGGCCAGCACGACGAACGAGACGGCCTTGTCGAACCAGCGGTTGCCGCTGTCGCCGGCCAGCATCGTCCGGCAGACCGCCTGGTCGCGGGTGTCGCCCTCGCCGGTGGGCGTCACGTCGTCGAGGTCCACGCAGAACAGCGCGCGCTCGACCACGTCGATGGCCCCGGCGTTCGCCGGGTCCAGGGCGGCCAGCGCGGCGCGGGTCGCGGCCCACTCGGCGCGGGCCTTCGTGGTCAGCGAGCCGACCGACTCCTCGACCGGCGCCCGGTCGGTCGCGGCGGAGAGCACGGTGCGCATCCCGGCCGCGATCTCGTCGACGGTGTGCGGGAGCCCGTCGGACCCGAGCACGTCCATCCGGTACATCCGGCCGCGGGAGAGAACGACGATGTGGCGCTCGGCGGACCGGCCCGGCCACTCGGGCGAGTACGGCGTGCGGACCGTGTCCTGCGGTGCCCCGGGGATCCGGGTGGTGGAGAACAGGTGCTTGCTCTGCTCCATCGACTGCGGTGCGCCGCGGGCGAGCAGGGGAGGGAACGACTCGTCGTCGAGCTGTGCCTTGTGCCCCAGCGCGGCCATCGTCAGCTCCGCGGCGCGGGTCGGCTGGTCGGAGCCGTTGTCGCCGAAGAGGAAGAAGAAGTTCGCGTTCAGGGCGATCCGGTCCCGGCGGCCGAGGTAGCGGCGCGGCCAGAACTCGTCGAGCCAGCTCGCGACGTCGTCGCCGGCGGCGAAGCGCGCGAGGTCGGCCTGCAGCGTTCGGGCGGGGCCCTCCGGCGCCAGGAGCTCGTCGGTCGCGGCCCTGGTCGCCGCCAGCTGCTCCTCGTCGAGGAGCGGGGCGCACCACTCGAGGAACCGGGCGGCGCTGTCCTCGAGCGTGGGCAGCGGCACCTGCGGCAGCCGGTCGTCGTTGCCGAACGTGGCGGTGGAGACGTCGGTGTCGGTCACGACGCCTAGTCCATCAGCTCGTCGACGCGCACGTCACGGGGGCGGGCGTGGACGTCGGTCACCCGCCCGAACAGCTGACGGGTGCGGGCGGGTGAGCCCACCACCCCGGGACGCTCGCTGTAGGAGAAGATCGCGCTGTGCCGGTCGGTGGGCCCGGCGACCTCGGTGACCCGGTGCAGCGAGTACCGGCCGCGGAACAGCTGCAGATCGCCGGGGCGCAGCGTGATCCGCCGTGTGAGCTGCTCACCCCGCCCGGCCAGCACCGCCGCCACGTCGCCGGGGTTCTCGGCTCCCGCGCCGCGGATGTCCGGGCAGTACTCGAACACGCCGCCGGACTCCGGTGCCTGGGTGAGCAGGCTGATCGCGAACTCGTTGGTGTCGAAGTGCCAGGGGTGCGACCGGCCGTCCGCCACGACGTTGAGGCACAGCCCGGCCAGCGGGTCGGCGAGCTCGTGCAGCTGCGGCAGCCCGAAGCAGGCGGCGAGGAACGCCTGGAGGCCCGGGTCGGCGTAGAGGCGCTGGATCGCCGCGGAGCCCGGGATGCGGTCGCGGGCGACGAACGCGTTGCCCCGCTCGAAGCGCACCCGTGCGGGGTGCCCGTCCGGCAGCGAGTCGTCGACCGTCTCGGTGTTGTAGACGTTGACCGTGCGGGTCTCGGTGTAGGCCAGCGGCGCGACGGCACGGCCCTCCGCCCGCAGCCGGTCGAGCCAGGACTCCCGGACGAACCCCGGCAGCACGGCGCACCCGCCGGCGGCGAGCGAGTCCCGGGCACCGGCGACGGCCGCGGACCACGTTCGGCCGCAGGGATCGCCGATCGGATAACGCTCGGTGTCCACGACGTCGGCGGTGCCGAATTGCGGAGGCAATTCCGGCGAGGAATCAGCCGCACTCTCGAAGTCCGTCACAGGCACGGTGCTCACCGCGCTCCTCTCCCGGTCGGGGTCGTCGCCCCGACATTCAAACCGGGCGGCGTCACCGATGTCCATGCGTGACAGTGCCTTCGACATGCCGCCCGCGCCCGGTGGTGTCCGCCGCCCGCGCCGACGTCGCAGCTCACGGCCGTTGCTGCCGGCCCGACGGCGGATTCGGTCCGTCCTCGCGTGCGACGGTCCGGAGCGGTCCGGGTGCGGGGGCGTCCGGGCCGGAGCCGGCTCGGCGCCGGACGCGTCCGACGTGCGGGAATTGCGCTGCCGACGCCTTCCGTGAACGCCATTGCGGGTGTTCGAGTTTCTCCGCGGAATCCGACTTCGGAAAAGTCAGGAATGCGGTTTTCACTCGTTCGGGTGACAACCTCGTGC
>NZ_JADQDD010000186.1 GCF_019263595.1 Pseudonocardia sp. KRD291 | reverse complement strand
GGACGAGGTGCGCTCCGGCCTGGCGGCCCGGTGCCGGGACCTGGCCGCCGACGGGGTCGTTCCCGGCGGGGCCGGCAACGTGAGCGTGCGTATCGACGACGACCGTGTGCTCATCACCCGGCGCGGGCTCCGCTTCGCCCGGGCCGGCGAGGACGACCTCACCGTGGTCTCCCTCGACGGGGCGACGCTGCAGGGCCCGGCCCCCTCCTCGGAGATCGGCCTACACCTGGGGATCCACCGTCACCGGCCCCCCGGTCACCGGGCGTCCGGTCACCGAGCCCCGTGCGCCGTCGTGCACACCCACGGCCGTGCCGCGGTCGCGGTCGGCCTGGTCCTCGACGAGCTCCCCGCGGTCCACTACTCGATCGGCCGCCTCGGACGCCGGGTCCCGACGGTCCCCTACCACGTGTTCGGCTCGGCCGAGCTCGCCGACGCCGTGGGCACGGCGGTTGCGGACGGCGCCGGTTCGGTCCTGCTGCGCAACCACGGATCGGTCAGCTGCGGCGACGACCTGGACCAGGCCGTCGAGCACGCCGGCCTGGTCGAGTGGCTGTGCGAGGTCTACCTGGACGCACGGGCTCTCGGGGAGCCGGCCCTGCTGAGCCGGCAGGACCTCGACGCGAGCCGCGAGCAGGCCGGACGGCTCTCCTACGGGCGACCCTGAGTCCACCCACCGGCGGCCATGGTCAGTCCAGTACCGCGTCGACCGCCTTCTTGAGCGCGCCCGGCCGGGTCGGGTACCGGGGAGCCTTCCTCCTCAGATCGATCATCTGCTCGCCGATGTCCTGCAGCTTCTTGCGCCCCAGCGCCTCGCGAACCTGCGGGAACCACTCCTGCTCCTCCTCGTCGATGTGGTGGTCGACGTTCTCGATGAGGACGGTGGTCTTGGCGTCGAAACGTTCGTCGTCGGCCGACATGGCGGCGAGTTCCATGCACAGCACGTCGGCGACGTGGTGCTCCTCGTAGGACTCGAGCACGTCGTCCTCGGTCGAGGGGACCAGCTCGCGCACTGCCGGGTACATGCACTCGTTCTCGATGTAGGTGTGCACGGTCAGCGCCTCGAGGATGCCGTCGACGATCTTCGCCTTGGTCGTCGTCGCGTTCGGTCCGGCCTTCTCGAAGTCCCGGAACAGCTTGCGGATTCGCTTGTGGTCGTCCTTGAGCAGCACGATCGCATCGTTGGACATGGGTACCTCCTCCGCCCGGCGGAGCCGGATCGACGTGACGGTCGTCGACGGATACCCGACCGACGGTGGCTCAACCGGATCACCTGCGCGCCGGTTGATCGGACCTGGTCGCCTCTCCGAGCACCGCGCCGTCGTACCCCGCGGCCTCGGGTGCGACGACGTGTGCGCCGCCGCACCGCGGGTAGCCGCCCGCCATGGCTCAGATCGGCGACACCGTCCGGCGCGGTCGACGCGCGCCCGCGTCCGGGTTGCCGGATCGTGCCGGCACCGCTGAGGACCGCGAGGTGGTGGTGGGTGTGCTGGCCGACCCCGACCTCCCGACCACGGTCGCGGACCGGTTGAACGGCACCCTGGCCGAGATGCTGGCCGAACGGGTGTCGGATGTGGCCGTGCGCTGGCGGGTCGAGGTCGTCCGCGACGCGTTCGAGGCGCTTTCCGGCTACGAGCGGCTGCTCGACCGGGCCCGCCACCGCGTCCGTACCAGCGACGGGGACCTGGCCATCTGCCTGACCGACGCGCCGCTGCGCGACGCCCACGGCGTCGTCCTGGCCGAGGTCGGTGCCGACGACACCACCGCGGTGATCTCACTCCCCGCGCTCGGCGGCGTCGACCTGGTCCGCCGGACCCGCCGCCTGATCGCGCTCTTGGTCGAGCACTTGGCCGTCGACGTCCTAGCCCCGGGCACGGCGCGTTCACCGCTGCGCGAGGACCCGCGCCTGCGTCGCGCCCGCACGCTGCATGCGGTGGAACCGAGCGACTCCGACATCAGCTGCGAACTCGTGCTCAGCCCCCGGACCGGTGTGCTCCGGCTGCTGCTCGGCATGACCCGCGCCAACCGCCCCTGGCAACTGGTGTGGGGCCTGTCGGCCGCCCTCGGCGGCGCCCTGGCAGGCGGCGCGTTCGGAGTCTTCTACTCCAACATCTGGAGCCTGGCCGACTCGTTGCCCGCCTGGCGCCTCGCCGTCGTGTGCGTCGCCGCGGTCGTGGTCTACGTCGTGTGGCTCATCGCAGGCCACGGCCTGTGGCAGGCCACCACCACCTCGACCCGCCGCGACGACGCGCGGACCACCTTGCGCAACGCCGGCACGGTCCTCACCGTCACCGCCGGCGCCCTGGTGTTCTGCGCCGCACTGTTCACCGTCGTTCTCGCGGCGAGCCTGCTGGTGATCACTCCCAGCTACCTCACCTCGACCATCGGGCATCCGGCCGGGTTCGTCGACTATCTCGACGTCGCGCTCGTGGCGACCGTGATGGGCACCATCGCCGGCGCCGTCGGCTCCGGCCTCGAGGACGACACCACCATCCGCCACGCCACCTACGGCTACCGCGAACGGCAACGAGCCGAAGCCGACGCCGACACTCGGTGACATCGAAGGATGGAAGAGTTCGACCGCCTACCTTCCGCCGATGCCGGGACGGCGGACCGGGGGCCAGGCTGGACCGCATCGGACGGCCGCCAGGGCCGCCCGCTCCAGAAAGGTCCGACCGTGATCACCAATAACGAACGGCTCGACGCGACCGACGACCGGATCGCTCGACCCCGCCTGCTGCCTCGACCGTTGCTCGCGACGCTGCTCCTCCTGTCGCTCGCGGCCAACGCAGTGCTGTCGTTGTCACCGTTGCCGGGTGCCGTCGGAGCGATCTTCGGCCTGATCTCCCTCGCGATCGGTGCACTCCTGGTGCGCGACCACTACCGGCGTCGCCCCCGGGCGGGGAGCTGAGCTCTCGGTGACGGGTGGCCCGGGGCGGCCCGGTCCGGACGAAGTCACGGACGAACTCGGCACGTCGTCGCGTCCGGGCCCTCCACCGTGCGGATGGGAGACTCGCTCGATGACCGAACGGACGGCGGTCGACGCGCCGGTGGGCGATGACCTTCCCGCACCCAGCCCTGCCATCCTGCTCATGACGTTGGGCCGGCGACTGCGCGGCGAGATCGAGCTCGATCTCGCCGCCTCCGGACTCACGCTCCGGCACCTGTCCGCACTCGGACACCTGGGAAGGGAACCGGGGCGGTCCTACAGCGAGCTCGCCCGTCGCGCAGGCGTGACCGTGCAGAGCATGCAGGCCACCTTGCGGCAGCTCGAGGCGCTCGGAGCCGTCGAGCGACGCACGCCTCCCGGCCGGGGCCGCACCGCCGAGCTGCACCCCACCGACAGCGGTCGCCGGCTCCGCGCCGCCGGGCTGGCGATCGTCGCCGCCGCCGACGAGCGGCTCGTCGCGGCACTGCCCGAACAGGACGCGACCGCGCTGGGCCCGCTCCTGATGCAGCTCCACCGCGCCGGCCCGTCCTGAACCGCGCCTTCGACGACCAACGCGGCAGCTGCCCACCCCTCCCCTGCACCGGATCCTCAGGTAGTCTGGACCGAGTTTCAGCCTGGCTGAAAGTAAGGAGCCGAACCGGTGCACCACGCGGATCGACCGCCCATGAGATGCCGTACGGACGCCGCCGCGGTGGTCCGGACGTGAACGCCGTCCTGCTCGCGCTGCACGTCCTGGTGGCCATCGTCGCCATCGGACCGATCTGTGTCGCCGCCAGCATGTTTCCCGCCGAGGCGCGCCGCGCGCTCGACGGCGGGGCCACCGACCCCGCCACGCGGCTGGCGGTCCTCTCCCGCATCTCCCGGGTCTATGCGGGCGTCGGGATCGCCGTTCCCGTGCTCGGGATGATGACCGCCGCGTCCATGGGCGTCCTGTCCCAGGCGTGGGTGGTCGTGTCCATGGGGCTCACCCTCGTGGCGGCCCTCGTCCTCGCGTTCGCCGTGCTCCCCCGCCAGCAGAGCCTGCTCGCCGACGTCACCGCGCAGCCGACGATCGGATCCGGGGCCGGTGCGACAGCGCGGGACGAGATCCGCAGGCTCGCGATGGTGACCGGCGTGTTCAACCTGCTGTGGGCCACGGTGACCGTACTGATGATCGTGCGGCCCGGCTCGACCACCGGGGTGTGAGGCGTGAACATCCGGCTGTTGACCCTGCTCGCCGCCGTCGAGCTCGGCTCGCTGACCCTGCTCCTGGCCAACCTCGCCACCGTGCACGTCCCGGTCGTGGCCACGATCCTCGGGCCGCTGCACGGCTGCGCGTACATCGCGACGATCATCGGCACCGCCATGTACGCCGGTCCGAGGAGTCTTCCGACGCTTCTCGCCATCATCCCAGGGGTGGGCGGGACACTCGCGATGGCGACCCTGCGGCGCAGAACACGGCTTCCCGCTGACGACCCGGCGCCCGGCACGACCCGGTGAACCGTCGGCCGGTGCCGGCACTCCCACGCCTCGGGTGTCGGAGCGTGCCCGCGCGCTGTCGCCGTCTGCTCCCGGTCACCATCGCCCGCGTTGGTTGGGGATCCGGGCCGCGACGGCGGCGGCGGCCAGGACGACGACCGCGAGACCACCGAAGGCGATCGACATGGCCAGGCCGGGGTTCGCACTCGCCGCGCTCACCGCCGTGGTCACCGACACGGCGATGATCGCACCGAACTGCCGGAACATGATCCGCAACCCGGACACCGCCGACACCTCGTCCGGAACGAGATGCATGCCCGCATTGTTCGACGCCGGCGCGGCCAGACCCATTCCGAGGCCGGTCACTCCCGCAGCGACTGCCAACCACAGCTCCGGAGCCACACCCGGCGGCGGCACCGCGGTGAGGACCAGGCCGGCCACGATTGCGCCCATACCCACCAGGAGCAACGGCCGGTGCCCCACCCGCCGCAACAATGCCACAGCCACCAACGAGGACGCGATCATCCCCACCGCACGCACCGTCAACAACACTCCCGCAGCCAGCGGAACAATGGCATAACGGCTCTGTGCATACAGCGGGGCCAGAGCCGAGAAGCCGATCGCCGCGGCGCCGAAAGCGACGTTGAGTATGTTCATCGACCCGAGCCCGCCACCGACAAGTAGACGAATCGGGACGACCGGATCCCGGTGCCGCCGCGCGTGCCGCAGCGACGCCCACCCCGCGACCACCGCGACGACCGCACTCGCCCCGACCCCGAGGGCTCCCCGGACACCCGAAGCCAGCTCACCGACCCGGGTGATCGTCAGCATCGCCGCGAGCAGCACCACCATCAGCAACACGATCCCGCGGACGTCGACCTTCTCCGGCCGTCTCCGCGGCGGCTCCCGGACCAGGAAGAACCCGCTGACCAGCAATACCAGCACCAACGGGATATTGATGAGGAAGATGCCCCGCCACGACCACACGGTCACCACCACGCCCCCGAGCAACGGGCCCAGGACCGCGCCCATCGGGAAGACACTGGTGAACAGCGCGAGCGCCCGGTCCCGGTCGCGGCCGAATACGTGCGCGACGATGCCCATCCCGGCCGGCAGCAACATCCCGCCCGCAACGCCCTGGACGAACCGACACACGATCAGCTGCCCGATGGACGCGGTGATCGCACACACCATCGACGCCGCGGCGAACACCCCGATCGCCACCAGAAACACCCGTCGCTTACCGAACTGGTCACCCAGCCTGCCCCCGAGCGGCAACGCCAGAATCTGACCGACCGAATACACGGTGATCGTCCAGCCGGTCCACCCGATACCGGCACCCAGATCGGCCTGTAATGCCGACAATGCCGTCGCGATGGCCGTCTGATCCAGAGCGATCATCAGCAACGAAGAACTGACCACGGCGAACACCGCCCAGCGGCGGGCCTGCGGAGCCGACTCCGGGCCGTCCACAGAAGACCGTTCCGCACGGGCCGCGGGAGCGGCCGGGACCATCGGCCCGGCAGTGATCTTGCGCGCCACAATGCCTGCTTTCGGAGGTTTTCTCCACCGTAGGGTAGTTAGCATCAAACAACAAAGCCCGGCCGATCGCGGCCGGGTGGGTACGGCGTCCCCGGCGCGCAGGACCTCGTCGACCGGGCGCGGCAGTCGGCGGACCCGGCGAATCGGCAGGAGCCCGTGCGGCGCGCCGCCGTCGACGCCGCCTCGGGACGCCAGTGATCGCTGCCGCTCAGCGCGGCACGTGACGCCGAGGCGGCCGGGCGGGCGGCCTCCGCGCCCGAGTTGAGTTCTGCTCACGTATCACCGAACTAATGTCGCTTCTTACGGGTCGGCGCGGCCATATCGTTGATTCCGCGAGGCATTCCCGCGCAATCCCTTCCGCGAGGCGTCCGCACAACACCCCTGACCCGTGAGGTGATGTCATGCTCGTCGACTTCCGTCCGCACACCCGGCTGCGGGGTAGCCGGCCGGTGGACATCGGTACCTCGGTCGTCCCGGTCCTGGACGCCCTGAGCACGGGCCCGGTCGACCTCGGCAAGGTGCGCGTCGTCGCGGACTGGGTGCAGTACAAGGAGAACTTCCGCGACGTGGTCGACCTGCGCCCGATCCTGCACGTCCCGAGGACGCGCGGACCCGCCGGTCCGGTACCGGTACCGAGCAGGCGTTGCCCGGTGGTGAGAGCGACGCCTGCAACACCAACGCCGCCCGCGACCTCGTCGATGACCTGTCCACGGTCTGGGACCGCCTCGCCGCCGGCGGCGCACTGCCCGACGAGCTCTACGTCGTCGAGCTCGGGGTGGGCGACGGCAGCCAGGCCAAGGTCTTCCTGGACACCTTCCGCGACCGCGACCGCGGCACCGCCTACTACCAGCGGCTGCACTACTGCGTCGAGACCCGCGCGTACGTGCCCTCGAGCGGCCGGGGAGCTGGCCGCGTCGCTGTCCGCCGAGGTCGAGGAGCTGCCGGGCCTGGTCCACAAACTGCTACGGCTGGGTCCCGCGCTCCTGCACGAGGCCGTGCCGCAGCACGTGCCCGACGTCGACTCCGCGGTCGAGTTCTGGCGGCGCACCTGGCCGGCCCTGCGTCTGCAGGAGCGCTACGTCCCGCTCGCCGGGCTCGACACCTACCCGGCGTCGGACCCGACGCTGCGCTCGGGCAACGGCGCCGAGGCCGTGCTCAGCGGCGAGCTGCTCGGCCCCATGCTGGAGTCCGGAGCCGACGTGCGCATGCACGTGAGCAACGGCGCCGTGACCAGTTTCGTGGAGAGCCTGAGACTGCTGCACCCCTACGGCACGCTCGTGTGCCACGACCTGTCCGTCACCCCGCGCAGTATCGGGCTCGAGGAGGCATCGCGCTGACGCGTCGCTCAGGCCACGAACCCGCCGTCGACCGGGAGTACGACGCCGCTGAGGTGACTCGCCCGGTCGCTGAGCAGGAAACCCACGGTGGCACCGACCTCCGTCCCCGTCCCCACCTTGCGCAACGGGGTGGAGTTGATCCTCGCCTCCACGCCGCCCGGGATCGCCTGTCGCAGCTGGTCCAGCATCGGTGTCTCGGTCGGCCCCGGAGCGATCACGTTCACCCGGACCCCGGATGGGCCGAAGTCGTGCGCGGCGGTCCGGGTCAGGCCGATGACCGCGTGTTTGGTGGCCTGGTAGGCGCCCATACCGGAACTCCCGCGAAGACCACCGATGCTGCTCACGTTGACGATCGAGCCGAAGCCCTGCCGTTCCATCACCCGTACCTCTTCGCGCAGGCACAGCCACGTGCCCTTCACGTTCACCGCCATGATCCGGTCGAAGTCCGCTTCCGGGACCGCGTCGAGGCGCCCGGCCTGGGTCATCGCGGCATTGTTGAACGCCCCGTCGAGTCGACCGAACCGGGCGACGGTGGCATCGACGACGCTGCCGACGTCCGCCGCGGACGAGACGTCCCCGGTCCGGTAGGCCACGTCGTGCCCCGCCGCGGCGAGCTCTTCCGTCAGCGCGGCGAGCGGAGCCTCGGTGCGCGCGACGAGCATCAGCGCGGCACCGTCCCCGGCGAGCACGCGGGCGGTGTCGGCCCCGATTCCCGCGCTCGCCCCGACGACGACGATCACCTTGCCGGCCAGCGGCTCTGCGGTGCTCATGATGCCTCCTCCTGCTTCACATTCCCGCGCAGCGCGAGCATCGCGCGGGCCTCGACCGGTGTGGCGATCTGCTTGCCGAGGTCCTCGACGACGGCGCGGATCTTCCCGACCTGCTCGGCGTTGCTCTGCGCGAGCCGTCCCTTGCCGAGCCACAGGCTGTCCTCCAGGCCGACCCGGACGTGGCCGCCCAGCCAGGCGCTGTGCGTGGCGAACTGCATCTGGTCGCGGCCCGCGGCGAACGCGGAGAACGAGTAGTCGTCGCCGAAGAGCTTGTCGGCGATCCGCACCATGTGCTCCAGGTTCTCGTGGTCGGCGCCGATCCCCCCGAGGATGCCGAACACACCCTGGATCAGCAGCGGCGGCTTCGCCAGGCCCTTGTCGAGGAAGTACGCGAGCGAGTACAGGTGCCCGATGTCGTAGCACTCGTACTCGAATCGGGTGCCGGACCCCCCGAGCGTGCGCAGCGCGTGCTCGATCGCGTCGAAGGTGTTGACGAACGGATGGGAGTAGGTGTTGAGCACGTAGGGCTTCTCCCAGTCGTGCTTCCACTCGGCCACCTTGTCCGCGATCCCCGAGTACACGAAGTTCATCGAGCCCATGTTCATCGACGCCAGCTCGGGCCGGAGCGCGACGGCGGCCGCGAGGCGCTGCTCCATCGTCATCGCCGGCGAGCCGCCGGTGGTGATGTTGATGACGGCGTCGGTCCGTGCGGTGATCCGCCCGACGATCTCCTCGAAGACCTCGGGTTCGAACGTGGGCCGACCGTCCGGCCGGCGGGCGTGCAGGTGCACGACGGCCGAGCCGGCCTCGGCCGCCCCGATCGCGGCGTCGGCCACCTCGTCGGCGGACAGCGGCAGGTAGGGGCTCTGGGACGGCACGTTGACCGAACCCGTCACCGCGGTGGTGATGATGACCTTCTCGGCCGCCCGCATCAGTTCTCCTTCGTGGCCGTGGTCGTGGCCGGGTGCCGTTCGCCGGTCACGGCGCGAGCGCCCGGTAGGCGTCGATCTTCGCGTCGTCGAGCGGGCCGAGCAGGCTGACGGCGACCTGCGTGGCACCCGCGTCGTACTGGTGCTGCACCGCCTGCCGCACCTGCTCCGGGGTGCCCCAGGCGACGAGGGCGTCGATGAGCCGGTCGGACCCGGGCGGCGCGAGGTCGGCCTCGGTGAACCCGAGCCGCGTCAGCTTGGCGATCTGGTGCGGCAGCGTCAGGTAGTAGGCGAGGCGGCTGCGGGCGACGTCGCGTGCGGTGGCCCGGTCGCGGCCCACCACGGCCCACTGGACGACCGAGAGGAACAGGTCCGGCCCGATCGTCTCGCGGGCCCAGCCGGTGTGCTCGGGGGTGACGAGGAAGGTGATCAGCCCGTCGGCGCGCTCGGCGGCCAGACGGGTGATCCCGGCCGAGTACGCACCGAGCACCCGGGGCACCTCCGCGCGGGTGCCGCCGCGGCGGGCGATCGTCGCGTCGACCTCGTCGAGGTAGTCGCGCAGGAACGGCAGCGGGCCGATCCCGCGTTGCCGGACCGCGCCGCTGACTCCCAGCCCCAGCACGTAGCGCCCCGGGTGGCCGGCGGCGAGGTCCTGCGCCGCCGACGCCGCGGACTTCGGTACGCGTTCGAGCGCGCGGGCGACGCCGTTGCCGACGATCATCCGCCGTGTCGCCCCGAGCACCAGGGCGGCCGTGGTGAACGCCTCGCGCCCGGCGACCTCGGGGATCCAGAGCATCCGGTGTCCGCACTCCTCGAGCGCGCCGACGAAGCGCCTGACCCCGTCGTGGTCGAGGTCGTCCAGCTCGGCCACCGACAACGCGGTGCGTGGCCACGACCGGGCCCCCGACGGGCTCAGCGACGGGCTCACCGGCGCCCTTCGGCGTCCCGGAACGCCGTGACCAGGCCACGCGCGGCCCCGGCCAGCATCGACGCGTCGTTGCTGAGCACGACGAAGTCGGACCCGTCGCGCGCGGCCTGCGCGGCCCGCTCGGGCACGTCCCCGAACGCGAGGCCGCAGTACTTGCCGGCGACGTGCGCGGCGTCGATCGCGGAGCCGACCAGCTCGAGCACCTCCGGGGCGGCCGGCGTGGAGCCCATCGACATGGACAGGTCCGCCGCGCCGACGAACACGGCGTCGATCGAGTCGAGCGCGAGCATCTCCGGTGCGGCCTTGATCGCCTCGGTGCTCTCGAGCTGCGGGATGCAGAGCACGTCGTCGTTGCCGGTGGCGAGGTAGTCGGCGTTCGGGCGCAGCCCCCAGGCGCCGGCGCGGCTGGTGCCGCCCGCGCCGCGCGTGCCGTGCGGCGGGAACCGGCACGCCCGCCCGACCGCAGTCGCCTGCTCGACCGTGTCGACGTGGGGCACGAGGATGCCCATGGCGCCGGCGTCGAGGATCTTCTGAATGGTCGAGGCCGTCCCGTCCGGCACCCTGACCAGCGGGACCATGCCCAGCGCGGCAGCCGAGTTGATCAGCCGGTACGCGGTCTGCAGGTCCAGCGGAGCATGCTCCAGGTCGATCACGACGAAGTCGAAACCGGCATAGGCCATGATCTCGACCGGTTCCCCTGACGTGATCTTGAGCCAGGTGCCGAGCGGGGTGGCCCCGCGGTCCGCGGCGAACAGCCCGCAACCGGTGCGCCGTGGCGCGCTCACGGCATCGGGTAGTCGTCGGCGTTGAGCACCCAGCCGGGTCTCTCGGAGAAGTCCACGCGCGGCGGGCTGAAGATGTCGATGAGCTGGTTCACGCCGGGGTCACTCGCCGCGGAGGTGTGCACGGTGGGCGGCGGGATGATCGCCACCGACGGGCTGCCGAGTCGCACGTGCTCGTCCTCGCGCCACGTGGTGCTGTCCGGGCGCCAAGGCGTGCGGATGTGGTGGACGTACTCGCCCTGCACGGCGAGGGAGAGCTGTTCGAAGTCGTCGTGCGCGTGCGGCGAGAGCTTGCGCGGGTCGCGCGGGCCGTCGTTCTCGGGCAGGAAGTTGACCATGAACGAGCGGGTACGGAAGATCCGCCCGAACCGTGCCGGGTCGTCCGGGACGTCGGCGAGCGGGTAGAACCGGACCGTCGGCGCACCGGAGGGCTCCGGCCAGCGCCGCAGCAACGCGACGCGGGGATGGTCGTCGGCGTAGGCGTCGGCGTTGGCGGCACGGTCGCGCCATGCCGGCTCGCCGGCCTCGACCAGGCGCACGAGCGGTCCGTCGCCGTGCACGTCGATCCGCGAGGCGCCGGGTGCGACCACCACGAGCCCGGGCCGGTCGACCCTGGTGGCCCCGTCGTCGGTGTACACGGTGAACACGGGCGACGCGCCGGTGACCACGATCGCGAGCTCACCGTCGAGCGTTCCGTTGTCGAGATCGTCGCCGGTCCGTGCCGCGGTGTGCACCAGCACGACGTTCTGGGCTCGGACCACCGCGGTGCGGCTGTCCGCAGAGGCGATCTCCTGCAGGTCGAAGTACTGCGCGGGCGCGATCGCGTCGCCGCTGTCCGGTCGTGGCGCGGTCGCCGTCGCGAGGGAGGACCGGGGGTCGTCCTTGTCGTACACGGTGGTGTCCTTTCGCTCAGGTGTCGAGGTCGAGCAGGTAGGCCGGGTTGTCGCGGACCATGCGCCGCAGGTCCTTCTCCGGCAGGCCCAGGTCGAGCAGAGCTCCGGCGACGCGCAGCCACGCGTCGACCGGTTTCGGGTTGGCCTTCTGCCCGAAGTCCGAGGCCAGCACGATGTGCTCCGGTCCGAGCGCCTCGATCCAGGTCAGCAGCGCCTTCGGGTCCCACTTCTGCGTTCCCTCGGGGTCGTACATGCCGACCTCGTGCTCGACGAAGGCGCCGAGCCCGATCAGCTCGCGGCACAGCTCCGGGTCGGCGCCGATCACGAAGTCGGGATGGCTGACGACCATCCGCGTGATGCCGCGGTCCTTCGCGGCCTGGAACAGCGTGCGGATGTACTCGGGGTACATGTGGCCCCCGTTGACGACGGCCCCCTGCTCCTTGATCTCGTCGAGGATCTCGCCCGCCTCGGGCTTGAGCTCACCGCCGTCGTCGACGATGTCGATGCGCTCGAGGGTCAGCGGCACGGTGGTGGTCGGGAAGGCACCGTCCTCGGGGTGGCAGTCGATGTGCCGGCCCGAGGAGATGGTCGGGAACCAGACGACCTTGCCGCCCATCCGCAGGCACATCCGTACGGCGTGCGCGTTGAGCCCGCCGACCGTGCTGTTGAGCGCGATCCCCCCGTAGGCGGTGGCGGCGACGTCGGCGAGGCGGCCCTTCATCGCCAGCACATCCATCTGGGTGTTGTGGTGATGGGACTTCGCGACCATGGCCCGCATCCCGATCCGCGCGCCGTCCTGCGCGGCCTCCACATGGTCGAGGCGACGGGGGAACGGGCTGGGCCCGGAGTGGACGTGCATGTCGACCAGGCCGTCCAGGACGGCGGCGATGGCGGGAGACTGGCTCACAGATCGTCCTTCGTTCGCATAGTGGATTTTCAGTTCACTCTACGACCACATGTCAAGGGCCTTCAGGCACTTGTGAAGGACTGACCTCCGGATTACGGTTCCGATCGTTCACTTTGTGAACCCCACGTTCGAGACACTACCGGCCGCGGTCACTCGTGGGCT
>NZ_JADQDD010000185.1 GCF_019263595.1 Pseudonocardia sp. KRD291 | reverse complement strand
GGCGACCAGCGCGAGCCAGCCGTCGCGCATCGCGGGCAGGTCGGTGCCGGTCCCGCCGTCGGGACCGAGGACGAGGACGAGCAGAGCGATGCCGAGCACGGCCCCGACCTGACGGGCCGTGTTGATCAACGACGAGCCCGAGCCCCACTGCCGCGCCGGCAGCACGGCCCCGACCGCGCCGGACAGGGCGGGCAGGATCAGCCCCACGCCGAGCCCGGTGAGCAGCTGGCCGGGCAGCATCCCGAGCAGGTAGTCCGGCGACGGGCCCAGCCGCAGCGCCCACCACAGCGGGCCGAGCGCGAACGCGAGCCCGCCCGCCGTCGCGACGGCGCCGATGCCGAACCGCCCGACCAGCCATCCGCTGCCGCGCGCGACCACGACGACCACCAGCGGTCCCGCCGCCAGCGCCAGCCCGGCCCGCTGCTCGGACCAGCCCCAGGTCCCGGTCAGGAACAGCACGTTGACGAACAGCATCGCGGCGAACCCGGCGGTGAACACGAGCATCGCCGACCCGGACAGTGCGATCGCCGGTACCCGTAGCACCTCGAGGTCCAGGGCGGGGACCGGATGGCGCCGCGAGCGACGCACCACCCAGGCCAGCCCGGCCACCGCGACGACGAGCGCGCCGACGGTCAGCGGGTCGCCCCAGCCGGCGTCCGGGGCGCGGACCAGGGCCCAGGCCAGCGCGCCGACGCCGGCCACGAGCCCGACCGCCCCGGCGACGTCGGGCATCCCGGTCCGCGCCCGGTCGGACTCGCGCAGCAGCAACGCGCCTGCGATCAGCGCCGCGGCGGCGACCGGCAGGTTGACCAGGAAGACCCACCGCCAGGACGCGGCGACGAGCAGCCCGCCGATCGGCGGTCCGAGGGCGGCGGCGACCGCGCCGATCGAGGCCCACATGCCGACCGCGCGGCCGCGGTGCTCGGCCGGGTAGGCGGCCAGCAGCAGCGACAGTGACGTCGGCACCACCATCGCCGCGCCGACCGCCTGCACCGCCCGGGCGGCGACCAGCGTGCCCACCGACGGTGCGGCGGCGCAGGCGGCCGAGGCGAGGGTGAACACGGCCAGCCCGACCAGGAACACCCGCCGGTGCCCGAACCGGTCGGCGACCCGCCCGGCCAGCGCCAGGAACGCGGCGAACACGACCGTGTAGCCGTTGAGCACCCAGGAGAGCGCGCCGAGGTCGGCTCCGGGGAAGTCCGCGCGGATGTCCGGGAACGCGATGTTGACGATGAACAGGTCCAGGCTGGACAGGAACGCCGCGGACGAGACGATCGCCAGCACCGCGCTCGGGCGCGGTGTCGACCGCTCTGAGTTGCTCACAGAAACTCAAATTACGGACCGGTGTGGTCCGGCACAAGAGTCCTGCCGGGGTCTAGTGCGGGGTGACCTCGCCCATCTCCACCCACGCGTCCTTGCCGTCCTCGCTCTGGAAGTTGATGAGCGGCTTCTCCGGCACGACCGAGCCCATGAAGTCGAAGAACTTCTGCGCGTGGTCGGTCTTGACGTGCTCGTCGCCGGCCTTGCTGTCGCGGAACACCTCGACGATCACGAACTCGTTCTCCTTCTCGACGTTCTCGTGGTAGTCGAAGGAGATGTTGCCCGGCTCGGAGTTCACGTTCTTCTTGTACTCGGCGATCCCGGACAGCCACACGTCGCGCCTGTCCGGACGGATCTGGGCCTTGAGCACGATGAGGATCACGAATACCTCCACGGTGAGTCGTCAGGGTCGGCTCGTCCGCGCCCAGTCTTCCACGCGACGCGGCCGCACGGCTCACCGTCCGGATGGGGCACGAGGAAGAGCACCTACGCTGGCCGGATGCGTCCCGGACTGCCCGAGTGGACCGTGCTGGCGGTGACCACCGAGCGCCCGGTGCACGGGTTCGCCGTCGCCGCGCTGACCGCGGCCGAGGGCGAGATCGGGCGGGTCTGGCAGATCCCGCGCCCGATCGTCTACCGGGCGATCGGGCGGCTGGAGGAGTCCGGGCTGATCACCGCGGAGGCCGTCGAGGCCGCCGGTGGCCCGCCGCGCACGCTCTACACCGCCACGGTGCAGGGCCGGGAGCAGGTGCGGTCCTGGCTCGAGGCGCCCGTCCCGCACGTCCGCGACATGCGCTCGGAGCTGTTGCTCAAGCTCGCCATCCACCACCGGCAGGGCAGCGACCCGGGGCCGCTGGTCGAGCGTCAGCGCGCGGTGCTCGGTCCGATCGTCACCGCGCTGGAGGCCGAGCTGGCCGGCGCGGACGCGTTCGACCGGGTGCTGGTGGCGTGGCGGCACGCCTCGGCGCTGGCCGCCGTCGGCTTCCTCGACGAGCTGTAGACCCCGGCGGTGGCGGCGACACCGCGCGTACCGGGTGCCGGATGGGGTAGTCCTGGTCCATGACTTGGTTCCCGCGTCTCCTCGGTGTCGCCACGGCCGCGTACAGCGTCGCGATCATCGGAAAGCCCGAGCTGTTCTGCCGCCCGACCGGGCTCGTCGGCGAGTCCGAGAGCCCGAGCGACTCGCAGAAGGTCCTCACCCGCGCGATCGGCGGGCGCGACCTCGCGTCCGGGGTCGCGATGGCGCTCGCGCCGGCCGGTTGGCCGCTCAAGACCGCGATCGGGGTGCGGGTCGGGGCGGACATCGCCGACCTCGTGGTCCTCGGCACCGGGCTGCCGGACCAGGACAGCCGGGAGAAGGCGACCATGGTCGCCGCCGCCTGGGGCGCGCTGTGTGCGCTGTCCGTGCTGGCGGCCGACCCGCCCGCCCTCCGACGGCGCGACCGGCTCAGCGCGCGATCGGCTCGGCGGGCGCGCTGACGCCCAGCCGGGCGCAGAGCTCGGCCCAGGTGCCGGCGGCCCGGTCCTTGGTGCTCATCGTGCCGACCGGCAGCGGCCAGCGGATCGCCAGGTCGGGGTCGTCGAACCGGACCGAGACGTCCTCGGTGGGGTCGTGCGGGGTGTCGATCCGGTAGCAGGTGTCCACCGTCGGGCTCAGCGCCTGGAACCCGTGCAGGCAGCCGGCCGGGATATAGAGGTGGCGGCGCTCGACGTCGTCGAGCAGGAACGTCGCGACCCGCCCGAACGTGGGCGAACCGGGGCGGGCGTCGACGACGATGTCGTGCATCGCGCCGTGCGCGCAGCGGACGAGCTTGGACTCGCCTGCTCCGGTGCGGCCGTGCATGCCGCGGATGACGCCCTGCACGGAGCGGGACTGCGAGTCCTGGATGAACCGGCCCGCGTCCAGGCCGTGCGCGGCCGCGACCGCCGAGTCGAACGTGACGGTGCGGAAGCCGTGCTCGTCGACGTGCGGGACCGGGACGAACTGGACGACCCCGTCGATGACACTGCGATGGACCTGCACCGGTGACCCCCGTGTTCGTCGACCCCGACGGTGATGCAACCAGGTCGTCGCTGTGGAATCGCTGAGCGCGGTCGGCGTATTCCGCGGCGACCGCCGGTACCGGAGGGGCGCACGACCCGTCATGATCGGGGGCATGGCCACGAGCACCGGTGGAAACCCGTTCCTCGACCGCGCGTACGCCCTGACCGGCACCGAGGAGGCGCGCGAGCTCTACGACGAGTGGGCGGCCACGTTCGACGCCGACATCACCGGCGAGACCCAGGGCTACGTCGCTCCGGGGAACGCCGCGGACACCGTCGTCCGGGTCGCCGGAACCGGTGCGACGATCCTCGACGCCGGCTGCGGCACGGGCCTGGCCGGTGTCGAGCTCGCCCGCCGCGGCGCCACCACGATCGACGGCGTCGACCTCTCGCCCGGGATGCTCGAGCGCGCCCGCGCGACCGGCGCCTACCGGGACCTCGGCACCGCCGACCTGACCCGGCCGCTGGCCGCCGCCGACGGCGCCTACGACGTCGTCGTGTGCGTGGGCACGCTGACCCACGGGCACGTCGGGTCGTCGGTGCTGGCCGAGTTCGTCCGCGTCGTGCGGTCCGGCGGCTACGTCGTGGCCACCGTGCTCGACGACATCTGGGAGACCGACGGCTTCCGGGCCGAGGTCGACCGGCTCGCCGCGGGCGAGCTCGTCGAGATGGTCTCCGCCGAGCTCGAGCCGTACCGGTCCGGCCAGTCCGTGGACTGCCGGATGCTGGTCCTGCGGGTGCGCTGAGGCGCAACCGTCCCGGGTGCGGCGGGGTTCGGACTCCCATGAGCACCGCGCAGATCCTGCACGAGACCGGGTTCGGCACGCTGGCGCTGACCGCGTCGTCCGCCGGGCTGACCGCCATCCGGTTCGACACCGGCCCGGGCACCGGGCCGAGCACCGCCCGGAGCACCGCGGGGGCGGACCCGTGGGCCGCCGCCGTGCTCGACCTCGCCCGCCGCGAGCTCGACGACTACGCGGCCGGACACCTGCGCCGGTTCACCGTCCCGGTGGACCTGGGCCGGGTCCGGGGTGAGCACCGCACGATCCTGGACACCCTCGCCGGTGAGGTCGGCTACGGCGCGACGACCACCTACGGCGCGCTGGCCGCGCGCCTGGGCCTGATCGCGGACGGTCCGCGACGGGTCGGCGCGGCGATGGCCCGCAACCCGGTGCTGGTGGTCGTCCCGTGCCACCGCGTCGTCGGCGCGGACGGCAGGCTGGTCGGCTACGCGGGCGGCGTGGCGGCCAAGCGGGCGCTGCTGGACCTGGAGTCCCGCGACCGCGCCGGGCAGATGGCCCTCGGCGTCTGATGCGGGTGGTCGTTCGCGCGGCCCCGGTGGTGTGATGTGCCGCATGCTGCGGGCGGAGAAGGACGGCGTGTTCTCGAGGACGTACCGGATCACCGAGGACGGGCGCGGCGTGACGTCGTTCCGGACCAGCTGGTGGGCCAGCGGGGGCACGTTCGTGCTGGACGGACGCGAGTTCACGATCCGCCGCAACATGTGGGGCGGCAAGTACGGCATGGCCGACGAGAACGAGGCCAAGGTCGCGGCCGCCGAGAAGGTCGGCCGCCGGAACTGGACCGTCGAGTCCGGCGCCGAGCTGTACCGCTTCCGCCGGACGTCGCTGCTCCGCTCGGAGCAGGCTCTGATGCGCGACGGCGAGCAGGTCGGGCTGATCAAGCGGGCCAGCATGTGGAAGGGCGGTGCCACCGCCGAGCTCCCGGGCCTGACCCTGCCGGTCCGGGTGTTCGTGGTCGCCGTGGTCCTGACGATGTGGGAGCAGGAGGCCGCGGCCGCCAGCAGTGGCGGCGGCGGCGGCTGATCCTGGTCCCGGCCGGGCGGGGCGCCGTCGCGTCGGGGCAGACTCGACGGCGTGAACCGCGCCCAGCCCACCACCGGCCGCCGGATCGTCACGGCGCTGCTCGTCGCGACGGCGGTCGTGCACGCCGTCCTGGCCGCCCGCCTCTGGGCCGGTTCGCCCGCCCTGGCCGTGATCGACGCCGTGGTGGCCGTCGCGGCCCTCGCCGTGGCCGGTGCCCTGCTGCTGCGCGACGAGCCCGCGGTGCTGCTCGGGGCCGCGGTGGTCGGCGGGGTCGGGGTGGCCACGTTCCTGGTCCCCGGCCTGGTCGCGGTCGCGGGCGGGCAGAGCTACGACGGTTGGCTGGACCCGTGGGCGTTCGGCGCGCTGCTGCTCGACGCCCTGGCCGTGCGGGTCGCGGTGTTCACGCTCCGCCGCGCGCAGACGCCGGCCCGCTGACGCCCCGCCACCGGCCTACCCCGCCGTCACCTGCCCGCTCTCCGCGCCGGCCATGGCGTTCGTCGCCACCTCGCGCAACGTGCGTGGTGCGCGTCCGGTGACCCGTCGCACCGTGTCGGTGACCCGGTCCTCGGCCCCGCCCGCGATCGCGACGTCCAGCGCGGCCAGGATCGCCGAGAAGTCACCCGGGTAGCCGGCCGCGGTGAACCGCGCCACCAGCTCGTCCTCGGTCACCGGCCGGTGCCGCACCGGGGACCCGGACACGTCGGCGAGGACGGCCGCCGCGTCGGCGTAGCTCAGCGCTTCCGGACCGGTGATCAGGTGCTCCGGTGGGTGCGGGCTCGTGTCGAGCAACGCGTGCCCGGCGACCGCGGCGATGTCGCCGGCGTCGACGAACCCGACCCGCCCGTCGCCGGTTGCGGTGACGATCTCGCCCTGCTCCCGGATCCCCGCGGCCACCGGGTGGTCGCCGAGCAGGTTCTGCATGAACCAGGACGGCCGCAGCACCGTCGCCTCGTCGATCCGGTCGCGGACCAGCGCCGGCAGCGCCCCCATCCCGTGGTCGGAGTCCGGGACCGCGGACGAGCACAGCAGCACGACCCGGCGGACCCCGGCGGTCCGCGCGGCGTCCAGGAACGGTGCGACCAGCGGGGCCGGCTCGGCCACCCCGATCGGCGCGACCAGGTAGACGGCGCCGGCGCCGTCCAGCGCGGTGGTGTGTGTGGTCGGGTCGGTCCAGTCGAAGCGCACCTGTCCGGGCGCCGACGGGCTGCGGGTGGCGACCCGCGCCGTCGCGTCGCGCGCCCGCAGGAACGCGGTCACCCGGCTCCCGGTGGTGCCGGTGCCGCCGAGGACCAGGACCGGCGCGCTCACGCCTCGGCCCCGGCCGGAAGGCCGGTCCGGCCGATCGCCTCGGCGACGGCGAGCGGGCTCCAGTAGTCGCGGTAGTGCGCGATCTCGCCGCCGCGCACGGTGACCACCGCGACGTAGCGCAACCGGTAGGCGTTCCCGGTCGCGAGCGCCACGCCGTCCACCTCGAACTCGACGATCACCACGTCGGGGTCGGTCGTCCGGTGCAGCGTGCGGTCGACGACCTCCCGCAGGTCGACGTGGTCGGTGTAGTCGTGCAGGTAGTCCTGCACGGCGGCCCGGCCGTCGAGCCGCTGGGGCGAGCCGGGTGCGGCGAACGGGAACTCCATCACGCCGTCGACGGCCCACAGGCCGGCGAACGCGGTCATGTCGTGGGCGAGCAACAGCTCCAGGGCGTGCTCGACGAGCTCGGTCGGTGTCCGTGTCACGGTCTCTCCTCTAACGTCGGGACGAGACGGCCCCGTATCGACGTAAGTGCGACGATACGGTTCCGTTCCGACGTCGGCTACCCTGGATCGCGTGACGGAACCGACCAGACGCGCGCCCGCCGGTGCGGCCGTGCTGCACGCCGACGTCACCGACGCGATCACCGAGGCGGTGCTCGACGAGCTCGCCGAGGGCGGGATCGGCCGACTGTCGATGGAGGCCGTCGCCCGGCGGGCCGGGGTCGGCAAGAGCGCGCTGTACAGGCGCTGGTCCTCGCGGGACGAGATGGTGGTCGCGGTGCTCTCCGGGTTCAGCGTCCCGCGGGTCGTGACGACCGACACCGGATCGCTGCGCGGTGACATCCGGGCGGTGCTCGCCGGTCTCGAGGAGTGGCTCACCCATCCCCGGTTCTCGCGGATCCTGCCCGACCTGGTCGCCGAACAGGGACGCCGACCGGATCTCGCCGCGGCCGTTGCCGAGGCGGTCGGCGAGCCCCGCCGGGAGCGCGGCGCGGCCGTGCTGCAGCGCGCCGTCGAGCGTGGCGAGCTCCCGGCCGACATCGATCGGGAGCTCGCGCTGGACCTCCTCGGTGCGCCGATCTACTGGCGTCACAGCGTCCGCCGGGCCGAGGTCGACGCGGAGTACCTGGACGCGCTCACCGAGCTCGTGCTCCGGGCACTCGGGGCGAAGGCGTGACCACGCCGGGTCAGTAATTCCGGAACGGAAACAGTTCCTGTTCACCCGTCACGGTCCGGTTACTGCGGTGCAATAGGTCCGATTCGGAAGTTCCGTGCGGTTGAGGGACGTGTCCGTGATACCGAAAAAGCTGCGCTGAGCTGCGATAACGACATAACCCGTTATCGTCGTGTGATACGTCACGAGCCGTTCGCTTGACCCCTCCACGGGGTTGCCGCCTACCTTCGTGCTTGGCCCGATCCGCCTGGATCGGGTCGCACCGAAGTGCCGGAACCGTCGCGTCATGGACAGCCCCCGTCCCGCGGTTCCCGGCGAGTCGATCCGCACAAGGCGGGACGGGGACGGGTACGGGCGTCGGCGCCCGAACTGACCACCCCCGGACGTCGCTCCCCCAAAGGCGTCGTGCGGTGCGTGCGCCCGGTCCGACGTGGGCCTGATCAAAAAGGTTGAGGGTAATGAGCAGCAGCAGTCGTGTGTCCGTGACCACCCGTCGCGTGGTCGGTATCGCCGCCGCCGGACTGGTCGCCGCCGGTGCGCCGCTGGCGCTGGCCGGCACCGCGAACGCCGCACCGTCCAGCACCTGGGACAAGCTCGCCGAGTGCGAGAGCGGCGGTGACTGGAGCATCAACACCGGGAACGGCTTCTCCGGCGGCCTGCAGTTCACGCCGTCGACCTGGAAGGCGTTCGGTGGCGAGGGCAGCCCGACCAACGCGAGCCGGTCCGAGCAGATCCAGGTCGCCGAGAAGGTCCTGGACGAGCAGGGTTGGGGCGCCTGGCCCGCCTGCTCGGAGAAGCTCGGCCTGAGCTGAGGCTTCCCCGACGAACTCTCGCCTACGGCCGGTGACCCTGCGCGGTCACCGGCCGTAGCGGCGTTCGGAGCCCGCCCCGTGGGTCAGTAGGACCGCGGGAGTCCGAGCACGTGCTCGGCGACGTAGTTGAGCACCATCTCCTGCGGCAGCGGCGCCAGCTTCATCAGCCGGGACTCGGTGAAGTACCGGCTGACGTCGTACTCGGTCGCGTAGCCGAACCCGCCCAGGGTCTGCATGGCCCGGTCGGCGGCGAAGTGCCCGGCGTCCGCGGCCAGGAACTTGGCCGTGTTCGCGTGCTCCCCGCAGGGCAGCCCGGCGTCGTAGCGCTCGGCGGCCTCCCGCACGACCAGGCTCGCGGCGTGCAGCCGCATGTGCGCCTCGGCCAGCGGGAACGCGATGCCCTGGTTCTTGCCGATCGGGCGGCCGAACACGACCCGCTCGTTCGCGTACTTCACCGCAGCGTCCAGCGCGGCCCGTCCGACACCGAGCGCCTCGGCGGCGATCAGGATCCGCTCCGGGTTCAGCCCGTCCAGGATGTACTTGAAGCCCTTGCCCTCCTCGCCGACGCGGTCGGCGACGTCGACGGGCAGGTCGTCGTAGACCACCTCGCAGGACACGACGGCGTTGCGGCCCAGCTTCTCGATCGGCGTGATCGTGACCTCGGGCCGCTGCAGGTCGGCGAGCAGCAGCGTCAGCCCGTCCGTGCGCTTGGCGCACTCCTCGATCGGCGTCGTCCGCACCAGCAGCAGGACCTTCTCGCAGAACTGCGCCTTCGACGTCCACACCTTGCGTCCGCGCACCAGGTAGCGGTCGCCGTCGCGACGGGCCGAGGTCGAGATCGACGTGGTGTCCAGGCCGGCGTCGGGCTCGGTCACCCCGAACGCGACGTGCAGGCTCCCGTCGGCGACGCGGGGCAGGTACTTCCGCCGCATCTCGTCGCTGCCGTACCTGGCGACCGGGTTCATCCCGAACACCGACAGGTGGATCGAGCTGGCGCCGTTCATCGCCGCGCCGGACGCGGCGACCTCCTCCATCAGGACGGCCGCCTCACTGATCCCGGTCCCCCCGCCGCCGTACTGTTCCGGGATGGCGATGCCGATCCAGCCGCCGTCGGCCATCGCGCGGTAGAACTCCCACGGGAACTCGTGCTCGCGGTCGTGGGACTGCCAGTATTCCGAGCCGAACTGCCGGCAGACGTCGCGCACGCCCTCCCGGATGTCCTTGTACGGGTCGTCGTGCACGTCCATACCCACCCCTGTGTGTCGATGTTCGTTCCGCAGGCTCCTCTCAGTCGAAGAACTTGCGCGCCCGGATCTCCGCCCGACGACGGCGCAGCCGCCAGCCGTCGGGGGTCCGGACGATCTCGTCGTGGTAGTCGCCGGTGACCGGCTGCCCCTCGTTCGGGAAGCCGAGGAACTTGCTGTGCCCGGTGACCGTGCCGTCCGGGTTCTCGACGAGCGTCGTGTTCGTCGTGACGTGGGCGTACATGTTGCGGCCCTTGAAGTTCGCCACGATGTCGGCGATCCCGTGCAGGTCCGGGCGCCCGGTGGCGCCGCGGTCGAACACGAAGTCCTCGGCGAACACCTCGTGCGCGCGGTCCCAGTCGTGGTCGTCGACGACGTGCCCGTAGTCGGCGAGCAGCCCGTGGATGGCGGCCCGGTCCTCCGGCGTCAGCATCTCGTGCCCTACGCCGCGCGGAGCCGGGTCGTGGTGTCCAGGACGAGCTGTGGGTCGGCCTCGTAGGGGGTGTAGAGCGAGATCCGGTCGACCACGTGGCCGTAGCGGGACAGCATCCCGGCCGCCACCTCGTCCGGTGTCCCGGCGACGGCGAACGCGTCCAGCACGTCGTCGTCGATCAGGCCTGCCATCTCGTCCCAGGCCTGCTGCCGGGACAACCCGTTGAGCCGGTCGGCGAGCTCGCCCCAGCCGTGGTGCTCGAGCACCGGGCGGTACGGCGGCGTGGAGGAGTAGAACGCGATCTGACGTCGCACGCCCTGCTCGGCGGCGGCGCGGGCCTTCTCGTCGGCACCGAGGACCGCGAAGACCGGCAGGCAGACCTGGAAGCCGTCCAGATTCCCACCGTCGCGGCCGCGGGTCAGGGCCGGGACCGTCACCTCGTCCATGTACGACGGGGTGGTCAGCGAGTGCGCGAGCAGGCCGTCGCTGACCCGGCCGGCCACCTCGGTCATCCGCTCGCCGACGGCGGCCAGCATGATCGGCGGGTTGCCGTGCGGGTTCGGGCCGGGGGAGAAGAACTCGGTCATCAGCGTGTGCGAGTAGAACTCGCCCTCGTAGCGCAGCCGCTCACCGGTCTCCCAGGCCGACCAGATCGCGCGCACCGCGCGGACGAAGTCCTCCATCCGCGCCGCGGGCCGGCTCCACGGCATGTTGAACCGGCGCTCGATGTGCGGCTTGACCTGCGAGCCGATGCCCAGGTCGAAGCGGCCCTCGGAGAGCAGGGTGACGTCGTTGGCCTGGTAGGCCAGCGTCATCGGGTTGCGGGCGAACGCGACCGCGATCCCGGACTGCAGCCGGATGCTGCTGGTGGCGCGGGCGGCGAGACCGAGCGCGATGAACGCGTCGTGGGCGGTCTCGGGCACCGACACCCCGTCGTAGCCCTGCTTCTCCGCCTCCACGGCGACCCGTTCGGTCTCCAGTGGATCGGCGGTGAAGCTCCCGGTGGTGTCGACGTGCACGCGTCAGGCCCTTCCGTGGGGGACGACCCGGTCGAGCCAGGTCAGCAGGTCCGCGACGATCTCGTCGCGGTTGGTCTCGTTGAACACCTCGTGCCGGGCGCCCGGCCACACGGCGAGCGTGACGTCGGTCAGCCCGGCCGCGCGGTAGCGCTCGATCATCGGGTGCACCAGCGCCAGCCCGGCGTTCACCGGGTCCGCGTCGCCGACGGTGATGTAGAGCGGCAGGTCGTCGCGGATCGCGGCGAGCGTCTCCGGCTCGGCCAGCGGCCTCGCGGCGGCGAACATCGCGGCGGTGCCCGGCTGGTCCAGCCCGAACCCGCAGTCCGGGTCGGCGACGTAGAGATCGACCTGCGCGGCGTCGCGGGAGAGCCACTCGTAGCCGGTGCGGTTCTCGAACGGCGCGTTGAACGCCGAGAGGTCCATCGGCCCGGACAGGTCCAGTGCCGGTTCGAGCAGGTCCAGCAGCCCGGTCCCGGAGAGCACGGCGGCGTCGATCCGGTCCGAGTGCGCGGCCAGGTACTGCTGCACCGCGAACGAGCCCATGCTGTGCCCGAGCAGCACCAGCGGGACGCCCGGGTGCTCTCCGCGGGCGTGCTCGCGCACGACGTCGATGTCGTCGACCAGCCCGGCCCAGCCGGTCTCGCCCAGGATCCCGTGCCGCTGCGGGGAACCGGCGGTGGCGCCGTGCCCGCGGTGGTCCTGCCCGACGACGGCGAACCCGCGGCCGGTCAGGGCGGCCGCCAGCGGGGCGTAGCGCAGCAGGTGCTCGCCCATGCCGTGGGTGAGCTGCACGATCGCGCGCACCGGGCCGTCGGGCACCCAGCCGTACGCGGTGACGACGGTGCCGTCGCGCCCGGTCAGGGTGAACGTCGAGTGGGTCTGCTCCGACGTCGTCATCGGGGTTCACCGCCGTGGTGTGGGTGTCGTGCGCGGCCGGACGGACGTCATCGACCTCGGGGCTCCCGATCCTGCGTCACACGGCATCAGCGGTCAATGCTGACTGTTCCCCGCCGCGTCACGCCGGGGTGCGCGCCCAGACGGCGAAGAGCGGGTTCGCGCCCGCAGGGGTGCCGCACTGTCCGGCCTGCGGGTCGTCGAACCCGCCGCTGCGCCGGAAGTACTCGCCGACGATGCGCATGTGGGTCTCGTCGTCGGTCTGCAGCCAGCCGCGGATCGCCTTCGTCGGGAAGCAGCGGTCGGAGAACGTGCACGCGAACGTCCCGCCCGGCGCCAGCACGCGCGCGACCTCGGCGAACACCTCGACCGGGCGCGTCAGGTAGTCCACCGAGACCGTGCAGATGCAGGTGTCGAACGCGTCGTCGGGCAGCGGGAGCACCGGGTCGGCGTTGAGGTCGTGGCGGACGCGCTCGTGTGCCATCGGGTTCCGCGCCAGCTCCTCGTCGTTCATGCCGAGGACGGTCAGGTGCTCCGGGCGCGTGGTCAGGTGCGAGACCCAGGACGACATCAGGTCCAGGACGCGGCCGGTCGTGCCGATCCCGGCGTAGAACGAGCCGGCGGCGGCGATCGCGCCGTCGTCGATGTGGTGGACGATCCGGGGCGGGAGGTAGAACTCCCGGTCGTCGGCCTCGTCGGTGCGGGAGAAG
>NZ_JADQDD010000184.1 GCF_019263595.1 Pseudonocardia sp. KRD291 | reverse complement strand
ACTACACCACCGTGGCCGGGGAGTTCCGCTCCGTCGAGGCCTACCTGACGCTGGCCCGCGCCGTGCTCGGCGACCGGCTCCGCGTCCAGGTCCGGGTCGCGCCGGAGGTGCTGCCGGTGCCGATCCCGGTGCTCGCGCTGCAACCGCTGGTGGAGAACGCCGTGCAGCACGGCGTCGAGCGCGCGGAGGGTGGCGGGACGGTGCTGGTCAGCGGCGAGGCCGAGGGCGGGGTCTGCGTCATCGCCGTTGAGGACGACGGGCCCGGGATGGCCCCCGAGCACGCCCGCGCGGTGCTGGCCGGGACCGCCGAGGGGGCGGGGCTGGCGCTGGTGAACGTCGACCGGCGGCTGCAGGCGATCTACGGCGCCGGGCACGGTCTGGTCGTCGAGACCGCGGAGGGGGCCGGCACCCGGATCGTGCTGCGGATCCCCCGTTTCCAGCCCGGGGTGGTGGTGCCGTGAGCACCCCCGACCGGCGCGGCGCCCCGCTGCGGGTGCTGGCGGTGGACGACGTCGCCCCGGCCCTGGACGAGCTGTGCGCGATGCTCGACGACGCCCCGGACGTCGGCGAGGTCGCCCGCGCCGGGGACGCCGTCGGTGCGCTGCGGCTGCTGCCGTCCGGGCGCTTCGACGCGGTGTTCCTCGACATCACGATGCCCGGGATGAACGGCCTGGAGCTGGCCCGCGTGCTCGCCGCGATGGCCGAACCACCGGAGGTCGTGTTCGTGACCGCTTTCGAGGAGCACGCGCTCGCCGCCTACGGCCTGGGCGCGGTGGACTACCTGCTCAAGCCGGTCGGGCAGGACCGGCTCACCGAGGCACTGGCCCGGGTCCGACGGGTGGGCGGGGCGCGCCCGGTGCCGGCGCCCGCCGCACCGCCCGCTCCCCCCGCTGCGCCCGCCCCGGCGGCACCGCGGGTGGACGAGCTCGCGGTGGTCCCGGTGGAGCTCGGCGGGCGCACCCGCTACCTGCGCCGCGACGACGTCCGGTTCGTCGAGGCGCACGGCGACTACGTCCGGCTGACCACCCCGTCCGGTTCGCACCTGGTGCGCATCCCGCTGTCCCGGCTCGAGGAGCACTGGTCGCCGCACGAGTTCGTCCGGGTGCACCGCAGCTACCTGCTGGCCCTGCCCGCGGTCGTCGAGCTGCGCAGCGACGCCGGCGGCGGGCTGCTCGCGCACACCGACGCCGGCGACGTACCGGTCAGCCGGCGCCACGCCCGCGAGCTGCGCGAGCTGCTGCTCGACGCCGCGGCCCGCGGCACCCTGGGCTCGCAGGCCGGCGGGCGTCCTCCCGGGACGGACCGGTGAGCAGGCCGCGGCGGGTCTCGGTGACCGCACCGGACGGCCCGGCCTCGGCGCCGGCCCGTCCGGCCGAGGCGACCGACCCCGCCGTCCTGGAGCTCGCCCGTCGGATCCGGCGGGCCCAGCTCCGCCGCGCGACGGTCACCGTGGCGCTCGGCGGGCTGCTGCTGTTCGGCCTGCCGGTGCTGCTGCTGCTCGCCCCGGACCTGGCGGGTCTGCGGCTCCTCGGCGTGCCCGGCGGCTGGCTGGCCGTCGCCATCGCGCCCTACCCCCTGCTCGCGGGCCTGGCCTGGTGGCAGCTGTCCGGCGCCGAGCGCGACGAGCGCGCCCCCGACGGGACGGACGGCGACGGGACGGACCGCGACGGGACAGGGCGCCGCGACGACGAGGTGGGGCGACTCCGGTGACCGGCGCCGCGGTCGTCGCGCTGGTGCTCGTCACGGTGCTGATCGGCGCGCGCGGGGTGGCCGCGATGCGCACCACGTCGGACTTCCTGGTCGCATCGCGCCAGACGTCGCCGTTGCTCAACGCGGCCGCGGTGTCCGGGGAGTACCTGTCGGCGGCGTCGTTCCTCGGCGTGGCCGGGCTGGTGATCAAGGAGGGCACCGGCGCGCTCTGGTACCCGGTCGGGTTCACCGCCGGCTACCTGCTGATGCTCGCGCTGGTGGCCGCACCGATGCGGCGCACCGGGGCGCTGACCGTGCCCGGGTTCGCCGAGGCGCGGCTCGGGTCCGCGCGGCTGCGCCGGTTCTGCGCGGTCGTCGTGGTGGTGATCGCCGGGCTGTACCTGGTGCCGCAGTTCGTGGCCGCCGGGCAGCTGCTCACGCTCGTCTCGGACGTTCCGTACTGGGTCGGGGTGGTGGTCGCAGGTGCCGCGGTGTCGATCACGCTGGCGCTCGGCGGGATGCGCGCGGCCACCTACGTGCAGGCGTTCCAGTTCGTGCTCAAGCTGCTGCTCTTCGCCGGGCCGGCGATCTGGCTGCTGATCGTGGCCGGGCCGGAGCTGCGCGGGCAGATGGCCGCCCCGCCGGAGTTCACGACGTTCACCCGCGACACCGACGTCGACTTCCGGCTGGACTCGACGCTGGTGCTGCCGTCGCCGCTCACGGTCGTGGTCGACGGCGAGCCGCGCGCCCTGACCGCCGGGCCGCACCCGGCCCTGGCCGACACGCGCTGGACGTTCCCGGCCGGGGCACAGGTACCGGAGGTCGACGGCGAGCGCGACGGGCTGCCGGTTCCGGGCAGCACCGCGTGGGGCGTGCCGCTGCTCGGCAGCGGGACCGACTCCCCGCTGCTGGCGACCTGGTCCGTCCTGGCGGCCACCGCGCTGGGCACGATGGGCCTGCCGCACATCATCGTCCGCTTCCACACCGCACCGGACGGCCGGGCCGCGCGCCGGACCGCGGCGATCACGGTGGGCCTGCTCGGGACGTTCTACCTGTTCCCGATCGTCTACGGGCTGCTCGGCACGGTGCTGACACCGGAGCTGTACCTCTCGGCCGGCACCGACACCGCGGTGGTGATGCTGCCCGGGCGGGTGGCCGGGGACGGGCTCGCGTCGTCGATCGTGACGGCGCTGCTCGCCGCGGGTGCGTTCGCCGCGTTCCTGGCCACCTCGCTCGGGTTGTTGCTGGCGCTGGCCGGGGCGCTGGCACACGACCTGATGCCCTCGGGTCTGCGCCGGCTGCGACTGTCCGCGCTGGCCGCGGCCGCGGTGGTGGTGACCGCGGCCCTGTTCGCCGCGCGGATCGACGTGAGCGCGGCCGTCACGTCCTCGTTCGCGGTGGCGGCCTCGACGTTCTGCCCGCTGCTGGTGCTCGGCATCTGGTGGCCCCGGCTCACCGCGCGGGGCGCCCTGGCCGGGATGTCGGTGGGACTGCTCGCCGCGCTCGGAGCGATGTCGCTGGCCGCGGTTCCGGGGTCCCCGGTGCCGTCGGGCGGTACGGTCGGTCTCCTGCTCTCCCAGCCCGCGTTGTGGTCGGTCCCGCTCGCGTTCGTGGCCATGATCACGGTGTCACTGACCGATCACGCTCCGCCATGGGCGGAGGCTACGATGCTCCGGCTGCACCTGACCGACAAACGTTAGGCGATCGTGTCAAGACCGTTGGTCGCACAACGTTGCGATCGACGACACGGTGGTCCACCGTTCGTCTCAATCGTCGGCTGTGTGGCGCCAGCCGCTTTCGCGGCGAGGTCATGAGGCCCTTTCCTGAGCGCACCCGCGCCCGAGAAGCCCGGGACATGCAAGGAGGCATACGTGAGTACCACCGAGTCCACCGACGACCCGCCCCCCACGGGAGACGGCTCGTCGACCAGCGGCACGGACTGGACGGCGGTCCAGGCGGGTGCGGACTTCCAGCAGCTGCGTAGCCGGCTGCGCGGGTTCGTCTTCCCTGTCACCGCCGGGTTCCTGGCCTGGTATCTGCTCTACGTCCTGCTCGCCAGCTTCGCGCCGGACTTCATGGCGATCAAGGTGCTGGGCAACGTCAACATCGGTCTGATCTTCGGTCTGCTGCAGTTCGTGTCCACGTTCGCGATCACGATCGTTTACGTGCGCTTCGCCGACCGCAAGCTGGACCCGCTGGCGGCGAAGATCCGCGACGAGGTCGAGGGAGGCGGGACACGATGATCCTGGCGCAGTCGAAGGGGATCGCGGGCTCGAGCCCGATCCTCAACATCTCCATCTTCGTCGCGTTCGTGGTGATCACGCTCGGCATCGTGATCTACGTGAACCGCCGGGCGACGTCGACGGCGTCGGACTTCTACACCGCGGGCGGCGGCTTCTCCGGCCCCCAGAACGGCACCGCGATCGCCGGTGACTACCTGTCCGCGGCGTCGTTCCTCGGCATCGCCGGCGCGATCGCGGTCAACGGCTACGACGGCTTCCTCTACTCGATCGGCTTCCTGGTCGCGTGGCTGGTGGCGCTGCTGCTGGTGGCCGAGCTGCTGCGCAACACCGGCCGGTTCACCATGGGCGACGTCCTGGCGTTCCGGATGAAGCAGCGCCCGATCCGGGCCGCGGCCGCGGTGTCCACGCTGGTCGTGTCGTTCTTCTACCTGCTGGCCCAGATGGCCGGTGCGGGCGGGCTGGTCTCGCTGCTGCTCAACGTGACCGGCGATCTCGCGCAGAACATCGTGATCGCCGTCGTCGGCATCGTGATGATCGCCTACGTGCTGATCGGCGGCATGCGCGGCACCACCTGGGTCCAGATGATCAAGGCGGTGCTGCTGATCATCGGCGCCATCGTGATGACGATCTGGGTGCTGGCCCTGTTCGGCTTCAACTTCTCCGCCCTGCTCGGCGGCGCGGTGGAGCGGGCCGGTGCGGCCGGCGAGGCCCTGCTCGGCCCGGGCAAGCAGTACGGCACCTCGACCACCAGCACGATCGACTTCATCTCGCTGGGCATCGCGCTGGTCCTGGGTACGGCGGGCCTGCCGCACGTGCTGATGCGCTTCTACACCGTGCCCACGGCCAAGGAGGCGCGGAAGTCGGTCGAGTGGGCGATCTGGCTGATCGGCCTGTTCTACCTGCTCACGCTCGTGATCGGGTACGGCGC
Organism: Pseudonocardia sp. KRD291; assembly: GCF_019263595.1. Lineage (GTDB taxonomy): Bacteria > Actinomycetota > Actinomycetes > Mycobacteriales > Pseudonocardiaceae > Pseudonocardia. The sequence goes on along the minus strand of NZ_JADQDD010000184.1, from coordinate 7,873 downwards.
CGGTGCACTGGTCGGCCCGGAGACGATCAAGAACGCGCCGGGCAAGGTGAACTCGGCGGCCCCGCTGCTCGCCTTCGAGCTGGGCGGCCCGGTCCTGCTCGGGATCATCGCCGCCGTCGCGTTCGCGACGATCCTGGCGGTGGTGGCCGGTCTGACGATCACGGCGTCGGCGTCGTTCGCGCACGACGTCTACATCAACGTGATCAAGAAGGGCCAGGTCCAGGACGAGCAGAAGACCGAGGTCAAGATCGCCCGCCGGACCGCGATCGTGATCGGTCTGGTCGCGATCGTCGGCGGCATCCTGGCCAAGAACCAGAACGTCGCCTTCCTGGTGGCGCTCGCGTTCGCGGTCGCCGCGTCGGCGAACCTGCCGACGATCCTGTACTCGCTGTTCTGGAAGCGGTTCAACACGACCGGCGCGCTGTACAGCATCTACGGCGGCCTGGCGAGCGCGATCATCCTGATCGTGTTCTCGCCCGCGGTGTCGGGCAAGCCGCCGACAGCCTCGACGCCGTCGATGATTTCGGGCGTGGACTTCTCCTGGTTCCCGCTGGAGAACCCGGGCCTGGTGTCGATCCCGCTGTCGTTCATCCTCGGCGTGGTGGGCACCTACGTCGGCCAGCGCAAGGCCGACGGCGCCAAGTTCGCCGAGATGGAGGTCCGCTCCCTGACCGGTGCGGGCGCCGCCAACAAGGCCTCGACGCACTAGCTCCACCCCGTACGCGGCCGAGCCCGCGTCCCGCCCCGGTCACCCCGGGCGCGGGGCGCGGGCTCGCTGCGTTCCCGGGCCGGCCGCGTACCCGGGCTCAGGTCACCAGGCCGTGCCGGTGGGCGACCACGACCGCCTGCACCCGGTCGCGCAGTCCCAGCTTGGACAGCACACCGGAGACGTGGGTCTTCACCGTCGCCTCGCCGAGCAGCAGCTCACCCGCGATCTCGGCGTTGGACAGGCCCTGCCCGATCAGGCGCAGCACCTCGGTCTCGCGGTCGGTGAGCCGGTCCAGGCCGGGGACCGGTCCCGCCGGCCGGCCGCGGCCGGCGAGCTCCCCCAGCACGCGGCGGGTCACCGACGGCGAGAGCAGCGCGTCCCCGCGGCCCGCGGCGTGCACCGCGGCGATCAGCTCGGTCGGCGGCGCCGTCTTGAGCACGAACCCGCTGGCGCCCGCACCGAGCGCGCGGAACACGTACTCGTCGCGTTCGAACGTGGTCAGGATGACCACCCGAGTACGGTCACCGGCCAGCTCGAGGATCCGCTCGGTGGCGACCAGCCCATCCGTACCCGGCATCTGGACGTCGACCAGCGCGACGTCCGGGCGGTGCCGGAGGACCGCGTCGACGGCCTCCTGCCCGTCGGCGGCCTCGGCCACCACCTCGATCCCGGGCTCGCTCTCCAGGATCATCCGGAACCCGCGGCGGACCAGCTCCTGGTCGTCGGCGAGCAGCACGCGGATCGCCATTCAGGGCCCCAGCACCGCGCGCACCCGGAACCCGCCGGTGGCGAGCGGGCCCGCGTCCAGCCGCCCGCCGTGCAGGGCGACCCGCTCCCGGGCGCCCACGAGTCCCCGGCCGCCGTCGCCGTCGCCGGGGGTGGCGCACCCGTCGTCGACGACCTCGACCTCCACGACCCCGGCGCCGCAGCGCACGCGCACCCGGGCGCTCGCCGGGCCGGCGTGCTTGAGGGTGTTGGTCAGGGCCTCCTGCACGATCCGGTAGGCGGACAGGCCGAGCCCGGCGTCGACCTCGCCCGGGTCGAGGGTCAGCTCCACCGGCAGTCCGGCCCGGCGCACCTGCTCGACCAGCGCCGGGAGCCGGTCCAGCCCGGGCGCGGGCTCGGTGACCGACGGCGCGTCGCCGTTCCCGGCCGCCGTCCGCGCCGTATCCCCTGCCGCCTTCGCTGCGGTGTCCCCCGCCGGGGCGGCCGGGCCGGAGCGCAGCACCCCGATCGCGCGTTGCAGCTCCGCGACGGCGCGGCCGCTGCCGGCCTGCACGTCCGCGACGGCGGCGCGCGCGTCGTCCGGGCGGTCGTCGAACAGCCGCTGGGCCACGCCCGCCTGGATGCCCATCAGCACGACGTGGTGGGCCACGACGTCGTGCAGCTCGCGGGCGATCCGGACCCGTTCCTCGAGGACGGCGCGCTGCTCGTTGACCCGGCGTTCCCGCGCGAGCTCGGCGTTGCGCTGCTCCAGCTCGGCCCGGAAGGCGCGCAGGCGCCGCGTCATCACCCCGAGGCTGCCGCCGACGAGGTAGGGCACCAGGTTGTTCACCATCAGCACCGCCGCCGGCGCCGCCGACAGGAGCCCCAGGACCAGCGGGATCACGACGTAGGAGGTGGTCACGAGGAACGCCGCCGCCCCCGCCCACAGCGCGGGCCGTCGCCGCCCGTAGGCCGCGGCGCTGTAGGCACCCACCCCCAGCACCAGCCAGGACATGATCTCGTTGCCCTGCCCGGCCGCCCAGAAGAACGGGAAGTGCGCGGTCGTGACCAGCAGCACCGTGCTCGGGAACCGCCTGCGCAGCAGCAGCGGCAGGCAGAACGCCACCGCCCACAGCACGATCCACAACGGTTCCGGAGCCGTGCGCGGGCCGGTCATGGACGGGGCGACGAGGACGATCTCGGACAGCGAGCCGAGCAGCGCCAGCACCGCGACCAGCGCGACGTCGAGGCCGAGCGGGTTGCGCCGCATCGCGGCCCGCGCGGACCCCAGCGGGCCTGCGGTGTCCGGATCGGCGCTCATGGTGGGGCAGATCGTATCGGCGCGGGCCCGGACCGTCCTCCGTCTCGCGGTGGAACCCGGGGCCCGCGACCCCCACCGGGCGGCGGAGCCGGAAGCGACCCGGAGCCGAGGCCACCGGCCCCGCCGGGCTCCTAGCGTCGGGGCCGTCCGGGACCACCGCCGCGAGCGCGGTGGCCGAACGGAGGGAACCGCCATGACCGTGCAGACACCCACCCAGACGACGCGACGGGGCAGGCGACTGGCCGAGGGCACGGGCTTCGTCGCCGTGTGGATCGCGCTGGGCTACCTGCTGCCGATCGACACCGACGCCTACCTGCTGCTCGGGATACCGCTGGCGGTGGCGTTCCAGCTGCTGGTCCGGCGCAGACCGCTGCGCGAGGTGTGGATGCGCGACGGCGACCGGCGGTTCCGCCTGGACCGGGCCGGGCTCGCGCTGGCCGTCCTGCTGGTGGTGACCCCGGTGCTGCTGATGGTCGACGCCGTCGCCTCCGGGACGTGGACGATGATCGCCTGGGCGGTCGCCGCGATCGCCGGGGCGTTCCCGGCGGCCTGGGCGCTGCGCAGCACCGGCCCGGTCGCCACCCTGCGCGCGGCCCTGCCGACGTTGCTGGTCGGGATCCCGTTGCTGGCGCTGATCGGCGGGGTGCCGTTGTTCCTGAGCGGCCGCCCGATCGACCCGCTCGCGATGCTCGGCCACGCGGCGTACTGGGCGCTGCTGTACCTGCCGGTCGGGTTCATCCTGGAGGAGGTCGCGTTCCGCGGGGTGCTCGACGCGCACGTCCAGCGCCCGGGCGAGCGCCGCGGGCCCGGCACCGCGCTGCTGGTCTCGGTGCTGTGGGGACTGTGGCACCTGCCGGTCTCGCCCCCGGGCCAGCCGATCTGGCTCACGGCGATCTCCCTCGTGGTGGTCAGCGTGCTGATCGGGATCCCGATGTCCTACGCCTGGCGCCGCACCGGATCGCTCGCCCCCTCCAGCCTGGCCCACGCGGTCTACAACGGGATCCGCAACGCCCTGCAGGCATGACGCCTCCCGGCCCGGGCCCTACCCGGCCACCCGCGGGACCGAGCTCAGCAGCGCGTGCAGGCCCTCGGCGTCGAGGAGGTCGGCCGGGCGCAGGGTGACGTCCGGGCGGACGTAGTGGAACGCCGCGCGCACCCGCTCCGGCGGCACGTCCTGCAACGCGGCCCAGGCCAGCCGGTACGCCGCGAGCTGCACGCTCACCGCGCGCTCGCGCTCCCCCTCCGGCGGCGCCCCGGTCTTCCAGTCCACGACGGTCCAGCCGCCGTCCGGGTCGGCGAACACCGCGTCCATCCGGCCGCGCACGGCGACCCCGGCCACCACCGACTCGAACGACACCTCCACCTCGACCGGCACCCGGTCGGCCCACTCCGATCGCAGGAACGCCTCCTGCAGCTCGGTCAGCGCGTCGTCGCCGGTGGCGTCGTCGTCCGCGGCGCCGGGCAGCTCGTCGAGGTCGAGCAGCCGGACCGCGCCGAAGCGCTGCTCGAGCCAGGCGTGGAACGCGGTACCGCGGCGGGTGTGCGGGTTCGGCGGCAGCGGAACCGGGCGGCGCAACCGCACCGCGAGCGCGTCCGGGTCGTCGGCCAGCTCGACGAGCTGGCTCACCGACACCCGTCCGGGCAGCAGCACCGTGGGGCGGCGGGCCGCGGCGGCGCGCTCGGCCAGCAGCACGTCGACGTCGGAGGCCCAGCCCTCCGGGTCGGACTCGGTGACGTCCACCGGCTCGGCCGGCAGGTCCAGGCTGAGCTGGTCCGGCGAGGCCGCGCGCGCGCGCCGGGCCGGTGCCGGGCGGGTGCGGCGGCGCAGCGCGTCGCGGACCAGGTCGGCGCCGGCGCGGACGTCGGTGCCGCGCTCGCCGAACGGGTCCGGCGGCCACGACGCGGTGTGCGTCGTACCCAGCGCGGGGTTGCCGCCGTCCGGGTCGGGCGGCGGCGCCCAGTGCTCCAGCACACCCACCTCGGAGCCGCCCGGACCCTCCAGGACCTCGGCGACCTCGGTCAGGAACACCGAGGGCTCCTTCGGCTTCTCCCCGGTCGCCGGCCAGCGGTGCCCGGAGGCGAGCAGCGTGTGCTCGGACCGGGTGAGCGCCACGTAGAACAGCCGCCGCTCCTCGGTGAGACGGCGCTCGTCGAGGGCCTCGTCGTGGCCCTTGACCGCCAGCTCGAGCTCCTTGCGGTCGCCGCCGGGGGGCAGGTGGAAGCCGGGCAGGTCATCGGCGTCACCGCGCAGCGGCACCGGCAGGTCGGAGGGGTCCTTGAGCCAGCTCCCGGACATCTTGCGGCCCGGGAACACCTGCGAGACCAGGTGCGGGACGGCCACGATCTCCCACTCCAGGCCCTTGGCCGCGTGCACGGTGAGGATCTGCACGCGGTCCGGCGCGACCTCGATCTCGCCCGGGGTCAGCCCGTCCTCGGCCTTCTCCGCGGTCTCCAGGTAGTCCAGCAGCGCGGGCAGCGTCGCGACCTGCGCGCCGGCCGAGAACTCCGCGACGACGTCGGCGAACGCGTCCAGATGAGCCCGTCCCGCCGGGCCGGGCCGGGCCGCGGTCTCCACGTCGAGCAGCAGCACCCGCTCGGTGTCGGCGACCAGGTCGGTCAGCGGCGCCGACGCCCGCGCGCGCAGCAGCGAGAGCTCCCGGCCCAGGCGGCGGATCCGGTCGAAGCCGGCCCCGGAGTAGCGCGACGGCTCCCCCGGGTCGTCGAGCGCGTCCACCAGCCCTGCCTGCTCGGCGTGCTCGCCCGGCAGCGCGCCCAGTGCGAGCTCCTGCGGGCTCAGCGGCCCCGGTGTCGACATCGGCCGCGGGACGAGCTCGCGGGCACGCGTCCACAGCGCGGCGAGGTCGGCGACCCCCAACCGCCAGCGCACGCCGGTGAGCAGCCGCACCGCGGACGGCCCGGCCAGCGGGTCCGCCACCACCCGGAGCGCGCTGACCAGGTCGCGCACCTCCGGGGTGTCGAGCAACCCGCCCAGACCGACGACCTCGACCGGCAGCCCGTGCGCCCGCAACGCCGCGGCCAGGGCGTCCATGTCGGCGCGGCGACGCACGAGCACGGCCGCGGTCGGCGGCGTGTCCCGCTCCCGCGCGACGGAGTGCCAGCGCGAGGCCACCCCGTCGGCGACCCAGTCCACCTCGGCCGCGACGTCGGGCAGCAGCGCGGCGCGGACGTCGCCGGGTGCGGCCTTCGGCGCGGACCGCAGCTCACCGACCTCGATCGCGCCCGGCCCGGTGCGCAGCTCCTCGGAGACCCGGTTCGCCAGGGTGAGCACCTCGGCCGGGTTCCGGAAGCTCGTGAGCAGGCCGTAGACGTCGGCCGGGTCGCCGCCCGGGGTCGGGAAGTCGGTGCGGAAACGGGCCAGGTTGCCTGCGCTGGCCCCGCGCCACCCGTAGATCGACTGGCAGGGGTCGCCGACCGCGGTGACCGAGCAGCCCTCGTCCGCAGCCGTCCCTTCCCCCGGGGCCCCCTCACCCGGAACCCACTCACCCGGGACCCGGCCGAACAGCGCCCGCAGCAGCACCCGCTGGGCGTGCCCGGTGTCCTGGTACTCGTCGAGCAGCACGGCGCGGAACTGGCCGCGCTCGATCCGCCCGACCTCCGGGTCCGCCTCGGCGATCCGGGCGGCCAGCGCCATCTGGTCGGCGAAGTCCATCGACTGCTCGGCCTGCTTGCGCGCGGCGAACTCCTCGACCAGCGGCAGCAGCTCGCAGCGCATCCGCTGGGCCGCGACCCACGCCCGGTAGGTCGCCGACGGCTCGGCGCGCTGCCCCTTCCCCCGCGGCGCCCGCTCCAGCGCGGCGATCATGTCCTCGGCCAGCCTGCGCACGTCGCGGGCGTCGGCCAGGTGCTCGCCGAGCTCCCCGGACAGGGCCAGCAGGTACCCGGTGACGGTGGCCGGCACCCGGTCGATCTCCAGGTCCGCGGCCCAACTCGAGACGACCCGGTGCGCGAGCTGCCAGACCGCGGTCGGCCCGAGCAGCCGGGACGCGGGCTCGGCCGGCAGCCGCAGCGCGTGCTCGGAGACCAGACGCCCGGCGTAGGCGTGGTAGGTGGACACGGTCGGCTCGCCGGCCAGCAGCGCCGCCCGGCGGCCGCCTCCCGGATCGATGTCGTCGAGCAGACGAGAACTGGCCAGCCGGCGCAGCCGTGACCGCACACGGGTGCCGAGCTGCTGGGCCGCCTTCCGGGTGAACGTCAGGCCCAGGACCTGCTCGGGCATCGCCTGCCCGGTGGCGACCAGCCACACCACGCGGGCCGCCATCGTCTCGGTCTTGCCCGCGCCGGCCCCGGCCACGACGAGTGCGGGGCCGATCGGGGCGGCGATGACGGCGGCCTGCTCCTCGGTCGGCGCCGGCAGCCCGAGCGCCGCGGACAGGACGGCCGGGCTGAGGTCACCCGGCACGGACCCGCCCCGCGTCGGGTCCGGGTCGTCCGGGTTCGGTGCCACGGGAAGCTTTGTACCCCCCGGCACCGACGGTCCCCGATCCCGGGCGGTCCCCCCTACTCGGCGACCCGGTAGATCCTCGCCCAGTCGACCTGCAGGCGGACCTGCTCCGGCGTCGTCGCGTCCGGCCCGGGGATCCACTTCTCGGCCGGGCCCTGGTCGAGCTGGATGCACAGGTGCATGGGCTTGGTCGGGATCGCGCGGCGGTCGGTGACCTCCCAGCGCTTCACGTCGTCGACGTACCAGGTGATCCGGTCGGGCAGCCACTCCAGCGCGAACGTGTGCCACTGCGTGAAGTCGCCCGGCGTCTCGGTGGACAGGATGTTGTTGTCCCTGCCCCAGTGCACGAATGCGGTCGCGGCGTGCCGGTCCTCGTAGGGGATCTCCATCATGTCCAGCTCCCCGTCGTCGGGGAACCTCTCGGAGTCCGGCCAGAGCAGGATCGCGGGGCTGTAGCCGCGGCCGGCGTCGGTGCGGGCCCGGAACTCCCACCGGCCGTAGCGCTGCCCCTCGTGCATCGACATGCCGCCGGAGGTCCCGCCGCTGCGCCGCGGCGAGGCGGTGACCGTCAGCAGGCCGTCGCGCTGGGCCACCGCGGACGGGCGGCGCAGGCCGTTGCCGAACGCGCCGGGCGAGTTGTAGGTGCTCCACCGGCGACCACTGACGCGGGCGGCGT
>NZ_JADQDD010000183.1 GCF_019263595.1 Pseudonocardia sp. KRD291 | reverse complement strand
GGTGAACGACGAGCGGTTCATGAACGGGTCCCGGCGGATCGGGGTGCCGCAGCGGCGGCAGGCCCGGTCCGCCTGCCCGTAGACGTTCAGGGACCGGTCGAAGTAGCCCGACGCCCCGTTGACGTTGACGTAGAGGGCGTCGAACGACGTCCCGCCCTGCTCCAGCGCCTCGGCCATCACCTCGGTCGCGGCGTCGAGCACGGCGCGGCCCTGCGCGCGGGTCAGCGCCGCCGTCGGGCGGGTGCCGTGCAGGCGCGCGCGCCAGAGCGCCTCGTCGGCATAGATGTTGCCGATCCCGGACACGACGGTCTGGTCCAACAGCGCACGCTTGACCTCGGTACGGCGGCGGCGCAGCGCGGCCACCGCCTCGTCGGGCGAGAACGCGGGGTCCATCGGGTCGCGGGCGATGTGCGCGACCGGCTCCGGGACCAGTCCCCCGCCGGCTGCCTCGGCCAGCGGGTGCACCGAGAGCCCGCCGAACGTGCGCTGGTCGACGAAGCGCAGCTCCGGGCCGTCGTCGTCGAAAGTGATCCGGACCCGCAGGTGGGTCTCGTCCGAACGGCCCGGGTCGGCGACGAGCATCTGGCCGCTCATCCCGAGGTGGGCGAGCACGGCGTCGTCACCGGGGGACGGCCCGGGAGGAGCGCCGGGGGAACGAGCATCGGCGCTGCCACCGGCGTCGGCCAGGTCGAGCCACAGGTACTTGCCGCGGCGGCGGGCGGCGTGGATCCGGCGCCCGACCAGCCGGGCGGCGAAGTCCTCCGGCCCGGGCAGGTGCCGGCGCACCGACCGCAGGTGGCCGACGTCGACCCGCGCCACGGTGCGGTCCAGCACGTGGTCGGCCAGACCACGGCGGACGACCTCGACCTCGGGAAGCTCGGGCACTCTCGGTCCGGTTCTCCGGGCTCGGGGGCTCTCAGCGCCCGGGCGAGGAGCCGGAGGCGCCACCACCGGGCGCGAGGCTGGGTGCGGCGCCCTCGGGCGACAGCTCCCGCCAAGCCAGCTCGGCGGCTTTCTGCTCGGCTTCCTTCTTCGTCCGGCCGACCCCGGTCCCCAGGTCACGGCCGCCGACGACGGCGGTGGCCGTGAACATCTTGAGGTGGTCCGGGCCCTCCTCGTCGATCCGGTACTCCGGCACGCCGTGCCCGGCGGATGCGGTGAGCTCCTGGAGACTGGTCTTCCAGTCCAGGCCCGCGCCCAGCAGCGGGGCGGTGTGCAGCAACCCGGCGAACAGCCGGTGGATCAGCTCCCGGGACACCTCGAGGCCGTGCTCGAGGTAGACGGCGCCGAGCAGCGCCTCGGTGGCGTCGGCCAGGATGCTGGCCTTGAGCCGGCCGCCGGTGAGCTCCTCGCCGCGTCCCAGGTACAGGTACGCGCCGAGGCCTCCCGGCAGCTGCTCGGCCACCCCGGCCAGCGCGTGCATGTTGACCACGCTCGCGCGGAGCTTGGCCAGCTGGCCCTCGGGCAGGTCCGGGTGGTCGAGGTAGAGCCGCTCGGTGACGACGATGCTCAGCACCGCGTCGCCGAGGAACTCCAGCCGCTCGTTGGTCGGCAGCCCGCCGTTCTCGTACGCGTACGAGCGGTGGGTCAGTGCCAGCGTGAGGATCGGCTCGCCGAGGTCCACGGCGAGCGCGGACAGCAGAGGGCCCCGGTCCCGTGCAGGACCGGTGACGCTCTTGTCACCCACTGCTGAGGAGCGCTCAGGCCGGACGGGTGACCTGACGGCCGTCGTACTGGCCGCAGGTGGGGCAGGCGATGTGCTGGAGCTTGGGCTCCCGGCACGCGCGGTTCGAGCAGGCGACGAGCGTCGGTGCAGTGGCCTTCCACTGCGACCGGCGCGAGCGCGTGTTCGATCGCGACATCCGGCGCTTGGGTACGGCCACGGCTAATCTCCTCGAGCAACGTTGAAAACTGGCGGTCCAGCCGGACTGTGGTCAGTCCGTGGAGGGCAGGCGCTCTTGGAGCGCCGCCCAGCGAGGATCCAGTGTCTCATGCCCGTGGTCGGGCGCGAGATCCACCCACTTCTCCCCGCACCCGGCGCACAGACCGGGGCAGTCGGGCGAGCACAGCGGCGCCAGCGGCAGGTCGGTGACCAGCGCGTCGCGGACCGTCTGGCCCAGGTCGAACTGCTCGTCGACCAGGCGCGGGACCTCGTCCTCGTCGGTGGTCTCCTCGGTCGCCGACTCCGGGTAGGCGAACAGCTCGCCGAGTGGCTCGACGAGGTCGAGGACGACCGGGTCCAGGCAGCGCGAGCACTCCCCGACCAGCTGGGCCGACGCGGTACCCGAGACGTAGACGCCCTCGGTCACCGACTCCAGGCTCAGGTCCAGGCCGACGTCGGTGCCGTCGGGCACGGTGAGCACGCCGACGATGCCGATCGCCTCGTCGCCGGTGGGGGCGGGCACGGCCCTCTGGACCGTGCGTCGGGTGCCGGGGCGACGGGCCAGCTCGCGGGTGCTGAACACCCACGGGTCGTTCTCGTCGAGCCGGGGGGTGCTCCTGTGATGCGTGTTCATGACCCGGACCAGGGTACGCGTCACGGGCCGGCGGGGTCACCGCGCGGCGCCGCACCCGCGATCCCCGGGCCCCCGGCGCGGGAGCGCTTGTGACCCCCTGCGCGGGAGCGCCTATGAACTACGCCCGTTGCGGACGTCGAACGCGTCCGCGATCTGGGCCCCGAGCTCGAGGAACGCGTTGCCGGTGGCGGGGCGCAGCCGGGACAGGTCGACCCGTCCGCCGGTGGCCAGGTGCGGGTCGTGCGGGATCTCCACCACGGCCCGGACGCGGCTGCGGAAGTGCTCCCGGATCCGGGCGCCGTCGACCTCGGAGCTGGACCGGTCGCAGGACAGCACCACGATCGCGTCCCGCGCCAGCTCGCCGTGCCCGTGCGCGACGAGCCAGTCCAGCGTCTTGCTGGCCCGGGACGCGCCGTCCACGGTGGGCGCCCCGACCACGACCAGGCTGTCCGCCTGGCCCAGCGTGCCCTCCATCGCCGAGTGCACCAGACCGGTGCCGGAGTCGGTGATGATGATGTTGAAGAAGCGGCCCAGCAGCGCGCAGACCCGCTCGTACTCGTCCTTGCGGAACGCGTCGCCCGAGGCCGGGTCCTGCTCGGAGGCCAGCACCTGCAACCGCCCGGCGAGGCTGGTGTAGCGGGAGACGTCGGTCCAGGAGGTGATCTTGTCCAGGTCGTCGAGCAGCTCGCGCACGGTGACCCGGGAGTCGCCGGTGAGCCGGTCGGCCAGGGTGCCGGCGTCCGGGTTCGCGTCGAGCACGACGGCCCGGTCTCCGCGGTTCTCGGCGAGGGTCAGGCCGAGGCAGGTGGCCACCGTGGTCTTGCCGACCCCGCCCTTGATCGAGGTGACGGCCACCCGGTGCGCCCCGGCCAGCGGCGCGCGGATCCGGGCCAGCAGCGCGCCGCGGGACTCCTCCGCGTCGCTCGGCCCGGGGTTGACCCGGCCGCCGGAGACCTCGTAGAGCAACCGCCGCCACCCCTCGCGCGGGCGGGCGGCGCGGGGCCGCAGGACGGAGTCCTCGTTGAGCTCGGTCGATCCGTCCGAGGGCCGTGCCGTTGCCATCTCGCCTCTCCCCACCGCGTCGCCGGTCTCGGCGTGTGCCTGCGCGCTCCGCGGCCCGGGGCCGTCCGGCACCGCCCTCGGTGGGACCGGAGGACCTTCGAGGCGGTGGCCGTAACGCTGCCACCAGGTCTCCGGGTCCGGCTCCACCTGCCGTGCCATCGCCGCAGACTATTACGCCGGATGCGTCCGAGTCACCGTGTGACCGGCACCACACACCGGGGTGTCCGCCGTGGAGGGATCCGGAACCCCCGACCGTCGCACTCGTTGTGCCCGTGGGCCGCGACCGGACGTCGCGGCGGCGGGGAGGGGTCGGTGCCGGTGTCCGCATCCGCGCGCCGGTCGGGCGCGCTCGGGCTGTGCTGCGCCGCGAACGGGCTGCTGTTCCTCGACGTCAGCACCGTCAACGTCGCGCTCCCCTCGTTCCAGCGCGGGCTCGGGGCGGGACCGGAGGACCTCTCGTGGATCCTCGCCGGCTACATCCTCACGTTCGGTCTGTTCCTGGTCCCGGGCGGGCGGCTCGGCGACGTACTCGGCCGGCGTGCGGTGTTCCTGGCCGGAGCCGCGCTGTTCGCGCTGTTCAGCATCGCCGCGGGCCTGGCCACGACCCCGCAGTGGCTGATCGCCGGGAGGTTGCTCCAGGGCGCCGCGGGCGGACTGCTGGCGCCGCAGCTCGTCGGCCTGATCCAGCAGATGTTCGACGGCCGCGAGCGGGCACGGGCCTTCGGGGTCTACGGCGCCGTCACCGCCGCCGCGACGGCGCTGGGCCCGGTGCTGGGCGGAGTCCTGATCGACCTCGGCGGCCCGGACGACGGGTGGCGCTGGGCGTTCTTCGTCAACGTCCCGGTGGTGGCCGTGATGCTCGCCGCGGCTCCCGCGCTGCTCCCCCGGCGCGGGCCGGAGCGCACCCGGCGCTCGCTCGACGTCGTCGGGTCGCTGCTGCTCGGGACGGCGGTGTTCGCGGTGCTGTTCCCGCTCGTCGAGGCCGGGGACGGTGCGCCCCGGTGGAGCGCCGGTGCCGGCGTCGTCGTACTCGGGCTGTTCGTCGCCTGGGAACGGCGCTACCGGGCCCGCGGGCGCGAACCCCTCCTCGGGCGCGAGGTCCTGACCAGCCCCGGCTACCGGCCCGGTGTGGTGATCGGCAGCGCCTACCTGGCCGGGTCGACCGGGATCTTCCTGGTGCTCACCGTGTACGCCCAGCAGGGTCTGGGCTACACCGCGCTAGCGGCCGGTCTGGCCTCGGTGCCCTACGCCCTGGGCTCGGTCGCCGGGGCGCTGGCCGGCGGACGCCTGGTCGGGCGCGACACCCGCGCCGTCGCCACGGGATCCGCAGCGATGATCGTCGGCCTGGCCGGCACGGCGCTGGTGGTGTGGCGCGCCGGCGGCCCGCTGACCGGTGTGTGGACCGCGCTCCCCCTGCTCGTCGCCGGCCTCGGCAGCGGGCTGGTGATCACCGCGAACCAGGCGCTGACGCTCGCGCACGTCCCACCCGCGCACGGTGGCACCGCGGCCGGCCTGCAGCAGACCGCGCAGCGGATCGGGTCCGCCGTCGGGGTCGTGACGACCTCCGCGGTGTTCTTCGGCCGGCTGGACGCCCCCGGCCCCGGCCCCGGCCACGGCCACGGCTACGGCTACGGGACCGCGGCCGCGACCGGCCTGCTGGCCGCGGCCGCGTTCGTCGTCGTGGCGCTCGGGGTCGCACTGCTGGGCCCGGCCCGGCGCCTCGCCGAGCAGTGACCCGGCAGCCGGTGAGTCGACGGCCGGCGGCCCGTGACCTCGCCGATCAGTCGTCGGTACCCAGCAGGCGGCGGCGCCAGCGCGGGTCGATCGCGGTCCGGTCGAGCAGCACGAACAGGATCGCCGCGGTGGGGCGCTCCACCCCGGGGGTGATGGCCGGCGGGCCACCGATCTCGGCACCCAGGCTCAGGTAGCCGCGCAGCAGCGCGGGCAGCGCCGAGGGCGACGGGCGTGCGTCCCCCTCACCCACGGTGGCGGGCCGGTGCGGGGTGACCCGACGTTCCGGCGGCGAGAGGTGCCGGCGACGCACCGACGCCCAGGCCCCCGGCGACATCGTCGCGTCCGGGCCCAGCGGCACGTCGCCGTTGCCGAGGATCCACCGGCGCCCGGAGAGGATCAGGTAGCGCCACATGCCGGCCCAGACCAGCGAGAGCACGGCACCGCTGCGGTGGTCGGGGTGCACGCAGGCCCGCCCGACCTCGACCGCGTCCCGGCGCACGTCGCCGAGCGCGGACAGGTCGAACAGGGTGTCGGAGAACAGGCCCCCGACGTCGGCGGCGCCCTCCGGGGTGAGCATCCGGTAGGTACCGACGACCTCCCCGGTGGCGTCCTCGCGGACGACGACGTGGTCGCAGTACTCGTCGAACCGGTCCACGTCACGGTCCTCGCCACCGGCCGTGCTGCCGACGAAGCGCAGGCCCTGTTCCCGGACGAAGACCCGGTGCCGCAGGCGCTGGGCGGCGTCGGTCAGCTCGGGGTCACGGGTGGCCACGACGCTGTAGCGATCGGACCCGGCCAGCACGCGGTCGAGGACGGGAGACGGTGCGGCGGCAACAGTGTTCATCTACGGATCTCCGGGGGTCGGACGGGTGTCTCGATGATCGACATCGGGCTACCCGGCCCCGCCGGAGGTAAAAGGCGTGTGACGCCCGGGGTGGCGGAGGTCTCCGCCGGCTCAGTCGATCAGGTCCATCCCGGTGCCGGACCGGCCGCTGAACTGCGCCTGCTGTTGCTGCTGCTGCTGGTACTGCTGTTGTTGCTGCTGCGGGGCCCCGTTGCGCCAGATCTGGCTGCGTCCCCGGCTGATCGTGCCCAGCGCGCCGTTGAGCGCGTTCTCCAGCTCGCCGAGGGTGGAGTCGACGTAGGCGTCGCACTCGCGGCGCTGGCGGTCCGCCTCGGCGTGCGCGCCGTCGACGATCCGGGCGGACTCGCCGTGTGCGGCGCGCACCACCTCGGACTGGGTCACCAGGCGGGCCTGCTCGTTCTGCCCGTCGGCGACCAGGCGGTCGTGCGCGACCCGCCCGGCGTGGGTCATCCGCTCGGCCTCGTCGCGGGAGCGGTCGGTGAGCTCGGCGTACTGCCTGCGGCCCTCGGCGACGGTGCGCTCGGCCTCGTGCCGGGCCTCGGCGAGGGTGCGCGCGGCCTCCTCCTGCGCCTCGGACACCAGACGTTCGGCCTCGGTCCGGGAGTTCTGCAGCGTCTCCTCGGCCTCCGAGGTCGCCGCGGAGCGGGTCTCCTCGGCCTCCCGCTCGGCGTCGGCGACGACGTCGTCACGCCGGTCGAGCACGTCCTGCGCGTCGTCCAGCTCGCCCGGGAACGCCTCCCGGACGTCGTCGAGCAGCTCCAGCACGTCGCCGCGCGGCACGACGCAGTTGCTCGTCATGGGGACGCTGCGCGCCTCCTCGACGATCGTCACCAGCGCGTCCAGCGACTCGAAGACCCGGTACACGGTCCTGATCCTCTCACCGTCGCCGACGGGGCCCCGGTATTCCGCGGGCCACCGCGTGTCAAGCTCCGCACCGGGTGAGCGCGGGCGGGGTCAGCGACGCTCGGCCAGGCGCTCGACCAGTCGGGTGTGCACCTTCGGCGGCAGGAACCCGGAGATGTCGCCGCCGCCGCGCGCGACCTCCTTGACCAGTGAGCTGGACACGTAGGCCTGGCCCGGCGCCCCCGGCAGGAAGAGCGTCTCGACGCCGGTCAGATGCCGGTTCATCTGCGCCATCGGCAGCTCGTAGTCGTAGTCGGTCGCCCCGCGCAGTCCCTTGACCATCGCGGCCGCGCCCCGCTCGCGGCAGTAGTCGACGACCAGGCCGGAGAACGCCTCGACCCGGACGCCGGGCAGGTCCGAGGTGATCTCGACGAGCATCGCGACCCGCTCGTCGATCTCGAACATGCCCTCTTTGCGCGGGTTCACCAGGATGGCCACGTAGACCTCGTCGAACAGCGCCGCGGCCCGGCGGATCACGTCCAGATGGCCGACGGTGGGCGGATCGTAGGAGCCGGGGCACACCGCGCGGCGAGCGTCGGACATGCCGCGCAACCTATCAGCCGGTGATCACCGGCCCGCCCTCCGCGGTGTTCGTCCACGCCGGATCACGAGGGCGCGTGGAGGCCGGGGGGCGCAGCCGAATGCGTGCCGACGTGCAGGACGGTGTCGCCGTAGCGGCGGTCGCGGAGCCCCTCGATGCCGGACGGCCAGGGGAACGGCTCCTTCGAGCGGGCGCGTTCGACGACGACGACGGCCCCGTCGGCCAGCCATCCCCCGGCCGCGGCCGCGGCCAGCCACCCGGCGACCTCGGCGTCGGGCACGGCGTAGGGCGGGTCCACCAGCACGACGTCGAACGCCTGCTCGGACTCCCGTCCCAGCACCGACCCGGCAGGCCCGGTCACCACCCGGCCCCCCAGCCCGACCTCGGCGACGTTGCGCCGCAGCACCAGCGCCGCACGCCGGTCGGACTCGACGAACACCGCGTCCAGCGCGCCGCGGGACAGGGCCTCCAGCCCGAGCGCGCCCGACCCGGCGCACACGTCGAGCACCACGGCGCCGTCCAGTCCGGGGTCGTGCTCCAGCGCGCTGAACAGGGCCTCGCGCACCCGGTCCGAGGTCGGCCGGGTGCCCGAGGGCGGCACGGCGAGCCGCCGGCCACCGGCCCGCCCGGCGATCAGCCGGGTCACTCCAGCTCGACCAGCAGGTCCCCGCCCTCGACCTGCTGCACCTCGCCGATGGCCAGGCGCGACACGGTCCCGGAGCGGTGCGCGGTGATCGAGGCCTCCATCTTCATCGCCTCGATCGTCGCGACGGTCTGGCCGGACTCGACCTTCGCGCCCTCGTCGACCTGCAGCGTGACGACACCGGCGAACGGTGCCGCGACGTGCGCGTCGTTGCCCTTGTCCGCCTTCTCCGCGGCCTTCACATCCGTCGTCACCGACTGGTCGCGGACCGACACCGGGCGCAGCTGCCCGTTCAGCGTGGTCAGCAGCGTGCGGTAGCCGCGCTCGTCGGGCTCGGAGACGGCTTCGAGCTCGATTAGCAGCGAGACGCCCTGCCCGAGCCGCACGGTGTGCTCGAGGTCCTCCTCCAGGCCGTAGAAGAAGTCCTTGGTCGAGAGCACCGATGTGTCGCCGAAGCTCTCCCGGTGGCTCTCGAAGTCGCTGGTCGGGCCGGGGAACAGCAGCCGGTTCAACGTCGCGCGACGGGCGGCGCCCCCGTCCTGTCCGGACATCAGACCGCGGCGGTCCTCGATGCTCAGCACCGCCGACTCCTTCTCCGGCGAGCGGCCCTCGAGCGCGCGGGTGCGGAACGGCTCCGGCCAGCCGGCGGGCGGGGCACCCAGCTCGCCGCGCAGGAACCCGATCACCGAGTCCGGCACGTCGAAGCTCGCCGGGTCCTTCTCGAAGTCCGCCGGCTCCACGCCGGCCCCGACCAGGTGCAGCGCCAGGTCGCCGACGACCTTCGACGACGGCGTCACCTTCACCAGCCGTCCCAGCATCCCGTCCGCGGCGGCGTAGCAGTCCTCGATCAGCTCGAACCGGTCGCCCAGGCCCAGCGCGATCGCCTGCTGGCGCAGGTTGGACAGCTGCCCGCCGGGGATCTCGTGGTGGTAGACCCGGCCCGTGGGCGAGGCCAGCCCGGACTCGAAGGGCCGGTAGACCTTGCGCACCGCCTCCCAGTACGGCTCCATGTCCCCGACCGCGGCCAGGGAGAGCCCGGTGGCCCGCTCGGTGTGGTCGGTCGCGGCCACCAGGGCCGAGAGCGAGGGCTGGCTCGTGGTACCGGCCATCGAGGCGATGGCGCCGTCGACGGCGTCCACCCCGGCGTCGATCGCCGCGACCAGCGTCGCGAGCTGGCCGCCCGCGGTGTCGTGGGTGTGCAGGTGCACCGGCAGGTCGAAGCGCTCCCGCAGCGCCGTGACCAGTGTCCGTGCCGCCGGCGGGCGCAGCAGACCGGCCATGTCCTTGATCGCCAGGACGTGCGCGCCGGCGTCGACGATCTGCTCGGCCAGGCGCAGGTAGTAGTCGAGGGTGTAGAGGTCCTCGGCCGGGTCGGACAGGTCGGCGGTGTAGCAGAGCGCGACCTCGGCCAGCGCCGTCCCGGTCTCCCGGACGGCGTCGATCGCCGGGCGCATCTGGGAGATGTCGTTGAGCGCGTCGAAGATCCGGAAGATGTCCATCCCGGTCTGCGCGGCCTCGGCGACGAACGCGTCGGTCACCTCGGTCGGGTACGGCGTGTAGCCGACGGTGTTGCGCCCGCGCAGCAGCATCTGGGTGCAGATGTTCGGCGCGGCCTCGCGGATCGCGGCCAGGCGCTCCCACGGGTCCTCGGCCAGGAACCGCAGCGCGACGTCGTAGGTCGCGCCGCCCCAGCACTCCATCGAGAGCAGCTGCGGCATCGACCGGGCCACGTGCGGGGCCACGGCGGTGATGTCGCGGGTGCGCACCCGGGTCGCCAGCAGCGACTGGTGGGCGTCGCGGAACGTGGTGTCGGTGACGGCGACGGCGGTCTGTTCGCGCAGGCGCGCCGCGAACTTCTCGGGCCCCAGCTCACGCAGCAGCTGCGCGGAGCCGGACGGGGCGTCGGCGTCGAGGTCGACGTCGGGCAGCTTGTCCGCCGGCTCGACGACCTGGGGCCGCTCACCGTTGGGCTTGTTGACCGTGACGTCGCCGAGGTACTGCAGGATGCGCGAGCCCCGGTCGGCCGACGGGCGCGCCCGCAGCAGCTCGGGGCGCTCCTCGATGAAGCTCGTGGTGACCCGCCCGGCCTGGAAGTCCGGGTCCTCCAGGACCGCGGCCAGGAACGGCAGGTTCGTCGCGACGCCGCGGATCCGGAACTCGGCGATCGCCCGTCGGGCCCGGCGGGCGGCGTTGGCGAAGTCGTGACCGTTGCAGGTGAGCTTGACCAGCATCGAGTCGAAGTGCGCGCTCACCTCGGCGCCGACGTGCACGGTGCCGCCGTCCAGGCGCACCCCGGGCCCGCCCGGCGAGCGGTAGGCCGAGAGCGTGCCGACGTCGGGGCGGAACTCGTTGGCCGGGTCCTCGGTCGTGATCCGGGTCTGCATCGCCGCGCCGGTGCAGGTGATGTTCTCCTGCTCCAGGCGCAGCTGGGGCAGCGTCATCCCGGACGCGATCCGCAGCTGGGCGATCACCAGGTCCCGGTCGGTGACCTGCTCGGTGACGGTGTGCTCGACCTGGATCCGCGGGTTCATCTCGATGAAGTGGTGCTGCCCGCGCTCGTCGAGCAGGAACTCCACCGTACCCGCGTTGACGTAGCCGATCTCCTTGGCGAAGTTCACCGCGTCGGTGCAGATCCGCTCCCGGATCTCCGGGTCCAGGTTCGGCGCCGGGGCGATCTCGATGACCTTCTGGTGGCGGCGCTGCACCGAGCAGTCGCGCTCGTAGAGGTGCGCGACGTTGCCGTGGGCGTCGGCCAGGATCTGGACCTCGATGTGCCGCGGGTTCACCACGGCCTGCTCCAGGAACACCGTCGGGTCGCCGAACGCCGACTCGGCCTCGCGCATCGCGGCCTCCATCGCGTCCCGGAGCTCGTCGCGCTCGAAGACCCGCCGCATCCCGCGCCCGCCACCACCGGCGACGGCCTTGACGAACACCGGGAAGTCGATCCCCTCCGCGGCGCGCATCAGCTCCTCGACGTCGTCGGAGGGGTCGGAGGACTCCAGCACCGGCACGCCGGCCTCCCGGGCGGCGGCGACCGCACGGAACTTGTTGCCGGTCAGGTGCAGCACCTCGGTCGGCGGGCCGATGAACGTGATCCCGGCGTCCGCGCAGGCCCGGGCCAGGTCCGGGTTCTCCGACATGAACCCGTAGCCGGGGTAGACGGCGTCCGCGCCGGCCTTCGTCGCCGCGCGGATCACCTCGTCGACGGAGAGGTACGCGCGGACCGGGTGCCCGGGCTCACCGATCTGGTAGGACTCGTCGGCCTTCGCCCGGTGCAGCGAGTTGCGGTCCTCGTACGGGAACACCGCGACCGTGGAGACCCCCAGTTCGAAGGCGGCCCGGAACGCCCGGATCGCGATCTCACCTCGGTTGGCCACCAGCACCTTGCGGAACATCGCTCTCCTCGACATCTCGACCTGCGCCGTCGGGGCGACCCGTCGTCCCGGGCCGTCGTCCCCGGTCTTCGGCGGACGCGTGATCGTCGCACGCGCGCCCGCGCGACGACCACATCTGAGGCCCGACCACCCGTCCGACCGCACCGCCGGCACGCGTTTTCCGGCTAGCTTGGAGAGATGACACGGAGCCGTCCCCGTCGTCCGGCCGACCGCGGGCACCTCAACGCCTACGGGCGACACGGCCACGGGCGCGGCTACTCGACGGCCGGCGGGACGGCCGTGCGCGAGACCCACTGCGCCGAGCGGCACGACCGGAGACGGGAGCGACGGATGCGACGACGGCACGGGCGCCACGGCGGCAACGTCCTGATGGTCGTGCTCGGCGCGTTCCTCGCGGTCGCGGTCGTCACCGGGGTCGTGGTGTGGGCGGTGGTCAAGCTGATCCCGTACCTGTTCCTGGCGGCCCTGCTGGCCGGCGGCGTCGTGCTGCTGCGGCGTTCGTTCCGGCGCTCCCGGGCCGTCGACACCGGGCCGGGCACCGCGTCCGCGCCGTCCCCCGAGGTCCCCCTGCAGGCGTGGCGGCGGGCGAAGGCCGACTTCGACCGGCTGCGCGTCGAGTACTCCGCGCACGAGTGCGACCCGATGCAGGTGCTGCGCCGCCCCGCCCTGTCGGACGTGTCGGTACCCAGCACCGCGCGGTTCGTCGACGCGTTCGCCGAGGCGCAGTCCCTCGACACCGACAACCACCCGGGCGCGCCCTACGACGCCGCCTTCACCGTCGCCGTCGCGAAGGCGAGCCGGGCGTGGCAGGCGGCGCTCGACGCGGCCGACCGGATCCGCCTCTCGGGCGTACCGACCCACGAGCGCGGGTCGATCGAGCGGGTGCTCAAGCTGCTCACCACGGCCCGCGACTCGGACTCCGAGCACGAGCGCCTCGTCGCCTACTCCCGCGCCCGCTCCGAGCTCGACCGCCTCGACCGGGCCGGCGTCGTGCACCTGCCCCGCACCGCCCGCGCCGCCGTCGACGAGGCCGCCCGCGGGGCCCTGCCCGGCTGAGGCTTCCCCACCTCGCAAC
>NZ_JADQDD010000182.1 GCF_019263595.1 Pseudonocardia sp. KRD291 | reverse complement strand
TGCGCGCCCAGGGGGAGGGGACGCTCGTCGTCTACTCGTCGGTGGCCGGGGTCCGGGTGCGGCGCGCCAACTACGTCTACGGTTCGGCGAAGGCCGGGCTCGACGGGTTCGCCTCCGGCCTGGCCGACGCCCTGCACGGGACGGGGGTGCGGTTGCTGCTGGTCCGGCCCGGTTTCGTGATCGGGCGGATGACCGAGGGGATGAGCCCGGCCCCGCTGTCGTCCACCCCGGAGCAGGTCGCCGATGCCACCGTCGCCGCACTGCGCAGGGGTCGCGGCGGCGACGTCTGGGTCCCCGGCACGCTGCGCGCCCTGTTCGCCGTCCTGCGCCTGCTGCCCCGCCCGGTCTGGCGTCGCATGCCCCGCTGACCCGCGGCACTCCTGAACCACGACGAGCGCGCCACGCACGTCATGGTTCACGAGTGCGCGCAGGGCCGGCCGGTGGTGCGCGGCTACCTGTGGAAGCCGAACAGGACCCCGGCGACCTTGCGCATCTGGATCTCCTCGGAGCCCTCGGTGATCCGGTAGCGGCGGTGGTGGCGGTAGATGTGCTCGAACGGCCGGTGCCGGCTGTAGCCGAGCCCGCCGTGCACCTGCATGGCCCGGTCGGCGGCCTCGCAGACCAGGCGGTTCGCGCGGTAGTTGCACATCGAGACCCGGTCGCTGACCTCCATGTGCGGACGCGTGTCGAGCTCGTGCGCGGTCGCGCGGACCAGCACCCGGCACATCTCGGCCTCGGTGTGCAGCTCCACCAGCGGGAACTGGATCGCCTGCCGGTTCGACAGCGGCTCGCCGAACGTGACCCGTTCCTTCGCGTACGCCACCGAGGCGTCGATGCAGAACTGCGCCGCACCCACCCCGGACGCGGCCTGGCGGATCCGGTTCTCGTGCACGAACGTCTGCGCGACCGCCAGCGCCCGCCCCTCCTGCCCGAGCATCGACGACGCCGGGACCCGCACGTCGCGCAGCTCGACCTCGCCGTGGTCGGTGGGCATGTTGAACGTCCACCAGTAGAACGGGACCGAGAAGCCGGGGGAGTCGGTCGGGACCAGGAACGCGCTGATCGCGGCCGCCTTGCCGCCGCGTGACGTCTCGGACTCCGAGGTCCGGGCGAACACGAGGTCGTGGGTGGCGGTGTGCACGCCGGTGTTCCAGCGCTTGCGGCCGTTGATGACCCAGTCGTCGCCGTCGCGGACGGCGGTGGTCTCCAGCCACGTCGCGTCGCTGCCGTGGTCGGGTTCGGTCAGCCCGAAGCCCACCCGGCGCTCGCCGGTGACGATCCGCTCGCAGAACTCCTCGCGCTGCTCCGGCGTGCCGAAGCGCCACAGCAGCAGCAGCGCCGGGAAGTTGCCGATGACCGACGACTCGTCCTGCAGGTCGTTGTGCAGCCCCAGGCCCTTGTGCGCCAGGTGCTCGCGGGCCACCGCCATCGCCAGGTTCGACCCGGCGCGCCCGCCGAGCTCGGTCGGGAGCCCGTAGCGCAGGAACCCGGCGGCGTCGGCGCGGCGGCGCATCTCGCCGAGCAGCGCCTCCCACTCGGGCCGCGGGGTGCCGTCGGCCTCGAAGTCGGTGCGGGCCCACTCGCGGCGGTGGTCGAAGAACCGTTCGTTGTCGTCGGCGGCCTGCAGCGGCGCGATCTCGTCGGCGATGAACGCGTCGAGGTCGGCGAGCAGGGCGGTGATCTCGGTGGGCAGCGTGCGGTCCACGTCGGCTCCCTCGTCGTTGCGGGAGATCGGTCCGATGATCGACGCTACACCGCGGGCGCGGCGGCGACGGTCGGGCGCCACCGGGGAGGTCGGCATGGACGAGGCGGGTCCGAGCGAGGCGTTGGGTATCGTGCTGGGCCGGGCGTGGGGAACGTCGGTGCAGGTCACGGGCCTGCGTCGGTTGGCCGGTGGGGCGAGTCGCGAGACGTGGGCGTTCGACGCCGTCCCCGAAGGCGGGAGCGCACCGGTCCCGCTGGTGCTGCGCCGCGACCGCCCGGACGACCCGGACGCGGCCGGGATGGCGCGTGAGGCCGCCGCGTTCACCGCCGCCGCGGCAGCCGGGGTGCCGGTGCCCCGGCTGCACGCCCACGGCGACGGTGCGGCCTCGCACCCACCCGAGGTGGGAACCCCGTTCCTGGTCGTCGACCGGCTCGAGGGCGAGACGATCCCGCGGCGCCTGCTGCGCGACGGGCGTTGGGCCGCCGTCCGGCCGCGGCTGGCCCGGGAGCTGGGCGCGGTGCTGGCCCGGATCCACACGATCCCGCCGGGCGAGGTGCTCGCCCCCGGCGCCGGGGACCACCTCGGCGCCGGTGACCGGCTCGACGCCCTGCGCGCGCGCCACGACGACTTCGGCGAGCCGAACCCGGCGCTGGAGCTGGCGTTCCGGTGGCTCGAACGGCACCGGCCACCGGCCGTCGCGCCACGCCTGGTGCACGGCGACTTCCGCACCGGCAACCTGCTCGTCGGCGCCCGGCCGGACGGCGCCGACGGGGTGCTCGGCGTCCTGGACTGGGAGCTGGTGCATGCCGGGGACCCGATGGAGGACCTCGGCTGGCTCTGCGCCAGGGCGTGGCGGTTCGGCTCGCCGGAGCCGGTCGGCGGGTTCGGCCCGTACTCCGACCTGTTCGACGGCTACGCCGAGGTCGCCGGCACGCGCCCGGATCCGGACGTGGTGGCGTGGTGGGAGGTGTTCGCCGCCGTGCACTGGGCGGTGATCTGCCGGATGCAGGCCGAGAGGCACCTCTCCGGTGCCGAGGCGACGGTGGAGATGGCCGTGCTCGGGCGCCGGGCCGCCGAGTCCGAGTACGACGCGCTGCGGGCGCTCGCTCCGGCCGCGCCGGTCGCCGTCCCCGACCTCCTCGACTCCCCGGCACCCGCCGCGGGACTGCACGGGCGTCCCACCGTCGACGAGCTGCTCGATGCGGTCTCCGGGTTCCTCACCGACGAGCTCCCCGGCGCCCTGGACGACGCGCGGCTGCGGTTCGGCGCCCGGGTGGCGGCGAACGCGGTCGCGATCGCGCGCCGCGAGCTGCGGGCCGGCCCGGAGCAGCAGGCCGCGCACGCCGGGCGCCTGGCCGGGCTCGGCGTCACCGGCGACGCGGACCTCGCCGCGGCGATCCGGGCCGGCGCGATGGACGGCCGCTCCGACGTCGTCGAGTCCGTCCGCGCTGACGTCGCGGCCCGGCTGCGGGTCGCGAACCCGCGCCACGCGGGCCGTCCGGACTAGGGGTTCGGCCGTCGGGGTCGAATGCGCGACGGACACTTCCGCGCCGCGTGACGTCGGTCATATCGTCGGCCGGGCATCCGAGCGAGACAACGACGTCGAAGGAGGCCCGCGATGCGGACCCGTGGAGCAGTCGTCCGGCAGGCGCCGGGGAAGTACGAGGTCATCGACCTCGAGGTGGAGGACCCGCGCCCGGACGAGCTGCAGGTCAAGCTCGTGGCATCGGGGATGTGCCACTCCGACGACCACTTCGCCACCGGCGACATCATGGTCGGCACCTATCCGATGGCCGGCGGGCACGAGGGCGCCGGGATCGTCACCAAGGTCGGCCCGAACTCGAAGGGGATCGAAGAGGGCGACCACGTCATCTTCTCGTTCATCCCGTCCTGCGGGCACTGTCGCTGGTGCGCGAGCGGACAGCAGAACCTGTGCGACCACGGCGCATCGATCCTGCAGGGCCCGCGCTGGACCGACGGCTCCTACCGGATGCACACCACCGATGGCGCGCCGGTCGGGCAGGCCTGCGGGATCTCCACGTTCGTCGAGCACACGACGGCGTCGCTGGAGTCCGCCGTCAAGATCGACAAGGATATCCCGCTGAACGTCGCGTGCCTGGTCGGCTGCGGCGTCGGCACCGGATGGGGGTCGGCGGTCAACGCGGCGGAGGTCCAGCCCGGTCACACGGTGATCGTGATGGGCATCGGCGGCATCGGCATCAACGCCGTGCAGGGCGCCAAGCACGCCGGCGCGTCGAACATCATCGCCTGCGACCCGGTCGCGTTCAAGCGCGAGAAGGCCCAGGAGATGGGAGCGACGCACGCCGCGTCGAGCATGGAGGAGGCCACCGAGCTGGCCAAGCAGTTCACCAACGGCCAGGGCGCGGACTCCGCGATCGTCACCGTCGGCGTCACCACCGGTGAGCACGTCGCGCAGGCGTTCGCCTCGATCCGCAAGGCCGGCACCACCGTCGTCACCGGGATCGGGAACATGGAGGAGGTCGGCGTCCCGATCGCGATCTCCGAGCTGACCCTGTTCCAGAAGCGGCTGCAGGGCGCGCTGTTCGGCGGGTCCAACCCGAACTGGGACATCAAGCGCCAGCTCGAGCTCTACCGCACCGGTGCGCTCAAGCTCGACGAGCTGATCACCAAGACCTACACCCTCGACGACATCAACCAGGGCTATCAGGACATGCGCGACGGCAAGAACATCCGCGGGGTGATCGAGTACACCTGAGTCGACCGGGGTGCGGCCGGGACGCCGTGAACGGTGTCCCGGCCACCTCCGACAGACGACAGTCGACTGATCGGCGTCGATCCGCGTGTGGCACTTCCGGACTGGTGTCCGACGTCATATCGTCGCGTGCGCATCCCCGCAGACGAAGACGTCGAAGGAGAACACGACAGTGGCTCAGACCCGCGGAGCAATCGTCCGGCAGGCGCCGGGCAAGTACGAGGTCGTCGACCTCGAGGTGGACGACCCTCGCGACGGAGAGGTGCAGGTCAAGCTCGTCGCCTCGGGGCTCTGCCACTCCGACGACCACATCGCCACCGGTGACATCCCGGTCGGCATCTACCCGTTCGCCGGTGGCCACGAGGGCGCCGGCATCGTGACCAAGGCCGGCCGCAACAACAAGGGGCTCAAGGAGGGCGACCACGTCGTCTTCTCCTTCCTGCCCTCCTGCGGGCACTGCCGCTGGTGCGCCTCGGGCATGCAGAACCTCTGCGACCTCGGTGCGGGCCTGCTCGCCGGCACCCGCTGGGGTGAGGACTCCACCCGCCTGAAGCTGGCCGACGGCACGCCGGTCGGGCAGATGTGCGGCATCTCGACGTTCGTCGAGACCACCACGGTGTCCGAGGACTCCTGCGTCAAGGTCCCCGACGACATCCCGCTCGAGGTGGCCTGCCTCGTCGGCTGTGGTGTCGGCACCGGCTGGGGCTCCGCGGTCAACGCGGGCGAGGTCCAGCCCGGCCACACCACGATCGTCATGGGCATCGGCGGCATCGGCATCAACGCGGTGCAGGGCGCCAAGCACGCCGGCGCGTCGAACATCATCGCGGTGGACCCGGTCGCGCTCAAGCGCGAGAAGGCCCAGGAGCTGGGTGCCACGCACGCCGTCGACTCCATGGAGGAGGCGACCGAGCTGGCCAAGCAGTTCACCAACGGCCAGGGCGCCGACCAGACGATCATCACGGTCGGCGTCATCAAGCCGGAGTACGTCGGTCAGGCCATGGCCTCGATCCGCAAGGCGGGCACGGTCGTCGTGACGGCGCTGGGCAACATCGCCGACACCACCCCGCTGCCGGTCTCGCTGGCCGACGTCACCCTGTTCCAGAAGCGGATCCAGGGCGCGATGTTCGGCGAGTCGAACCCCAACTGGGACATCCTGCGCCAGCTCGACCTGTACCGGTCGGGCGTGCTGAAGCTCGACGAGCTCGTCACCAAGCACTACACCCTCGACGAGGTCGCCCAGGGCTACCAGGACATGCACGACGGCAAGATCGTCCGCGGCGTCATCAAGTACAGCTGACCCTCGCGCACGACCCGGGGCCCGGTCCGCACCGTCGCGGGCCGGGCCCCGGGTCGTTCCGGCGCCGGGGCCGGGGATCGCATACTGGGCGGTGATGTCTGCTCCCGCGAACGCCACCGACCTGCTCGCCCGCACCCCGCTCGTCGACGGGCACAACGACCTGCCCTGGGCGCTGCGGCAGCTCGACGGCCCGGAGCCCGACCTGGCCGCCGGGGAGCCCCGGCTGCACACCGACCTGCCCCGGCTGCGCGCCGGAGCGGTCGGGGCGCAGTTCTGGTCGGTCTACGTGCCCGGGTCGTTCACCGGCGACAGCGCCGTGACCGCGGTGTTCGAGCAGATCGACCGGGTGCACCGCCTCGCCGCCCGCTACCCGGGCGACCTGGCCCTGGCCGGGACCGCCGACGAGGCCGAGGCGGCGTTCGCCGGCGGGCGGGTCGCGTCGCTGATGGGGGCCGAGGGCGGGCACGCGATCGCCGGTTCGCTGGGCGTGCTGCGCTCCCTGCGGCGGGCCGGGGTCCGGTACCTGACCCTGACCCACAACCTGAACAACACCTGGGCCGACTCGGCCACCGACGAGCCCGAGCACGGCGGGCTGGCCCCGTTCGGGCGCGAGGTGGTGGCCGAGATGAACCGGATCGGCATGATCGTGGACCTCTCGCACGTGGCCGCGACGACGATGCGCGACGCCCTCGACGTCACCTCCGCCCCGGTGCTGTTCACCCACTCCGGCGCCCGCGCGGTCACCGACGTGCCGCGCAACGTGCCCGCCGAGGTGCTCTCCGCCCTGCCCGGCAACGGCGGCGTGTGCATGGTGACGTTCGTGCCCAGGTTCGTCTCGACCGTCGTCGCCGACTGGGACACCCGGCTGGCCGACGCGATGACCGCCGAGGGACTCGACCACCGGGACCTCCACGCCCGCAACGCGTTCGCGCGGCGCTGGGACGGCCCGGCGGCCCCGTCGGCGACGATGGACGACGTCGTCGCGCACCTCGACCACGTCCGGGAGGCGGCCGGGATCGACCACATCGGCATCGGTGGCGACTACGACGGCGTCGCCGACCTGCCGGTCGGGCTGGAGGACGTCTCCGGCTACCCGCGCCTGTTCGACGCCCTGCTCGCCGGGGGCTGGAGCACCGACGACTGCACGAAGCTGGCCGGGCGCAACGCGCTACGGGTGCTGCGCGCCGCCGACGAGGTCGCGTCCGGGTGAGCCACGCCCCCGGCGCGACCGCGGTCAGGACGCGGTCAGCCTCGCGGTGACCTCGGCCAGCGCCGGGCCGTGCACCGCGGCGAGGCCCGCCGGGCGACCGGTCGAGACCAGCAGCAGCTCCCCGGCGGGTCCGCGCAGCTCGTGGGTGCCCTCGCCGCGCGACCAGCCGGCGTCGGTGGCCACGAACCGGATCCCGGCGAAACGCTTCGACAGCCCGAGGAACGGGCTCCTCCACACCTGCTCGAGCGCGGGCACCACCCGTTCGACCGGCATCGCCCGCGACCGCCCGAGCGGGCGGACGATGTCCTGGCCGTGCACCAGGATGTCGACCAGCGGGTCGAGCCGTCCGGCCAGCGGGAACCTGCGGTCCAGGCCCGCGGTCTCGCGCAGCTGCGCGACCAGCTCGGCGGGGCCGTGACGGCGTGCCCGTTGGCGGGCCGCGTCCGCCTCCACCCGGTCGAAGTCACCGCGCGCCCGGAGGATCGCCAGCATGGTCGCGGCGAACGGCGTCCGGTTGGACAGCGTGAGGTGGGCGACGAGCTCGTGCACCGTCCACGCCGCGCACAGCGAGGGGGTGGCCCACTCGCCCTCGTCGAGCGTGTCGAGCACGTCGGCGAGGCCGAGCCGCTCCGCCTCGACGTGGGCGAGCATGCCGACCCGGGTCCGTCGGGTCGTCGCTGATCTTCCCGCTCCGGTCATGCCGGTACCGACCGGACGGGTGGCACCGACTCATCGGTCGCCCGCCACATCCGGCGATGACGGTCAACGGGGCCTGAGGGCTGTTCGATCACGCCGGGTCAACCCGCATGCCCCGTTGATCACGGGTGATGCGGGCGCTCGGGGTGGCCGCGCAGCGTCGGGGCGAGGTCGGCGGGGGAGACGGCGGTGACGCTGTCGCGCTCCACCTGGTCTGCCACCGCGACGGCGTGCCGGCGCAGCCCCGCCAGGTCCAGCCCGGCCGGGACCGGGGCCGCCGCCGTTGTCTGCCACTCCTCGATGCCCTCGGCACCGCGGCGCAGCAGCGAGACCGCGCCGCGGGCGTTGGAGCGCTGGGCGTGGGTGAGCCCGACGGCGAGCTGGGCCATCGCGCGCCACAGCTCACGGGTCGGCGCCTCGGAGGCCTTCCAGGCGCCCTCGAGTACCTCGTGCGCCTGGAACGGCAGGCCACCGTCGAGCAGGCGCTGGGCCTCGGTGACGGTCTCCTCCGGGGTCAGCACCAGGTCCTCCGGCACCCGCTCGACACCGTCGGCGTCGTGCGGGAGCGGGCGTCCGGCGGCGTCGCGGGGGCGGGAGTTGCGGGCGCGACCCTGCTCGTCGCGGTCCCGGCGTGGTGCGGAGGACATCGGCTCCGAGCCTGCCACGTGTCGCGGCCGCGGTCATCCCGGGCACACTCCGCCTGCGTGCGGCGTGCCCCGTCCCGTCGCCGGTGATCGGCGCCGCCGGGTTAGGTTGCGGTCCGCCGACGATGCACGAGGAGGAACACGTGAGCGGACTGTTCGACGTGACGGGCAAGGTCGCCCTGGTCACGGGCGGCACCAGCGGGATCGGCTTCATGATCGCCCAGGGGCTGAAGGAGGCAGGCGCGACGGTCTACGTGTCCAGCCGCAAGGCGGAGGCCTGCGCGGCCGCGGAGGCCGAGATCGGCGTCGTCGGGATCCCGGCGGACCTCTCGACCGAGGACGAGTGCGTGCGCCTGGCGGGTGAGATCGCCTCCCGTGAGCAGCGCCTGGACGTCCTGGTCAACAACGCCGGCGCCACCTGGGGCGCACCGCTGGAGGAGTTCCCGGCCGCGGCCTGGGACAAGGTGCTCGACCTCAACGTCAAGTCGCCGTTCTTCCTGACCCGGGCGTTCCTGCCGCTGCTCGAGGCAGGCGCGACCGACGACGACCCGTCCCGCGTGATCAACCTCGGGAGTATCGACGGCATCCGGGTGCCGGAGCTGCCGAACTACTCCTACTCGGCGAGCAAGGCCGCGGTGCACCACCTCACCCACGTGCTCGCCCGCGACCTGGGCCCGCGCAAGATCACGGTGAACGCGGTGGCGCCCGGGCCGTTCCCCTCGAAGATGATGAGGGCGACGCTGGAGGCCTCGGGCGACGAGATCGCCGCGAGCTCGCCGCTGGGCCGGATCGGGCGCCCGTCGGACATGGCGGGCGTGGCGCTGTTCCTGGCGAGCCGGGCCGGCTCCTACGTCACCGGCGCGATCATCCCGGTCGACGGCGGCATCTCCACCACCGCCTGACCCTCCACTCCACCAGCCGAGATCGCGTCGTGGAGCCATGTCGCGATCCCGAGGCGGCCGAAATCGCGTTGTGGAGCCATGACGCGATCTCTGGGCGGCCGGGAGCGCGTCGTGGAGCCATGACGCGATCCCGAGCGGGGCAGGTCGGGGAGTCAGGTCTCCAGCGGGCCCAACTCCGTGCGGAACTGGTCCAGGAACGCCGGCCAGTCGGCGACCGGGCCGGCCGGGCGGACCACGAACTTCGTCAGGCCGCCCTCGACGAACTGCCGGATACGGGTCCGGGCGCCGTCCCAGCCGCGGGCCAGAAGCTGTTCCGGGTCGACGTCGGGGCGCTGCTCGGCCGAGCGCCGCAGCATCGCGGTCACCCGGTCCTCGCTCGTGCCGGGCAGGACGAGGGTGACGTTCGTGCCGTAGTGGTCCTCCTCGATCTCCCGTCCGGCCTCGCGTGCGGCGTCGGAGATCGTGACCCGGGCGCGGGCGGCCTCGTCCGGGGTGAGGAAGCTGCCCAGCCAGCCGTCGGCGAGACGCCCGACGCGGCGCAGCCCCACCTCGGCGCGCCCACCCAGCCACAGGTCCAGCGGGCGGGCCGGGCGCGGGTTCACGCTCGCGCCGTCGAGGGTGAAGTGGGTGCCGTGGTGGGTGACCTCGGGCTCGCAGAGCAGGCGCCGCAGCACCACGAGCGCCTCCTCGAACACCTCCGCGCGCACGCCGTCGACGGGGTAGAGCTGCCGCTCGGCGGGGGTGGCCGCGCGGACGCCGAACGCGGGCAGGATCCGCTTCGGGGCCAGCACGGCCAGCGTCGCGAGCTGCGACGCCAGCACCGCGGGGTTGCGGCCGGGCAGGACGATCACTCCGGTGCCGACCTTCAGCGAGCGGGTACGGGCGGCTGCCCAGGCCATGCCGGTGACCGCGTCGACCCCGCCGGCGGAGACCAGGTCGGGCAGCCAGAGCGAGTCGATCCCGCGGGACTCCAGGGCGTCGACGAACTCGTCGAACTCGGCGCCGGGGTCCTCGGGGCGCAGGCCCACCGAGCCGATCCCGATACGGACCTTCATCTGGGTCGTGGAGGCGGTCACCGACTCGACGCTAACCGCGGGTGTTCACCCCGGGCAACGCGCCCCCGAATCCTTCGATGATCCCCGTCCGGGGAGTGGGAGCGACCCGACAGGTCGGCCGCGCTCCCGTCGGGGGGATCATGAACCGTGCGGGCGGGCCGGCGGGTCGGTGGGAGGCGCCCCCGCACCGTCGGTCGTCGACGTCGTGGGGGCCGGCTCGTGGGTCCCGCCCAGCTCGGCCTTCAGGATCCGCGCCGAGCGGCCGAGGCTGCGGGCGGCCTCCGGCAGCCGTTTCGCGCCGAACAGCAGGATTCCCACGGCGATCACCAGCGCCCAGTGCCACGGACTCATCTCGCCCACTCCGGCGCCCCTTTCCTCGATTCGCCAGTGTGCGCCACGCCGACACCGGGCCGTTGACTGGTGGCACATTTCACAGGATCGGCAGAAAACTGTCCGAATAGTCGTTCCCGTCGTGTTGTTCCGGGCCGTCACCCTCACCGGGCGTACCCGCGACGCGCCGTGCGCCGTCGTGCGCGCCCGCGGTCCCTGCTGGTAGACCTGGTGATGTGCGCAGTGAGCGGGGACGGCAGCTGGCCGCGTTGGTCGTGGTCGGTGGAGTGCTGCTGGCCGGGATCCTCTTCCCGGTCGTGGGTGGCGGTGGAATTCTCGCGAAACAGGTCGCGGAATCGGCGACGGAGACGTCCGGTTCCATTCGGAGTGGGGTACTGCCGTCGGCGACGGTGATGACCGATTCGTCCGGAGCGCCCGTCGCCTACTTCTACGACCAGTACCGGCAGTCCGTTCCGAGCGAGAAGATCTCGGTCGCGATGAAGGCCGCGATCGTCGGGATCGAGGACCGCCGGTTCTTCTCCCACGGCGGGGTGGACCCGGTCGGCGTCGCGCGCGCTCTGGTGAACAACTCCGAGGGCGCGTCGCAGCAGGGTGGCTCGACGCTGACCGAGCAGTACGTCAAGAACTACGACCTCTACGTCGCCGCCCGCACCGACGCCGAGAAGCAGGCGGCCGTCGCGCCGAACTACGCCCGCAAGATCAAGGAGGCGGAGCTCGCGGTCAGCCTGGACCACCAGCTGTCCAAGGACCAGATCCTCACCGGCTACCTGAACCTCGTGTACTTCGGGCACGGCGCCTACGGCGTGCAGGCCGCCGCGCAGGCCTACTTCGGGGTCGACGCGAGCGCGCTCACCGTCGCGCAGTCCGCGATGCTGGCCGGGATGGTGCAGAGCCCCGGCCCCTACGACCCGGTGCGGCACCCGCAGGCGTCGAAGGACCGCCGCGACGTCGTGATCGAGCAGATGCGCCAGGCCGGGTCGATCGACCCGGCCCAGGCCGCGCGGTCGGCGGCGGCGCCGCTGGGTGTGAAGCCGGACCCGGCGGTGCCCGGCGAGGGCTGCACCGGTGCCGGGGACGCCGGCTACTTCTGCGACTACGTCGTGCACTACCTCACCGAGGCCGGGATGAGCCAGCAGCAGCTGATCGACGGCGGTTACACGATCAGGACCACGCTCGACCGCGGACAGCTCGGCTCGCTCAAGGCCGCGATCGACGGGCAGGTCCCGGCCGATCAGCCGCACGTCGCCGACGTCATGTCGATCGTGGCGCCCGGCCCGACGTCGCACCCGGTCACCGCGATGGCGGCGAACCGCACGTTCGGCAACGCCGAGGGCCAGTCCGCCTACGGACTGCCCTATGAGCCGGAGAACCTCGGCGCCGGCTCGGTCTACAAGATCTTCACCGCGGCGACGGCGCTGGAGCAGCACGACATCGGCATCGACTCGGTCATCCCGGTCCCGCCCGACGGCTACGCCTCACCGATCTACCGCAACGGCGACGGGTCCTCGGTCCCGGTCGGCAACGCCGGGAAGTACCCGCCGCAGCTGTCGCTGACCGACGCGCTGGCGGAGTCGCCGAACACGGCGTTCGTGAAGCTGGAGGAGACGACCGGGATCCCGCCGGTGGTCGACATGGCCGTCCGGCTGGGCCTGACCTCGCTGGCCGAGTCCCCGTCCGGCGGGGACGACTCTTCGATCGCGACCACGACGAAGAACCAGCGCCTGGGCTCGTTCACCCTCGGCGTCACCCCGACCAGCGCGCTGGAGCTGGCGAACGTCGACGCCACCCTGGCCTCGCACGGGACCTGGTGTCCGCCGACGCCGCTGCAGTCGGTCACCGGCCAGGACGGCCGGCCGGTGCCGATCACGCAGGCCGCCTGCACGCAGGCGGTCGCACCGGGAATCGCCGACTCCCTGCTCACCGGGATGAGCAAGGACGACCAGGCCGGTGGCACCTCGGCCGCGGCCGCGAAGACCATGAACTGGACCCGCCCCGTCGCGGCCAAGACCGGCACCACGCAGGAGTACAAGTCGGCGACGTTCGTCGGGACCACACCGACCCTGTCCGGCGCGGCGATCGTGTTCGACGACTCGAACTCGCCCCGCCCGATCTGCGAGGGCAGCCCGCCGCACACCTGCGGCGAGGGCAACATCTACGGCGGCA
>NZ_JADQDD010000181.1 GCF_019263595.1 Pseudonocardia sp. KRD291 | reverse complement strand
TTCGCACACCAGCACAGCGGGAGTTCGCAGGTCAGCGGGCTGAGAGGGTGGCTGCCGACGATCGGCACCGCCACCGACCGCGGGACCGGCCGGGTAATGCCGGTCAGGGAGGACGCCACCATGCCGGAGAAGACCGTCGGCACCACCCCGCCCCGGGTGATCACGATCGCGGGCACCGACTCCGGCGGCGGCGCCGGGATCCCGGCCGACCTGCGCGCGTTCGCCGCCTGCGGGGTGCACGCCTGCCTGGCCGTCTGCGCGGTGACGGTGCAGAACTCGGTCGGCGTCACCGGCGTGCACACGATCCCCGCCGAGACGGTCGCCGGGCAGATCCGGGTGGTCGCCGAGGACATCGGGGTGCAGGCGGCGAAGACCGGGATGCTGGCGACGACCGAGATCATCGAGACGGTCGCGCGGACCTGCGACGAGGTCGGCATCGGCCGCGACCGGGACGCGCCGCTGATCGTCGACCCGGTCGCGGCGTCCATGCACGGGGACCCGCTGCTGGCCGGCTCCGCACTGGATGCCTACCGGACGGTGCTGTTCCCGCGGGCCACCTTCGTCACGCCCAATCTCGACGAGGTGCGCCTGCTGGTCGAGCACGACGTGCACGACCGGGACGGCCAGTACGCCGCCGCGAAGGCGCTGCACGCGCTCGGCCCGCGCTACGTCCTGGTCAAGGGCGGACACCTGGCCGAGGACGTCGACGGCTGCATCGACCTGCTCTACGACGGGAACGAGTTCCTCGAGCTCCCGGGCCCGCGGTTCGCCACCGGCAACACCCACGGCGGCGGTGACTCGCTGGCCGCGGCGATCGCCTCCGGCCTGGCCCGGGGGATGGACCCGGTCGCGGCGGTCCGGTTCGGCAAGCGCTACATCGTCGAGGCGGTGCGGCACTCCTACCCGCTCGGCGCCGGGCACGGGCCGGTGTCCCCGCTGTGGGCGGTCCGGCCGTGGTGGGAGGACGACGGCGACGATCAGGTTTCCTGATCGTCGATATTCGCATCCGCGACGCTCTAACGCGAAAAGCTCCGCCGGTACGGACATCGACGGGGCCGTAGAACCGCTTAGGGTCGGCTTATCTGCAGGTCAGGGCCATAGTGATCGTCGCAGTCGTCGTGCCGCGCGTATAGCCTCGTACTCGATGAGCATCTTGGGCACACGCGTTGTCCGAACCGAGGATCCGGTCTTCCTCACACGGGGCGCGACCTACACCGACGACCTGACCGACGAGCGGCTGACCGGAGCGTTGCACCTGACGCTCGTCCGCTCCCCGGTCGCACACGCCACCATCGCCTCGATCGACACGTCCGAGGCGCTCGCCGCGCCGGGCGTGGTCGCCGTGGTCACCGGTGCCGACCTCGACATCGACCCCGCGCTGCTGTTCCCGGGCGCGAACAAGGCGATGACCCGACCGTTCCTGGCCTCCGAGCGGGTCCGGTTCGTCGGCGAGCCGGTCGCCGCCGTCCTGTCCGAGGAGCTCTACCAGGGCGAGGACGCCGCCGACCTGGTCGACGTCGACTACGACCCGCTTCCGGTCGTGATCGACCCCCTGGCATCGGCGAACGACGAGACGCTGCTGTTCCCCGAGGCCGGGACGAACACCGCCGCGGCCTACAACCACGACGAGGAGCCCGACGCGGGCTTCTTCGACGGCTGCGAGGTCGTGGTCACCCGCGACCTGGTCAACCAGCGCCTCGCCGCGGCGCCGCTGGAGACCCGCGCGGCCAGCGCGTTCTGGGAGGGCGACCGGGTCACCCTCTACATCTCGAACCAGAACGCCCAGGGCGGCCGGGACGAGATCGCGGGCTGGCTCGGGCTGGACAAGGACAAGGTCCACGTCATCCTGCCCGACGTCGGCGGTGGCTTCGGCGCCAAGATCGGCTCCGACCCGGAGTTCGGCCTGGTCGCCTGGCTCTCCCGCCGCCAGGGACGTCCGGTCCGCTGGAACGAGAGCCGCTCGGAGAACATGACCGGGATGGTGCAGGGCCGCGCCCAGCGCCAGACGGTCACGATCGGCGGCACCCGCGAGGGCAAGGTCACCCACTACCGCCTCGACGTCGTCCAGGACGCCGGCGCCTACCCGCGCCTGGGCACCTTCCTGCCGATGTTCACGCGCATGATGGCGCCGGGCACCTACGACATCGAGAACGTCGACTCCCGGGCGCGCGTCGTCGTCACGAACACGACGTCGATCGCGGCCTACCGCGGTGCCGGTCGCCCGGAGGCCACGGCCGCGATCGAGCGGGCGATGGACCTGTTCGCCGCCGAGATCGGCAAGGACCCGGCCGAGGTGCGCAAGCTCAACGTCGTGTCCCCGGACAAGTTCCCGTTCACCACCAAGGGTGGCGTCGAGTACGACTCCGGCGAGTACGCCAAGGCGATCGACCTGGCGCTGTCCGAGTCCGGCTACGCCGAGCTGCGCGCCGAGCAGAAGGCCCGACGCGAGCGCGGCGACGTGCGTCAGATGGGCATCGGCGTCTCCTCCTACGTGGAGATCACCGGTGGCGGCGCGTTCGCCGAGGACGCCTCGGTGGAGGTGCACGCGGACGGCTCGGTCACGGTGCTCACCGGCACCTCGCCGCACGGCCAGGGCCACGCCACGGCGTGGGCCATGCTCGCCTCCGAGCACCTGGGCATCGGGCTGGACAAGATCACCGTCAAGCACGGTGACACCGACCTGATCCCCAGCGGTGGCGGCACGATGGGCTCGCGCAGCCTGCAGACCGGCGGCATCGCGGTGCACCAGGCCGCGGGCGAGCTCGTCGACCTGGCCAAGCAGCGCGCGGCCGACCTGCTCGAGGCGAGCGTCGACGACCTCGAGGTCGACACCGACAACGCCTCGATCACGGTCCGCGGCGTGCCCGGCTCGAAGAGCGTCACGTTCGCCGACCTGGCCGCGGCCGAGCAGCTCAAGGTCGACACCACGTGGGACGGCAAGAAGCCCACGTTCCCGTTCGGCGCGCACGTCTGCGTCGTCGAGGTCGACACCGAGTCCGGCAAGGTCACCGTCGAGAAGATCATCGCGGTGGACGACGCCGGCCCGATCCTCAACCCGCTGCTCTGCGAGGGCCAGCGGCACGGCGGGATCGCGCAGGGCATCGCGCAGGCCCTGCTCGAGGAGGTCGTCTACGACGAGGAGGGCCAGCCGCTGACCGGCACGTTCGCCGACTACGGCATCCCGTCCGCGGCCGAGCTGCCCAGCTTCGACCTGGTCGAGATGACGACGCCGACCCCGATCAACCCGATGGGCTACAAGGGCATCGGCGAGGCCGGGACGATCGGTTCGACGCCGGCCACGCAGAGCGCCGTGATCGACGCCCTGTCGCACCTGGGCATCCGCCACATCGACATGCCCCTGACCCCGCTGCGGGTCTGGGAGGCCATCAACGCCGCTTCGGAGGCGAGCTCGTGAAGGTTCAGATCAGCGTCAACGGCGAGGACACCTCCGCCGACGTCGAGCCCCGGCTGCTGCTGGCGCACTACCTGCGCGAGCAGGTCGGGCTCAAGGCCACCAACATCGGCTGCGACACCACGTCCTGCGGGGCGTGCACCGTCCTGCTCGACGGCGAGGCGGTCAAGTCCTGCACGCTGCTCGCGGTGCAGGCCGAGGGGCAGTCGGTGACCACGATGGAGGGCCTCGAGGGCGCCTCCGACGGCACCCCGACGCACCCGGTCACCGCGGCGTTCCACGCCGAGCACGGACTGCAGTGCGGGTTCTGCACGCCGGGCATGGTGATGTCCGCGGTGTCGCTGATCAGCCACGACGACGACCTGGACGAGCGCAAGGTCCGGGAGGGGCTCGAGGGCAACCTCTGCCGCTGTACCGGCTACCACAACATCGTGCGCGCGGTCCTGGTCGCGGCGGGCAAGGACCCCGACGCCGAGCAGAAGGCCGAGGCGGAGTCCGACGCGCTGCGCACCGCGCCCGGCTTCTCCCGTGGCGAGTCCGCCGAGGAGGCCCAGGCATGATCCCCCTCGCGTTCGACTACGCACGACCGGACACGCTCGACGACGCCATCGCGCTGCTCGCCGAGAAGGGCGAGGACGCCACCGTCCTGGCCGGCGGGCACTCACTGATCCCGGTCATGAAGGTGCGCCTCGGCGCACCGGAGTTCGTGATCGACATCGGCCGGCTCGCCGAGCTGGACTACATCCGGGTCGAGGGCGACGAGGTCGCCATCGGTGCCGGTACCAAGCACCGCGACCTGGTGACGTCCGAGGTGCTCGGCGCCGAGGTCCCGCTGGTGCCTGCCGTGGCCCGCACGGTCGGCGACCCGCAGGTCCGCGCACGCGGCACCCTGGGCGGTTCGCTCGCGCACGGCGACCCGGCCTCCGACCTGCCCGCCGCGGTCCTGGCGCTGGACGGGTCGATCGTGCTGCGCGGCCCGCGTGGCTCGCGCACCGTCGGCATCGCCGACTTCTACACCGGGGTGTTCTCCTCGGTGAAGGAGCCCGACGAGCTCGTGGTCGAGATCCGCCTGCCCCGCAAGGGCGACGCGGGCTGGGCCTACGAGAAGTTCACCCGCCGCAGCAACGACTGGGCGATCGTCGCCGTCGCCGTGTGCGACGGCA
Source organism: Pseudonocardia sp. KRD291 (assembly GCF_019263595.1). Lineage (GTDB taxonomy): Bacteria > Actinomycetota > Actinomycetes > Mycobacteriales > Pseudonocardiaceae > Pseudonocardia. The sequence goes on along the minus strand of NZ_JADQDD010000181.1, from coordinate 8,191 downwards.
AGGTCGGGCTGGTGAACATGGGCTCCACGGCCCTGCGCGCCACCGCCACCGAGGAAGCCCTGACGGCGGGGAAGTCGATCGCCGAGGCCGCCGCCCTGGCCGACGAGGGCACCGAGCCCCCGGCGGACACGTCCGGAACCCCGGCCTACCGCCGGGCCCTGGTCAAGGTGCTCACCCGCCGGGCACTCGAGACCGCCGCCGGCTGACCGACCCGCACGTCACGAAGGGCGCCCCGGACCGGCGGTCCGGGGCGCCCTTCGTCGTCGCGGACCGTCGACCGCTGACCGTCAGCGCACCAGGCCTGCGTCCTGCGCCGCGATCGCCGCCTGGGTGCGCGAGCGCAGGCCGAGCTTGGCCAGCACCCGGGACACGTGCGTCTTGGTGGTCGCCTCGGAGATCACCAGCTCCGCGGAGATCCCGGCGTTGGACAGCCCCCGGCCGAGGCCGGCCAGCACGTCGGTCTCGCGGGCGGTGAGCTGGTCCAGACCCGGGACGTTCCCGCGGCGCGGGGCGCTCGCGTAGCGGCCGATCACCCGCCGGGTGATCTCGGGGGCGAGCACGCCGTCCCCGCGGGCGACGGCGCGGACGGCCCGGCACAGGCTCGGTGCGTCGACGGACTTGAGCAGGAACCCGGCCGCGCCCGCGGCCAGTGCGTCGTCGACGTAGTCGTCGAGATCGAACGTGGTCAGCACCAGGACCTGTGACGATCCGGCGTCGAGGATCCGGCGGGTGGCCTCGATCCCGTCCACGCCGGGCATCCGGATGTCCATCAGCACGACGTCCGGGCGGTGCCGGTCCGCGGCCCGCACCGCCGCGGTCCCGTCCGCGACCTCGGCGACGACCTCGATGTCCGATGCCGATCCGAGGATCATCACCAGGCCGGTGCGGATCGCGTCCTGGTCGTCGGCGACCACGACCCGCACGGCATCTGTGCTCATGGGGCCCATCTCAGCCCGTCGCCGGGTTCCCGTCCAGGGCGGCGGCGACCCGCGGCGGTGCGAGCTCCAGCGCGACCGGCAGGCTCAGCACCGACCCGAAGGACAGGGCCCCGTTGAGCTCGCCGAGCTCGGGCATCGTCACGATGCGCCCCTCCCGCGCGACCTGCAGGTTCTGCACCACCGGGTCCGCCGCGATCTGGCCTGCGGCCCGGGCGCCGTAGAGCCCGACGAGCAGGACGTCGGCCTCGAGCAGCGAGAGCCGTTCCCGGCTCAGGGCGACCGGTGCGCGCTCGGGCCCGGTGAAGACCCCGGCCGTCGCGGGGGGCAGCGTCAGGCCCAGGTCGACGAGGAAACCCGGGGCGGGGCCCTCGGCGTAGGCGTAGTAGGAGCCGTCCTCCAGCACGGTGGCGAGCAGCCCGGTCCGTCCGGCGAACCCCGGGTTCGCCTCGCGGACCTGCGCGAACCGGGCCTCGATGTCGCGGACGAGCCCGGCGGCGCGGTCCGGAACGCCCAGCGCCGCACCGACCATCTCGGTGATCTTCTGCCAGGGCGCCCCGTAGTCGGCGAACTCGGCAGGCTGCGCGACGGTCGGGGCGATCCCGGACAGCGCGTCGTACTCGGCCCGGGTCAGCCCGGAGCTCGGTCCGACGACGAGGTCCGGCCGCAGGGCGGCGATCTGCTCGACGTTCAGCGTCTCGATCGGGAGCACGGCAGGCACGGCGCCGCCCGCCTTCTCCCGTGCCCACGGCCACAGCCCGCCGGGCTGGTCGCCGAACCAGTCGCGCACCCCGACCGGGACGGTGCCCAGCGCGAGGAGGTAGTCCTGGTCGGTCAGCCCGACCGTGACCACCCGCTGCGGGATGCCGGAGATCTCGGTGCTGCCGAACTTGTGCGCGATCGTGCGGGCAGCGGCCCCTCCGGCGGGGTCGGCGGAGCCGGACGGCGACGACGAGCAACCGGACACCAGGGCGCCCAGGCCGAGAGCCCCGGCCCCCCACAGCACGGATCGCCGGTTCAGGGATGCGGACACGAGGACCTCCGGGGAGCGGCGGGCGAAGCGCGCTCAGATTAGCCCAGGCTCACCTTGGTTCAAGGGAAAGTAATGTCCCCCACGGGAGGCCCGGCGACCAGGGGCAGGCTCGCCCGGACCCGCCAGCCGCCGTCGGCCGGTCCGGCGTCGAACCGGCCCCCGACGGCGCGGGCCCGCTCCCGCAATCCCACCAGCCCGGTCCCGCCCGAGGTGCCGGGAGGCGCCGACGGGGTGCCGGTGAGGTCGTTGTCCAACCGCACGACCAGCGCGTCCCGCTCGCGCCCCAGTGCGAGCCGCACGCTCGAGCCGGGGGCGTGCTTGGCCGCGTTCGTCAGCCCCTCCTGGACGATCCGGTAGGCCGCCAGCTCGACCGCGGCGGCGGGATCGGCGCCGGCCGGCCGGGTGTCGGCGACGTCGACGTGCAGACCCCGGTCGCGGGCGGCGTCGAGCAGCGGGTCGAGCTGGTCGAGCCGGGCCGGCGCGGTGCGTGGTTCGTCGCCCGGCTCCCAGGTCCCTGCCGGGTAGGCGGAGCGCAGCAGCCCGATCATGGTGCGCATCTCGGCCAGCGCGGAGACGCTGCCCTCGCGCACCGTGCCGAGCACCCGCCGGAGCAGGTCCGGGTCGGCGTCCGGATGGTGCAGTACCGCCTCGGACTGCAGCGCGATCGCCGACAGCTGTCCGGCGACGACGTCGTGCAGGTCCCGGGCCATCCGGGCCCGCTCGGCGGCCACCGCGGCCTCCCGGTCCAGCTCCGCCATCCGCGCCGCCTGCTCGGCGCGGTCGCGCTCTGCATCGGCCAGGTCACGGTGCCGGCGGACCTCGGTGCCCCACAACACCGGGATCGCCACCAGCAGCAGCATGTTCAGCAGGCTGATCAGCGCCGGCCGTCCACCGTCGGTCACCAGCGTGGCCAGTGCCGCCAGCAGGACGACGGCCCCGCTGACCGCGGCCACGGCCCGGCTCGTCCGGCGGCTGGTGAACAGGACGGAGCAGTAGAGGAGGTCGGTGAACACCAGCAGGGTCGCCAGGTCGGTGAACCCCACCAGCAACGGGCCGGCGAGTACCGCCGCGGTGGCCAGCAGCAGGCCCGGCACCGGCACCGTGCGCCGCACGACCGCCCCGAGGCAGGCCACCGCCATGATCAGCACCGAGACCGTGGTGACCGGCTGCCCGCTGTGCCCGCCCGACCACCAGACGATCTGCACCTCCGGCAGCGCCTGCACCATGAGCAGCCCGATGCCGAGGTAGATCAGCGCGACGGCGACGTCGCGGGCCCACCGCGGACCGGGCGTCCGGTCGGCCAGATGCGCGATCACGCGCCCATCCCAGCACGTCCGGGGAGCGCGCGGCGTCCGTCGAAAGAGGTACGCGGGCGTGGTGGAGATGGTCCACGCGACGGACGACGGCGGGACCCGGTCCGGTCCAGGCTCGTCGGCATGGGGGAGTTCCTGAGCGAGAACCCGCTGGCGCTGTTGATCGGCGCGGCGGAGGTGGCCTTCTGGGTGTTCCTGGCCGGCGGGCTGGTGGCGCGGTATCTGCTGCGGATGCCGCGGGCGAGCGCGGTACTGCTGCTGTGCGTGCCGCTGCTGGACGTGGTGCTGATCGTGGCGTCGATGGCCGACGTGGCGTCCGGGTCGCCGCCGGGGCCGGTGCACGGCCTGGCCGCGGTGTATCTGGGTGTCACCGTGGCGTTCGGGCACTCGCTGATCCGCTGGGCCGACGTCCGGTTCGCGCACCGGTTCGCGGGCGGCCCGGCACCGGTACGGCCGCCGCGCGGTGGTCCGGCACGCATGCGGCACGAGTGGCGCGAGTTCGCCAGGCTGGTGCTGGCCGCCGCGGTCGCCGCAGTGGTGATGCTGCTCCTCACGCTCGTCGCCGGCGCGACGGTGCCGGTGCCGACGTCGTGGCCGCACGACCCGATGTGGTCGTGGGCGGCGCGGCTGGGGCTGGTCGGCGGCATCTGGTTCGTCGTCGGGCCGCTGTGGGCGACGGTGTTCCCGAGTGCGGATGCCGAGCGCACCGATGTCCGATAGCGGCGCACGGGCGAGCACCGGGACCGTCCCGGATCCGGCACGATCCCGGATCCCGACCCTCGACGTGCTGCGCGGCCTCGCGATCCTCGGCACGTTCGCGTCCAACGTCTGGTTGTTCGCGGCGCCGGGCGGCCCGGCGTCGCTGCTCGGCGGCGAGAGGGCGGCGGGTCTGGCACCGGGGCCCGCGGCGGTCGAGACGTTCCTGCGGTTCCTGGCCAACGGCAAGTTCCTGGCCCTGCTGACGCTGCTGTTCGGGGTCGGCATGGAGCTGCAGTACCGGGCCGCGGTCCGGCGCGGGCTGCGCTGGCCGGGTCGTTACCTCCTGCGGGCGGGACTGTTGCTGGTGGAGGGACTGCTGCACTACGTGCTGGTGTTCGAATTCGACGTCCTGATGGGCTACGCGGTCACGTCGGTGGTCGTGGCGTACCTGATCGGACGCAGCGACCGGGCGCGCACCGCGGCGATCGCGGTCGCGGTCACGGTGCAGGTGCTGCTGGTCGCGTTGCTCACCGCGGCGCCCGGCGGTCCGTCCGTCGACCTGCCGCCGGCCCCGGTGGACTACCTGGGCCAGGTGGCGATGCGGATGGAGCACTGGGGCGTGTTCCGGGCCGAGATCGTGCTGATCGTGCCGTCCGGGGTGGCGCTGTTCCTGATCGGCGCGCGGCTGCTGCGCGCCGGCGCGTTCGGCCCGGACGGGACCCGGATCCGGCGGCGGATGATGCTGGTCGGGGCGTGCGGACTGCCGCTGAACCTGCTCACCTCGTTCGCCGGGCCGCGGTGGTTCCTCGTCGACCGCTATCTGTGCGCGCCGCTGGTCGCGGTAGGTCTGGCCGCGGCGGTCACCGCGTCGGTGTTCGGTCTGCGAACCGGGGCCGGGCCGTTGCGGCGCGGCCTGACGGCCGTGGGCCGGACCGCGATGTCCTGCTACGTGCTGCAGAACGTGGTGGGGAGCGCCCTGTGCTACCCCTGGGGACTCGGACTGGCCGCCACGGCGGCCGAGGCAGGCGGGTGGACGCGGGTGCTGTGGGTGCCGCTGCTGTGGGCCGTGGTCTGCGCCGGGTTCACGTCCGGCGCGGTGCTCTGGCTGCGCCGCTTCGACCGGGGCCCGTTGGAGCTGGTGATGCACCGCGCGATGGGCGCACGGCCACCACTGCGCGGCTGAGACCGCTCAGACGTCGATGACCAGCCAGCCGCCGTGGTGCTCGGAGACCGTGAACGGACGCCCGGTGCGCCTGCCCATCGCGTCCAGCACGGCGGTGTCGAACAGGCGCACGTGGCCCCAGGTGGCGCTGGCCTCGTCCTCGAACGGGACGGCGACCACGACCCGACGGCGGGCCAGGCGCAGCATCTCGGCCACCACCTCGTCGCCCTCGGCCTCGGGCAGGTGCTCGATCAGGTGCACGGCGAGGACGGTGTCCGCGCAGCCGTCCGGGCGGGCGACGGCGCGGGCGTCGGCCACCATCGCGTCGAGATCCGCGCCGAGCTGCGGGGCCATCCGGGACAGGAGCTCCACGGTGCCGCCGGTGAGGTCGGTGGCGGTGACCCGGTACCCGGCCGCGGCCAGGCGCAGCGACAGGAACCCGAAGCAGCAGCCCAGCTCCAGCACCTCGTCGCCGGCGACGAGCTCCTGGGCCCGCTCGTGCACGGGCTTCATCTCCGCGTTCGTGCCGCCGGGCACCGGCTCGCTGGCCAGCGCGTCGACGGTGTTGCGGTAGAACGCCAGCCACGCGTCGTCCGGGGCATCCGGGTCCTTCGCGGCCCCGGTCACCACGGCGACGAACGCCTCCTCGAACGCCTCCGGGGCGAGCAGCCCGCGCTGGACGAACGTGGTGTCGAGCCAGCCCGCGAGGTCGTTGCTCAGCTGGTCGAGTCCGATCATCAAGGCTCCCTGGAAAGCAGGCGTGGCGGTGCCCTCGACGGTAGGTGGTGCGGCCCCGGCGCCACCACGGGCTCGCACGACAACCGTCCGAGCGGAGTGTCGGACCTGTCCGGTCGGTCAGGTGCCGCGGTTACGGGCGTGGTCCGCTCGCCGGTGCGCCCATCGTCCGGCGCAGGGCCGAACGGTCCAGCGACGCGAGCGACGGGTAGCCGTCGACGGCCATCAGCAGGTCGGCCTCGGCCAGGAACGAGCGCAGCACGTGCACGATCCCGTCCTCGCCGCCGAGCGCCAGCCCGTAGGCGTAGGGCCTGCCGACGCCGACCGCGGTCGCGCCCATCGCGAGCGCCAGCACCGCGTCCGAGCCGGACCGGACGCCGGAGTCGAACAGCACCGGCACGCGCCCGTCCACGGCGTCGACGACGTCGGGCAGCATCTCCAGCGACGAGAGCCCGCCGTTGGCCTGGCGCCCGCCGTGGGTGGAGACGTAGATCCCGTCCGCGCCGGCGTCCAGGGCGCGGCGCGCGTCGTCCGGGTGGCAGATGCCCTTGAGCACGATCGGCAGGTCGGTCAGCCCGCGCAGCCAGTCCAGGTCCTCCCAGGTGAACGCGTGCCCGAACGCCCGGGCCCAGTAGGCGGTCGCCGCCGCGAGGTCGTCCTCGGGCGTCTCGTCGAGCCGCGACCGGAACACCGGGTCCGAGGTGTAGTTGGCGACGCAGTGGCCGCGCAGCTGCGGGAAGTTGGCCGTCGACAGGTCGCGCGGGCGCCACCCGGTGACCCAGGTGTCGAGCGTGACCACGATCGCGGAGTACCCGGCCCTCTCGGCGCGGTGCACCAGGCTCTCGGCGAGCTCGCGGTCGTTCGGGGTGTAGAGCTGGAACAGGCCCGGGGTGTCGCCGAGCTGCGCCGCGACGTCCTCCATCGGGTCCACGGTCAGCGTCGAGGCGACCATCGGGACGCCGGTGCGCGCGGCCGCGCGGGCGGTCGCCAGGTCCCCGTGCCCGTCCTGCGCGCACAGGCCGATCACGCCGATCGGGCACAGGAACAGCGGCGTCGGCAGCGACATCCCGAACATCTCGACCGTCAGGTCCCGCGCGGTCGCGCCGACCATCATCCGGGGCACGATGCCCCAGCCGCCGAACGCGTCGGCGTTGGCGCGCTGGGTGCGCTCGTCCCCGGCACCACCGGCGACGTAGGACCAGATCGAGGGCGGCAGCGCGGCCTGTGCGCGGCGCTCCATCTCCTCGAACGTCATCGGCAGCGTCGGTACCCGGCCGCGCAGCCCGGCGCCGTAGATCTCGAGCTGGTAGTCGCCGTAGGACCGTTCCGCCATGCCCGCATCCTGCACCACCGTTAGCGTCCGGAGCCATGCCCACCGTTCCCGCCGTCGTCGCACCCCGCCCGCTCCCGATCGACGACCCGGAGGCCCTGGTCGACTCGGAGATCGAGGTCGGTGACCCCGGCCCGCACGACCTGCTCGTCGACGTCCGCGCCGTGTCGGTGAACCCGGTCGACGCCAAGGTGCGCTCGTCGTTCGACCCGGCCGACGGGCCGAAGGTCCTCGGGTTCGACGCCGCCGGTGTCGTGATCTCCGCCGGTGCCGCCGTGCAGGGCTACGCCCCCGGCGACGAGGTCTACTACGCCGGTGCGATCGACCGCCCCGGCAGCAACGCCCACCGCCAGCTCGTGGACTCCCGGATCGCCGGCCGCAAGCCGTCCACCCTGGACTTCGCCGCGGCCGCCGCGCTGCCGCTGACCTCGATCACCGCGTGGGAGTGCCTGCACGACCACCTGCGGATCACCGCGGACTCCACCGGCACCCTGCTCGTCGTGTCCGCCGCCGGTGGCGTCGGTTCGATGGTGCTGCAGCTGGGCCGCCGGGCCGGGCTGACGCTGGTCGGCACGGCATCGCGGCAGGAGTCGGCGGACTGGGCCCGCCGGATGGGCGCGCACGAGATCGCCGACCACCACGACCTGGTCGGCAGCGTTGCCGAGGTGGCCCCGGACGGCGTGCAGTACGTGTTCTCGCCGGTCTCCGCGGGCAACGTGGAGGCCTACGCCGAGCTCATGACCCCGCGCGGGGTCGTCGTCGCGATCGACGAGCCCGAGGGCCTGGACACGCTGCCGCTCAAGACGAAGAGCCAGGCCTGGCACTGGGAGCTGATGTTCACCCGGCCGCTGTCCGAGCCGACCTCGACCGTGCAGCGCGAGATCCTCGACGAGGTCGCCCGCCTGGTCGACGCCGGCGAGCTGCGCACCACCGAGACCACCCGCCTGCACGGCCTGACCGCCGACTCCGTCCGCGAGGCCCACC
>NZ_JADQDD010000180.1 GCF_019263595.1 Pseudonocardia sp. KRD291 | reverse complement strand
GGGACGGCCGGGTGCGCAGCCCGGCCGTTCGGGACGCGCTCGCCTCGGTGCCGCGGCACCTGTTCCTGCCCGACCTGACGCCCGCCGACGCCTACGCCGACGAGGCCGTCGCGATCAAGGTCGTGGACGGCGTGACGATCAGCTCGGTGTCCCAGCCGTCGATGGTGGCGATCATGCTCGAGCAGCTCGCCGCCGAGCCCGGCCACCGGGTGCTGGAGATCGGTGCCGGGGCGGGGTGGAACGCGGGCCTGCTCGCCCGGATCGTCGGCCCGGCCGGTGCGGTGACGACCGTCGACATCGACGACGACCTCGTCCGCGACACCGAGCGGAACCTGGCTGCCGCCGCCGTCGCGGATGTCCGGGCGGTGACCGCGGACGGCGCGGCCGGGCACCCGCCCGCTGCGCCCTACGACCGGATCGAGCTCACCGTCGGCAGCACCGACATCCGCCCGGAGTGGGTGGCGCAGCTCGTGCCCGGCGGACGGCTGCTGCTGCCGCTGGCCGTGCGCGGCAGCCAGCTCTCGGTCGCGTTCGAGCTGACCGGGCCGGGACGGCTGGACTCGGTCTCGGTCCGCAGCTGCGCGTTCATCCGGCTGCGCGGGACGGGTGCGGACACCGATCCGGCGGTCACGCTGGGCGAGGGCTGGGCGATGCAGGTCGCCGAGAGCGGGGGGCCGGACCCGGCTCTCGTCTCGCGGGCGCTGTCCGGGCCGGGCGCGCAGGCCGACCCGTCCCCGGAGCCGGGCTCGGTCACCGACGTCTGGGACGGGCTGGGTCTCTGGTGCGCGCTGGCCGATCCGGCCGTGTTCCGCCTGCTCGCCGTGGAACCGGCCGCCGAGACCGAGACCGGGCGGGCCATGTTCGGCTCGGGTACGACCCGGGTCGCGCTGGGGGTGGCGACCGGTGACGGCGTCGCCCTGCTGATGGCCGAGCCGCGCGGCGGCATCCGGACGTTCGGTGGCGCGGGGGGTGTGGCGGCGGCGCGGCTCTGCGCACTGGTGCGGGGCTGGACGACGGCCGGGCGCCCGGAGGCGGCGGACCTGAGGATCTCGGCCGAGATGACCGGCCCCGACCCCGAGGCCACTTCCGGCCCTGCGACCGTTCCCGACCCTGCGACCTTTCCCGGCGCCGCGACCGCTGCCGACCCGGTGACGGGCGGACGGACCGCGGCCCGTGTCGTGGTGCGGACCGCCCATGCGAAGCTCGTCCTGCAGTGGCCGGCCCCGGCACCGGACGGCTGAGCCACGGAGCAGGCCGGAGGCCGGGGACCGTGCTCAGGCCCGCGGCTCGAGGAGCACCAGGGGGATCTCCCGCTCGGTGCGGCGCTGGTACCCGGCGTAGTTGCGGTACTTGCCGGCGATCTTCGGCCACATCTCGGCGCGGGTGGCCGGGTCGGCGATCCGCGCCCGCATCGGCTGCCGGGCCCCGCCCTTGAGGGCGACCTCGACGTCGGGCTGGTCGCGCAGGTTCAGGAACCACGCCGGGTGCGTGTCGTCCCCGCCGCGGGAGGCGACGACGACGTAGGCGTCGCCCTCGCGTAGCGGGGCGGTCAGCATCACCGAGCGGGCCTGCCCGGTCTTGCGGCCGACCGTGGTCAGCTCCAGGACCGGCATGCCCATCGCGTCGTGGCCCAGGCGCCCGCCGGACGCGGAGATCAGCAGCCGGTGGGCGGCGTTCATGGTCTTGAGCAGGAAGTCGGACGGCATGGCGCGACCCTATGCCGCAGGCGCGGCGGGGTCCGCCCGGGCGGGTCCGCTCAGCCGGCCACCGCGAGGGCGAGCGGCAGCACCTCCCCGGCCCCCGCGCGGCGCACGGCGCGGGCGGCGACGGTCATCGTCCAGCCGGAGTCGACCAGGTCGTCGACCAGCAGCACCGGCCCGTCCAGGCCGGAGAGGTCCGGCAGCGCCGACGCGTCGAAGCCCTCCCACACCGCGGCGAGGCGCTGGGCGGAGTTCTCCCGCCGGACCGGCCGGTCGCCGGCCGGGGGAAGCGTCCCGAGCAGCGGCAGCCGCCCGATCTCCGAGATCCGCCGGGCCAGATGCTCGAGCTGGTGCGGACGGGTGCGCGAGCCGATCCCGACCACGCCGACCGGACGCCGTTCCCAGCCCCAGCCGGCCAGCACGGTCACGACGGCGTCGAGCACGTCCGTGGGCACCGGCACGTCCTCGGCGGGGGACTCCGGCGAGCCGAGCAGCTCGCGCAGCCGGGTGCCCCACCCGATGTCGGACAGGCGCCCGATGGCCCGTCCCGTGCCGGCCAGCTCGCCCGCGGCGATCTTGCCGGACGCCGGGACGTCGAGCTCGGACATTCCGCTGGGCCACTGCTTGCGCGGCGCCAGCTCGATGCCCGGCCGTGTCAGCCGCGCCTGCGCGGCGGTCTCGCTGTCGCCGGTGACCTCGTCGGACCACACGGTGCCGGTGCAGGTGTCGCAGCGCCCGCACGGTGTCGGGTCCGGGTCGTCGAGCTGGCGGCGCAGGAACACCAGGCGGCACTCGGTCGTCGCGATGTAGTCGAGCATCGCCTGCTGCTCCTCCTTGCGCGCCGTGGCGACCCGCTGGTGGCGGTCGGAGTCGTAGACCCACTCCTCGCCGGTGGAGACCCAGCCGCCCTTGACGCGTTTCGCCGCGCCGTCGGAGTCGAGGACCTTGAGCAGCATCTCCAGCCGGGTCCGGGACAGGTCCACCCGCGTCTCGATCGACGCCGTCGACTGCGGCACCGACGACAGCACGTCCAGGGTCTGGCGGACGAGCGGCTCCGGCGGGAAGGCCAGCGAGGCGAAGTAGGCCCAGATGTCGCGGTCCTCGCGGCCGGGCAGCAGCACCACCTCGGCCCGGTCCAGGGCACGGCCCGCGCGACCGATCTGCTGGTAGTAGGCCACAGGCGAGCCGGGCGCGCCGAGGTGCACGACGAATCCGAGGTCCGGCTTGTCGAAACCCATCCCGAGCGCGCTCGTCGCCACCAGGGCCTTGACCCGGTTCCCGAGCAGGTCCGACTCGGCGTCCAGACGGGCCTGCTGGTCGGTCCTGCCGGAGTAGGACCGCACCGCGAACCCGCGTTCGGTGAGGAACTCGGCCACCTCGTCGGTGGCCGCCACGGTCAGCGTGTAGATGATCCCGGCGCCGGGCAGCTCCTCCAGACGCGAGGCCAGCCAGGCCAGGCGCCGCGCCGGGGTCGGTAGCGGGACGACCGACAGGCGAAGGCTCTCCCGGTCCAGGGACCCGCGCAGCACCAGGGTGCCGCCGTCGTCCGAGGACTCTCTCCCGATCCCGAGCTGCTCGGTCACGTCGCGGACCACCCGGTCGTTCGCCGTCGCCGTGGTGGCCAGCACCGGGATACCCGAGGGCAGGTCCGAGATCAGGGTGCGCAGCCGGCGGTAGTCCGGGCGGAAGTCGTGCCCCCAGTCGGACACGCAGTGCGCCTCGTCCACGACCAGCATCCCGGCCGTCGCGGCGAGCTTGGGCAGCACCCGGTCCCGGAAGTCGGGGTTGTTCAGGCGCTCCGGGCTGAGCAGCAGGACGTCGACCTCGCCGGCCTCGATCTCGGCGTAGACCGAGTCCCACTCGTCGTTGTTCGCCGAGTTCACCGTGACGGCGACGATCCCGGCCCGGACCGCGGCGTCGATCTGGTTGCGCATCAGCGCCAGCAGCGGCGAGACGATCACGGTCGGACCGGCGCCCTGCTCGCGCAGCAGTGCGGTGGCCACGAAGTAGACCGCCGACTTGCCCCACCCGGTGCGCTGCACCACCAGCGCCCGGCGGTGCTGGGCGACCAGCGCCTCGATCGCCGTCCACTGGTCCTCACGCAGCCGGGCGTCGCCACCGGCCAGGGTGCCGAGGATCTCCTCGGCCCGGGTGCGCAGATCCTGCTCGGTCGTCGTCACGGGAACCATGGTGGCCCCCGGCACCGACAATTCGCGCCCGCCCCCGTCGCTCCGGCGCCGGGAGCCGCGACAACCGGTGCCGGCGCCCGGCGTGGCGGTGGCGAGGTAGCGTCGCCGCCGTGGGACACACCGGGGGAGCGTCCCGGCCGTCGTGCCCGGGAGAAGCCGTGCGCCCGACCCGGGCCGCCGCCGCGCACCGGTGCCGCGGGCGCGGAGGACCCCGGTGACGGCCGAGCCGGTCACCTGGGTGCTGCTGGCGTTGTTCGGGCTCATCGGCGGCGTCGGGATCACCACGGTCGGAGCGGGCGGGGTGCTGCCCACCATCGGGCTCTTCGCGCTGACGGCCCTGACCCCGGCCCAGGTGGCGGGCACGGCCATCGTCACCCACGTCGCCACCGGCACGCTGGGCGCGGCCGCCTACGCCCGCTCCGGACAGCTGCGCGAACCGGCGACACGCCGCACTGCGCAGCTCCTGGCCGGCACCGCCGTCGTCGGCACCCCGATCGGCGTACTGATCAACTCGGTGGTGTCGGAGCGGGCGTTCGGGCTGGTGCTCGGGGTCTTCGTGGTGCTGGTGGCCGGGCTCGTGTGGTACCGCGAGCGCCGGCAGCCCACGGCCGCGCCGGTCCACCCCTCGGCGACCCGGGTCGTTCCGCTGGGGCTGGTGGTGGCCACGGCCAGCGGCATCGTCGGCATCGGTGGGCCGATGCTCACCGTCCCGTTGCTCGTCGCGCTCGGCGTCCCCGTACTGGAATCCCTCGCCGCGGCCCAGGTCCAGTCGATCGTCATCGCCGGCGTCGGGACCGTGGGCTACCTCCTGGCCGGCGCCGTCGACTGGCCCCTGGCCGTCCTGGTCGGCATCCCGGAACTCGTCGGCGTCCTGATCGGCTGGAAGATCGCCCGGGCGCTGCCCACCCGGAGCCTGAAGTACGCCCTGATCATCACGTTGCTCGCGCTGGCCCCCTACCTCGTCCTGCACGGCTGACGGCGCTCGCCGACGTCGGGCCGTGAGGTGACCCGGGTCACCGGTGGACGGCGGTGGTGCGACGGATCCGGGGGTCGCAGGGCAGGATGATCGGCGTGAGTGCTCCGCAGTCCCCGCAGTTCGGGTCGGTCGACGACGTCGTCGAGCGGCTGGCCGGTGTCGGCTACCTCGCCTCCACCGGCGTCGCCACGACCGTCTACCTGGCCGACAAGCTGGGCAAACCGCTGCTCGTCGAGGGCCCGGCCGGCGTCGGCAAGACCGAGCTGGCCAAGGCCGTGGCCGAGGCGACGGGCTCCGGGCTGGTCCGCCTGCAGTGCTACGAGGGCATCGACGAGGCCCGCGCCCTCTACGAGTGGAACCACGCCAAGCAGCTGCTGCGGATCACCGCCGGCCAGAACCCGTCGTCACAGGGGGCCGAGGGCTGGGACGCCACCCGCGACGACGTGTTCTCCGAGGAGTTCCTGCTCCCGCGCCCGCTGCTGACCGCGATCCGGCGCAGCGACCCGACCGTCCTGCTGATCGACGAGATCGACAAGGCCGACGTCGAGGTCGAGGGGCTGCTGCTGGAGGTGCTCTCGGACTACCAGGTCTCGATCCCGGAGATGGGCACGATCACCGCCACCCGGCGCCCGTTCGCGCTGCTGACCTCGAACTCCACCCGCGAGCTGTCCGAGGCGCTCAAGCGTCGCTGCCTGTTCCTGCACCTGGACTTCCCGGACGCCGACCTGGAGCGCCGGATCGTCGCCTCCCGCGTCCCGGAGCTCACCGAGAGCCTCACCGACGCGCTGGTCCGCACCGTGCGCGTGCTGCGCGCGATGGAGCTGCGCAAGGCGCCCAGCGTCGCCGAGACCATCGACTGGGGCCGCACCCTGCTGGCGCTGGGGCTGGACACGCTCGACGACGACACGGTCCGCGCGACCCTCGGCGTCGTGCTCAAGCACCAGTCCGACGCGGAGAAGGCGGCCGCGGAGCTGCGCCTGAACTGACCGTGCGGGACGGCTGCTCGCCTGGTGGTGTCCTCGCGACGGGTGCCGCATGATGGATCCATGACCAGCGCACCGCCCCTGCCCCCCGCCGGTCGGGGGAGGCCCCCGGAGCACGGGATCCCCGGGCACCTGGTCGACTTCGTGGCCGCGCTGCGCCGCAGCGGGGTCGCCGTCGGGCCGGGGGAGACGATCGACGCCGCCCAGGTGATCGGCGCGATCGACCTGCTGCGCCGCGACCACCTGCGCGAGGGCTTGGCCGCGGCGCTGCTGCGCCGCTCCGGGCAGCGCGACACGTTCGACGCGCTGTTCGATCTCTGGTTCCCGGCCGTGATGGGAGCCGGCTCGAGCGAGGTCGACGTGCCCCGCATCGACGACGGCGAGGACGGCTCCGGGGACGGGCCGGTCGACGTCGACGCGCTGCGCGAGATCCTGGCCGACCTGCTGCGCGACGGCGACGAGGAGACCCTGCGCGACCTCGCCCGGGCCGCGGTCGAGGCGATGGGCACCTCCGGCGCGGCCGGGCAGGGCGTGCGCGGGCAGACCGCGAAGCCGAACTGGTCGGCCTACCAGGCCCTCAACGCGCTGTCCCCGGACACGCTGCTGGCCCAGATCCTGGCCGGGCTGCAGTCGCGGGACGACGCAGAGAGCTCGGCCTTCGTCTCCGAGGTCCGCCGCCGCGAGATCCGGGACCGGATCGCACGGTTTCGCCAGATGATCCGCGACGAGGTGCGCCGCCGGACCGCCGAGCAGCGCGGCCGCGAGCAGATCGCGAAGTCCTCGGTGCCGAAGCAGACCGAGCAGATCGAGTTCCTCACCGCCTACGCCGAGCAGCTCTCCCAGCTCCGGCGCACCGTGCACCCGCTGGCCCGACGGCTGGCGTCGCGGCTCGCGGTCCGGCGCAAGCGGGCCCGTCGCGGGACCCTCGACATGCGGCGCACGCTGCGCCGCTCGATGTCCACCGGCGGCGTCCCGATGGACCCGGCCTACCGCACGCGCCGTCCCGGCCGTCCGGAGCTGGTGATCCTCTGTGATGTCTCCGGCTCGGTCGCCGGTTTCAGCCACTTCACGTTGCTGCTGGTCCAGGCGCTGCGCGAGCAGTTCTCCAAGGTGCGGGTGTTCGCGTTCGTCGAGTGCACCGACGAGGTGACGCACCTGTTCACCCCCGGCGCGGAGCTGTCCGGGGTGATGCAGCGGGTGCTGCGCGAGGCCGAGCTGACCGCGTTCGACGGGCACTCCGACTACGGCAACGCCCTCGGCGGGTTCGCCGAGCACTGGGGTGAGGCGATCACGTCGAAGACGTCGCTGCTGATCCTCGGGGACGGGCGCACGAACTACCGCGACCCCAACCTGCGCATCCTCAAGCGCCTGGCCTCGCAGGCCCGGCACGCGCACTGGCTCAACCCGGAGCCGCGCCGGCAGTGGGGCAGTGGCGACTCGGCGGCCCTGCGCTACGCCGACGTCCTGCCGATGCACGAGTGCCGCACGATCGGCCAGCTCACCGACGTCGTCGAGGGGCTGCTCCCGGTCTGACCGTTCCTGGCTGCTGATCAGCGGGTCGGTACCGATCGTGGCCATCCGTGGCCGTGATCGGTACCCGGCCCGCGATCACGAGCGTCCCTCCGGGCGGAAACGGTGTCGTCCGGCGCCCGGACGCCGTCAGGGCAGGTAGGGCACCTCGCTGCCCTCGACCGAGGGCAGCGCCTCCGCGCGTTGGGCTTCCCGGTGCACCCGGCGCACCGCGCGGACCTGCCACACCAGCCCGAGCAGGATCAGCAGCACCACTCCGGCGGTGACCGGCCCGAGCCACGGCAGTGGGTGGTCGGTGTTCGGCGTGCCCATGACGACCGGCCCGAGGAGCGCGAACGCCCCCGCGACCACGACCGGCACCCGAGCCCCCGCCGCCACCTCGACCGCGACCAGCCTCCGCTGCTCCGCTCCGAGGCGGCCCCCGGCGTGCAGCGTGCGCCGGGCCCGCCTGCGGTCGGACTCGGTCCCCGACGCCGGGCCGGGACGGGGCAGTACCCGCTTCGGTGCGCGCGGGGCCACGAACCACAGCCCGACGACCCCGGCCAGGTGCACCAGTCCACCGACGACGATCGCCGCCCACAGCCATGCCGAGCGGGTCACGTCGCCCACCGCCAGCGTGGCGATCACGACGCCGTAGGCCAGCGCCACGAGCGCGAACAACCGGCACAGCACGACGAAGCGTCTCGACGCGCGGCGCACCACCGGCCACGGCGACGAGTCGGCCGAAGGCGTGACGCTCACGTCCTCGGCGGTGGCCGGGCCGTCGGTGTCCGGGGCGCGCATGTCGCCGGACGCTACCCGGGAGCGGGCCGCGCCCGGCCGGACCCGCCCCGGACAGGTCTTGACCGGCCGGCCAATCAAGCGTAGACCTGAGGTATCCCACAGGGAGCTCACAGAGAAGGTGTTCGAGATGGTTGAGAGGTCATGGCAGCGCTGGCAGGACTGGGCCGCGTTGGTGATCGGCGTTCTCACGGCTCTGTCGCCCCTCGTGACGACGACTGATGCCGCCGCCGCGTGGACGATGGTCGTACTCGGAGTGGTGCTCGCCGCCACGTCGCTCTGGTCGCTGGGCGCGCCGCGCTCGGTGTCCAGCGAGTACGTGCACGGTGTCCTCGGTGTCCTGCTGTTCATCGCCCCGTGGGTGATGGGCTACAGCGGTCTCGCCGGGGCGTCGTGGACGTCCTGGATCGCCGGCGTGCTGGCCGTGGCGGTCGCCGCGACCGCCATCCCGGTGGCGAGCGCCGCGCACCGCGGGGCGGTGGCGGCCCGCTGATCCACGACGAGAACCACGCGAGGGCCGCGACCCGTACCGGGGTCGCGGCCCTCGCCGTGTGAGAGGACGCTGAACCGGTGGACGAGCCCGTTGCCGACGTGAGCGAGCCGAGCACCGGCGACGGCCCGGCCCGGGAGCGGATCCTCGCCGCTGCCGAGACGCTGTTCGCCGAGCACGGCTTCGACGCCACCCCCACCTCGAAGGTCGCCGAGCGCGCCTCGGTGCCCAAGGGGCTGGTGCACTACTACTTCCGCCGCAAGCCCGACCTGCTCGAGGCCCTGGTCGACCGGCTGCCCCGTGACGTCGTCCGGTGCTCCGAGGTGATTGTGGCCGGGGACCTGACGGCGAGCCTGCGGCGGCTCGTGGTCGCCCTCGACGAGTCGTTGGACGACTCGGCCGTCCTGTCCCACCTGCTCTGGCGCGAGGCCGACACGCTGCCGGTCGTCCGTGACGCGCTGCAGCGCCGGTTCGACGAGCTGGTCGCGGCCGTGCAGGAGGTGATCGTCGGCGCCACCGGGCGGGAGGCCTCGGACGACGTGCGCGGGGCGTCGTTGCTGCTGGCCTCGGCGATCGGGCACCGGCACGCGATGGCACGGCACGCCGCCGACGACACCGGGGAGATGGAGCGCGAGCTGGCGTTCGTCGTCGGTGCGCTCACACCGCCGGGGCCGCGAGCCCGGGCCGGTCACGCAGCACGGTGTCACCCTTGACGAACCAGGCGACCCCGAACGCGACGATCGCGGCGGCCTCCAGCCAGAACAGCGGCCGCAGGACCCGGGCGAGCTCGTCCGGGACGAACAGACCGTTGAACAGGGCCAGTGCGAGGCAGGCCAGGATCACGATCCCGCACGTGCGGTAGACGGCGTTGCGCGCCGACTTGCGGGCGGTCGGGGCGCCGTCGTCGCGGGTGAACAGGACCAGGCAGAACCACGCCAGCGACACGAAGAACGCCACGGCGAACGCCAGGTGCAGCCAGCCGACGACGGTCTGCGCGGCGCTCGCCGCTCCCTCCGGACGGGTCGGGAACAGGGCGACCCCGATCGCGGCCACCCCGGCCAGGTTGCCCAGCCGGTCGTCGGGCTGCTCGTAGCGGTAGCAGAACAGGAAGATTCCGACCGCGCACAGGCTGCCGACGAACACGTCGCGCATCCCGGTGTAGTAGTAGCTGCTGATCGACGACCGCGGCCCGTCGCCGGTGAGCAGCAGGTTCCCGATCGCGAGCACGAACGGCAGCGCGATGCCGATGATCCCGACGCTGCGGCGCAGGCCGATGTAGGACAGCACCGCGCCGCGCGCGCTGGTGCCGGACGGCGAGGTCATGCCGGGCTCCCTCTCGGGTTCGACGGGGCTGGTCGTGATCTTCGCACCGGCGGGGCCGGGACGTCGCCCGGACGGAGTCTCGAACTATTGTTCGATGGAGGGTAGCGTCGTCGGGGTGACGGTCGACCTGAGCTGGCAGTCCTCGCTGTTCGACATCGCTCCGGATGCCGGGGCGGCGCCGGGCGGGTTCGACGGGGTGTGTCGGCACGAACTCGCGCACGGCGCGTGGGTGGACGTGGTGCCGGGATGGCTGCGCGGCGCCGACGAGCTGTTCGTCCGGCTGCTCGAGACGACGCCGTGGCGAGGACACGAGCTGTGGATGTACGACCGGACGGTGCCCGAGCCCCGCGTCACGCACCGCTGGCGGATCGACGCCGGCGAACCCGCCGATCGTCCGGAGCCGCTGCTGGCGGACATGGCGACGGAGCTGGGAGAGCGCTACGACGTCGCGTTCACCCAGGTCGGCGCGAACCTCTACCGCGACGGCGCGGACAGCGTCGCCTGGCACGGGGACCGGGTGGCGCGCGAGATGGCCACCTCGGTCGTCGCGTTGGTGTCCCTCGGCGCGACGCGTCCGCTGCGGCTGCGTCCGACCGGTGGGGGCGCGTCGGTGTCGTTCCCGCTCGCGTCCGGGGACCTGCTGGTGATGGGCGGGTCGTGTCAGCGCACCTGGCAGCACAGCGTCCCCAAGGTCCGCGACTGCGGCCCGCGGATCAGCGTGCAGTTCCGGCACGCCTACCCGACCGGTGACCGCGCGCGGCGACGCGAGATCGCCGACACGCCGGTGCCGCAACCGCGGTGACCGCATAGTCTGCGCCGATGCAGCGCAAGATCGGCGTGATGGGCGGGACGTTCGATCCGATCCACCACGGCCACCTGGTCGCGGCCTCCGAGGTCGCCGACCGGTTCGCCCTGGACGAGGTCATCTTCGTGCCGACCGGCCAGCCGTGGCAGAAGACCTCGCGGGTGGTCAGCGCGGCCGAGGACCGCTACCTGATGACGGTGGTGGCGACGGCGTCGAACCCTCGGTTCTCGGTGAGCCGGGTCGACGTCGACCGGCACGGCCCGACCTACACCGCCGACACCCTCGCCGACCTGCACGCCGCGATGCCCGACGACCACCTCTTCTTCATCACCGGCGCCGACGCACTGCAGCAGATCCTGTCCTGGCACAAGGTCGACGAGCTCTTCCGCTACGCGCACTTCGTCGGCGTCACCCGGCCCGGCTACGAACTCGGCGACGACCACCTCCCGGTCGGATCGGTCACGCTCGTCGAGGTGCCCGCGCTGTCGATCTCGTCCAGCGAGTGCCGGGAACGTGTCACGGCCGGACGCCCGGTCTGGTACCTCGTGCCCGACGGCGTCGTCCAGTACATCTCCAAGCGCCGTCTCTACGTAAGTTCCGGCCTCTGACCAGCGACTTCTCCGACCAGGGCCCCGCCGGTACAGGTCCGGTACGAGATCGTCCGACACGGCGGCGGTGTCTCCTGGTGCTCCGGTCGCGTTCGGCTCGCTCAGCCGAACGTCCGGCAGCAGGGGATGAGCCACCGCTCGTCCTCAGTGCTGCTGCTCGGCGAGATTCTTGAAGTTCAGCAACTGCCGCCGAGCCATGACCAGATCGCCGACGGACAGCCCGATGCCCACCCAACGGTTGATCTGCATGACGACTTTGAGTAGCAGGCGCGTCGTGTCGCGGTCCTGGGGTAGGACGACATAGGACATGAATGCGCCGATGATGGTGCCGGTCAGCTGTGTCCCCGGGGTGACCGAAACGATCCGACCCAGTTCCCGTCCACCGGCGGTGGTGAACCGTTCTCCGACCTGAGGCTCAGAAAGACCTGCCAGCTCGCGTGGCGAGCGCCGGCCGAGGTTGTCGACCCAGTCGTAGGAGTACGGCGCCAGCCTTATCTGCGCAACCCAGGGCCATACCACTTCGGCGGGCGCTTCGACGGTCACGCCCCGCCACAGCTGCAATGCGGAGGCGGTGACGAAGTCGTCGCACGGGTAGGGGCGCAAGATCTCGCCGTCGCGCACTCCCCATCGGTCACCGATCATGCTTCCATCCTCCACCATCCTCGTTGTCTGAACGCCTCACGCCGAAAACAGCCCAGTCACCGCTGACGCGATTCTCGGATCTCGACTCCGACCATGAGGACCGTCACGGGACCAAGTCCCGTAAGGTGCTCCCATGGCTCGCTGGGAACCCGACGCATCGCGACGTCTCATCGACGTCGCCCTGGAACTGTTCGCGGACCGCGGGTACGACAACACGACCGTGGTCGACATCGCCCAACGCGCCGGGCTCGCCAAGAGCACGTTCTTCCGGCATTTCCAGGACAAGCGTGAGGTGCTCTTCGGGGAGGACGCGCTGATCGAGCCGCTCGTCGACGCCATCGCCGCGGCTCCCTCCGCCGCCGCCCCGCTCGAAGCGATGGCGTGCGGCTTCGACGCGCTCGGCCGCGACGTCTTCACACCGGACCACCGCGCCTTCACCGTCCGCCGCCGAGCGGTCATCGACGCCCATCCCGACCTGCAGGAACGCGAGGCGCTGAAGGGCATGAGCCTCACCGCAGCGGTCGTGGACGCCCTCGCGCGCCGCGGCGTCCCCCGTCTGGTCGCCGGGGTGACCGCACAGCTGGGGGCGCTCGCCCTGCAGGTCGCGGTCGAGCGGTGGGGCGAGGCGGAGGGTGCCGACGACTTCGGTGACCTCACCCGGCAGGCTCTGGGTGAGGTGCACGCCGCCGCCTCGACCATGTGAGATCCCATCCCCCGGAGACCCGGTATGACCAGCAAGTTCACCGAGCTGG